>CP113055.1:3177777-3520554 GCA_026625625.1 Blastomonas sp. SL216
GTTGTAATGCGTCTGGCCGATGGTCGAGCTGTGCAATGCTGCGAAATGATAGCCCTCGCCATAGGTGTCGAGCGCGAACTTCCAGTTCGAGTCCGCCGTCAATATGCCCTTTTTCACCGGCACCGCGCGGGTGAGCTCGATCAGCGCCAGCTGATCGGCGAAATCGCCCAGATGCGCCGCCGCGTCGATCGGCTCGCCCTCGGACGCGCGCACGAAGATCAGGCCAAGATATTCGCTGCACGGCAGCTCGAGAAGGTCGCGCGCGCCGATGGCGCAATCTGCAAAGCCCGCCTTGCCCGGCTGGCCGATCAGCTTGCCCAGATTGTCGAAGGTCCAGGCGTGGAAGGGGCAGGCGATGCGGCTGGCCTTGCCGGCAAAGGGCTCGGCCTGCTCGACCAGCTTGGCGCCCCGATGCGTGCACAGGTTGCGGAACGCGCGCACGACGCCATCCTTGCCGCGGATCACCAGGATCGAGGGGCCTGCCGCATCGAACACCAGATAATCGCCGGGTTCGGGAATATCGCCGGTCAGCCCCGCCACCAGCGGCTGCGACAGGAAGAGATGCTCACGCTCGGCTTCGAACCGCGCCTCGCCGGTATAGACCGATTTGTGCAGCGGGAGGGGCGAATCGGCCATGTCGGTGGTCTTGTTCGCCACATTGGCGACGATTTTGCGCCGGATCTCCTGCGCGCGCAGCTTGCGCGAGGCCGCCCAGTCCGGGGACAGGCTGTCGGATGGATCGCGATCGGCCATGTGCGGGCCTCCCAATTTGGACAATGGCAATTGGCGGCACCATGCCAGAAGAGACAAGGGCAATGACACTATTGGTTTAGTGAGGGGAAAGGACCGGATCATGCCCAGCCATGCCATCGCCGCCATCGGCAAGCCCATGCAGATCGCTTTCGTGCCCGACGATTTCGATGCCGCGCTCAGGCACTGGACCCGGAATATGGGGGTGGGGCCGTTCTTCGTGATGGAACGCATCCGGCTGGAGGATGCGCGGTTCATGGGCGCGCCATCGGATTGCACCTTCACCATCGCGCTGGCGCAATGGGGCGATGTGCAGATCGAACTGATCCGGCAGGACAATGACGCGCCGTCCATCTATCGCGGCGATTACCGGCCAGAGGGCGGCGCGATGCACCATATCTGCGTTCTGACCGATGATATCCCGGCGGCGCGTGCCGCGATCGAGGCAGCGGGCGGCCTTGTGCTGGTCGAGGGCAAGGTGGGGGCTGACGGCGCGGTGCTCTATGCCGATTGCGGCCCTGCCGAAACGCGGCCCAATGCAGGCGCGATCGTCGAGGTGCTGCAACCCGCGAGCGGCAGCGAAGGCTTGTTCGCGATGATCTCCGACGCTGCGAAGGGTTGGGACGGATCGGACCCGGTTCGGGTTCTGGGGTAACCGAAGTCCTTTGCCTGCGCGCTCATGAGGCTCTGACGCCGCGCTGTCCAAATTATCCGACAAACATCTGTCAAACTTTATGGACAGGTGCTAGCATCGCAGAATGACCCGTTTCTTTCCCGACTGGCTGACCGATGCGGCATGAACCGATCATCGTCGTGGGAGCAGGCGTCGGCGGGCTGAGCGCTGCGGCCTTGCTGGCGGCGGCAGGCGAGCCGGTGCTGGTGGTCGAACGCCAGCCGACGCCGGGGGGCAAGCTGCGCGAAGTGATGGCCGCAGGACGGCCAGTCGATGGCGGGCCGACGGTGTTCACCATGCGCTGGGTGTTCGAGCGGCTGTTTGCCGATTGCGGCGGGGACATCGACTCGGCGATCCCGCTGACCCCGGCGAGCCTGATCGCGCGCCATGCCTGGGGCCCTGGCACCCCGTTCGACCTGTTTGCCGATGTGAACGAGAGCGAAGCGGCGATCGGCGATTATTTCGGCGCGCGCGATGCCGCAGGTTTCCGCACCTTCTGCACCGAAGCCGCGCGCATCTTCAACGTGCTGCGCAAACCCTATCTAGAGGCCTCAGCGCCCACGCCGCTGTCGCTGGTGACGCGCATCGGCCTCAGGCGTCTGCCAGAGACGATGGCGATCCGCCCCTATCAGGCGATGTGGAAGGCGCTGGGCCGCCATTTCCACGATCCCCGACTGCAGCAGCTGTTCGGGCGCTATGCCACCTATTGCGGGTCATCGCCGTTCGTCGCGCCCGCAACGCTGATGCTGATCGCGCATGTCGAACAGGATGGCGTGTGGCTGGCCGATAACGGCATGCATTCGATCGCGACGGCCATCGCGGACCTTGCGCGCAGCAATGGCGCGCAGTTCCGCTATGATGCGCCGATTGCCGAGATAGTCACCGAACATGGCCGCGCCGCCGGCGTGCGGCTTCAATCCGGCGAGGTCATCCGCGGCCGGGCGGTGGTGTTCAACGGCGATCCCGCCGCGCTCAACATCGGGCGGCTGGGCGATGCGGTGCGCAAGGCGGTGCCCCCGGTGCCGCCCAAGCAGCGCTCCTTGTCGAGCATGACCTGGCTGATGAATGCGAAGACCAGCGGCTTTCCCCTGGTCCGGCATAGCGTGTTCTTTTCGAACGATTATCGCGCGGAGTTCGACGCGATCTTCGGGCGCGGCGCGGTGCCCGAAGCGCCGACCATCTATATCTGCGCGCAGGACCGCGACGACCATTCGGCGCGTGCACCGCCGGGGCCGGAGCGGCTGCAGCTGATCGTGAATGCGCCAGCCAATGGCGATACCTACCAGAGTTCACAGGCGGAGATCGACCGATGCGAGAGGCAAGTTTTCGGCTTCCTGGAGGCCTGTGGCCTGACGATCGACCATTCGCCGGACAATTCGCAGCTGGTGACCCCGTCGGATTACGAGCAACTGTTCCCGGCGACGGGCGGCGCCCTGTACGGCCGGGCGACCCATGGCTGGAAGGCGGCTTTCCAGCGGCCCGGGGCGGCGAGCCGCTTGCCGGGGCTCTATCTGGCCGGGGGTGGCATTCACCCCGGCGCCGGGATCCCGATGGCGAGCCTCTCCGGCCGCTTGGCGGCAGAGCGGCTGCTTGCGGACCTGCCTTTGATGCGGTCGTCCCGCCGGGCGGCTATGCCTGGTGGTATATCGACGCGCTGAGCGACGACGGACGCCACGGCCTCACCATCATCGCCTTTATCGGCAGCGTCTTCTCGCCATATTATCACTGGTCCGGGCGCGGCAATCCGGACAATCACATCGCGATGAACGTCGCGCTGTACGGCCCGCGCGGCGGCTGGTGCATGACCGAGCGGGGCAGCAAGCATCTTTCGCGCGATCACGACCATCTCGTCATCGGCCCCAGCGCGATGCACTGGGACGGCACCAGCCTGCGCATCGACCTGGAAGAGATCACCGCGCCGATTCCGCGCCGGGTGCGCGGCACGATCCGTGTCTATCCGCACATGATGCCGCAGACCCAATGGCCGCTCGACCTGGCGGGGAACCATGCCTGGCGACCCATCGCCCCGCGCGCGGCGGTCGAGGTCAATATGGCGAGCCCTTCGCTCAGCTGGCGCGGCGAGGGCTATATCGACAGCAATGCCGGGATCGAGCCCCTGGAACGCGGCTTTTCCGACTGGCACTGGTCGCGCGCGCATCTGGGCCGCGATTCGGTGGTGCTTTATGAAGGCCAGCGCCGCGATGCCAGCCGCTTCGCCATGGGCCTGCGCTTTGCCGAGGACGGCGCGATCAGGGAAGTTGAGCTGCCCCCCGAACGCGTGCTGCCCAAGACTTTGTGGCGCATGCCGCGCATCACCCGCGCCGATGCCGGAGCTCCGGTCGAGATCCGCCGCACCTGGGAGGACACGCCCTTCTATTCACGCACCGCGCTGAAGACGCGGCTGTTCGGCGAGAGCGCCGAGGCGGTGCACGAGAGCCTGTCGCTCGACCGGCTGGAAAAGGGGATCGTGAAGCTGATGCTGCCGTTCCGGATGCCAAGGCGGGGGTGATTACATCGTCCAAACCTATTAGGCGAATGGACAGCGTCAACCGGTGCAGCAAATAGCTTGGACGGAAGATCACTATTCTATGGCTGAAAGCAGCTCCAGGGAGATCATGCGGTCAACGATGATTTCGGACTGATATAGGCCAAAATGACCGTAACCGCCGGGATATTTGGTCTTTCTGCCGACAAATGAAACCAGATAGCGGTTGCCGATCTCTCCACCGATTGCACCGCTCAGCCATATTCTGTCGTTGGGGATCGGGCATTCAGTTTGTTCTGCCTCGGCAGGGCAGAAAACCGTGTGTTCATACTGACTGACCCATTCACCGCGCCAGACTTTGGCAGGTTCCATATGGACGCACTGATCGGTGGGAAGCTGTTCGTTCACCTCATACCCATCGATTGTCTTTTTCCGCTTGCAAGGCTCGTCATATCCTTGAGTCGCTGTTCGTGCCAGAGCACGCTGCCGATCGATGTGATGGATAAAAGCCATATATGGTATGTCACCGAACGGTCTGATATCGAAAACAAGATACGTTTCAGTCGCCTTCATTCGTCTAGAACTGGGACCATCGTTTCTTTGCACCAGCAAAAGTCCGGCGATAACCAATAGCGCAAGAAGGAAACCGAGATTTCTCATGGGTCGAGGTTATGCGAGAACCCGAACAAGAGCAATATTTGCACTTCTCAGGTATTTGCGAATTCTTGGTCCTACCCGCACCATTCCCGCTCAGCCTGAGCTTTTCGAAGGCCCCGCTATATGGCCAGCGTGGGCGCGGGTCCGTCAACTTCGTGGACTTCTCGTGAACCTGATTTTGCACGCGAAGGCGCGAAGGGGCGGGCGTGTTCATGGAGAGGCTGCGCGATGCGCGTTCCCCTCCCTGCAAGGGAGGGGTTGGTGGTGGGTGCGCGGTCGCGCGCAGGGGGCCGGAGCTTATCGCCCTCTCCCCTGCAGGGGGGAGAGTTGGGAGGGGGGCTTGCGCTGCCCTTGCTGAACAAATCCGCCCATCGCTGACCCCTCTCAACTTCGGCTAGGCAGCAGAGCTGCCAATCCTTCGTTTCTCTCCCCTAAAGGGGAGAGAGCGGGGGGCTTTATGCTTCGGCCTTCCGCCGCACCCCGGGCGCAGGTGGGTCGACCGGAGCGCCGGCGAAGCATTGCGCGATGGCCATCCACGCCGTCGCGTTCACCCCCGTCACCTTGAGCGCCGTGTCCGCGATGTTGCGCGTCTGCGTCACCACCTGGCAGAACTCCGCCGCATCGCCCTCGATCAGCTCGCCGTCCGCCGGTTCGCCGAAGACCCATAATTCGCCCGAAGGCGCGGTGAGGCGGAGTTGCGGCACGGGCTGGGGCGGCTCCATCCGGCGGTTCTTGAAAGTCCAGCCATAGGTGTTGAGACCAAGAACGCAGATATTCTTGAGCGCATCGCCGTTCTCGCGATCCACCCCCAGCACGTCGAAGATCGCCTGGGCATGCGCCCAGCTTTCCATCAGCCGCGCGGTGATCGAGGAGCGCGCGCTCATGCTCGGCCCGGCCCAGGGCACGCGCTGCGCGGGGTCGGCTTCGGCGAAATCGGCGGCGACCGCGCGATAGGTCTCGGCCCATGCCGCAACCAGCGCCTGTCCGGTCAGCCCGTCGAGCCAGACGCGCTCGAAGCTGTTCAGGTCCCCGCCCTTGGCGATGATGCCGCCGACCTGACGCATGAAATTCTTGAACGCGTCCTCGTCCTTGAGCGACAGCTGCGCGGCCTGGTTCCAGACGTGCAGATGGCCGATGACGTCGCTGATCGTCCAGCCCTTGAACGCGGTGGGCATCGCCAGTGTCGCTTCATCGAGCGGCGCGACTATGCCTAGGATGCGGTCGCACTCAGTGAGAAAATCGCTCGCCTGCTGCATCACAAAAAGCCCTTCAGCTCGGCCATGAACCGGTCGAACTGGTCATGGTGCAGCCAGTGGCCGGCGTCGGCGAACTTGGCGAGCCGCGCGTTCTGGAACAGCTCCATCCGGCCATCGGCCTCTGGATCGGATGCCCAGCTTTTCTCGCCCCAGCACAGCAGCGTGGGGCAGGTGATCCGCTGCCAGAGCTGATGCATGTGCTCAGGGGGAATGTCGAGGATCGGCCAGATGCGGATATGCGGGTCAAACTTCCAGCTATAGGTGCCGTTCTCGTTGCGGATCACCGCGTGCTCGCACAGGTGCCGCGCCTGCCCGGCGGTGAGATAGCTGTTTTCGGCATGCATCCGCGACAAAGCCTCTTCGAAGCTGTCATATTCACGGTGCTTGCGCGTCGCCTTGGCGCGCTTGTCGGCATACCATTTGCGCCAATGCTCGTGCACCGGGGTGGCGTTGCGCTCCTCGATCATCTTCGGAGACGGGCCCAGTCCCTCGATCGCGACGATCTTGCGCACCTTTTCCGGATACAGCCCGGCATAGCGCAGCGCGGTATTGCCGCCGAGCGAGTGCGAGACGATGGTCACCTGATCATAGCCGAACTGCTCGACCAGCTGCGACAGGTCGTAGACGAAGTTCATGATCGGATAGTTGCCGTCGGCGGTCCATTGCGAATCGCCATGACCGCGCAGGTCGGGCGCGATGACGTGCCAGTCGGCCTGCAGCTCGCTCGCCACCCAGTCCCATGACCGGCAATGGTCCTCGCCGCCGTGCACCAGGATCAGCGGCGGGGCATCTTCATTGCCCCAATCGGCATAATGCAGCCGCAGCCGCTGCGAGAAATAGGTTTGCGAAGACGGTCCGGTGGGTTTCATGCCAAAACCTTAAGCGGCTTTGCAGCCAAAAGAAAAGTGGCTTTGGCAGGCATGGGCGCACGGGTCCGGTGCGACGCTACGGCAGGCTTGGCCCAACCCGCACGAACCGCAGGGCATGCACGAAAAAGGCCGGAGAAGCGGTGCGCTTCCCCGGCCTTTTCGGGTGTCATGGATTGGAGAGAGATCAATCCAGACGGGCAAGTTCCTTCTTCGACAGCGAGGTCGAAACCTTGCCGTCGCCAGCGGTCAGGGTCGAAGCGCCGATACGCACGACCTTGCCCTTGTAGATGACCAGAGCCGAGCCGTCTTCCAGAACGCGGGTCACCTTGCCGACGCGCTTGCCTTCGGCGTCGTAGATGGTCTGGTTCTTGGAGATCAGGGCATCGTCCTGCGCAAAGGCGGGAGCGGTGGTGGCGGCCAGGAGAACGGCGCCGAGCAGTGCGGAACGAAGGTTCATGGGAGCATTCCTTTCAATCGCGGGGGAACGGACTGGCCCTTATCCGGGCGTGTATTCTTACGCCGTCCATTTAAGTGCGCGGTTGATAGGTTTCAATACGAAATGCTGCATTTGCGAATGATATTTTTGCAGATGTAGTTGCATAAAACTCAACCCGATTGTGGCGATTGAAATTACGCGATTTTCTGGGGAGTCACGCATGCTGCGACGCAACAAAGTTGCGCATTTCGGCATTAGGTAGGCTGACAAATCCGCTCAGCGGTCCAGCGCGCCTACCATGGCGGGGTCAAAATAAAAGGGCCGGATCTCGGCGACCTGCCCGTTTTCGATTCGAAAGCACTCGGCCAGCGGCATCGCCACGCTTCTGCCGGTGGCCCTGGACGTCAGGTGAAAGGTGACCAGGCTGACGACATGCCCGTCGCCCGCGGTCATGGCATGGAAATCGATCCTCGGCTCGTGCCAGTGCGCCATGACCTGCCCGTGCAGCCGCCGCAGCGCATCGCGCCCGCGATATTCTCCGGCATAAGGCAGGCCATCGGCCTCGAAGATCACCAGATCGGGCGACAGATACGCCTCGCAGGCCGCCCATTCGCCAGCACCTGCATGCGCATAGACCGCCTGGACGATGGCCTTGAGCTCAGCTTCGTGGGGGACAGATGCCATCGCTCTTTCTCCACTTGCCCCCGGCGCTAGAGTTTCAGCATCTGCTTGCCGCGATTGGCGCCGGAGAACAGGCGCTGCATCGTCTGCGGTGCGTTCTCGAAGCCGTGCTGGATGTCCTCGCGATAGGCCAGCTGCCCATCCTTCACGAACCCGGCCAGCCGCTTGCGGATCACCTGAAATTCGGCTGCCCAGTCGAGCACGATGAACCCGGTCATCGTGGCGCGGCGGAAGATCAGGTTGAAATAGTTCTGCGGACCGGCGGGCATCTGCCCGGTCTCGTAGCGGCTGATGCCGCCGCAGATGACAACACGCGCGTTCGTCGCGATTTGGGCCAGCATGTCATCGAGGATCGCGCCGCCGACATTGTCGAAGATCACGTCGACGCCGCGCGGACAATGCTGCCTGATCGCCTCGCGCACGCCGCCTGCCTTATAGTCGATCGCGGCATCATAGCCTGCTTCCTCGACCAGCCAGGCGCATTTGTCCGCGCCGCCGGCAATGCCGACCACCCGGCAACCGGCGATCTTGGCGAGCTGGCCGACGATCGATCCGGTCGCACCCGCTGCGCCGGAGACCAGCACGGTATCGCCCGCGACGGGCTTGCCGATCTTGAACAGCCCGCAATAGGCGGTGAGGCCCGTGGTGCCGAGCACCGACATCATCGCGGTCGGCGGCAATTCGGGGTCGCACGGCACCAGCCCTTCGCCATCGGACAGGTGATATTCGGTCCAGCCGGTCGATCCGATCACCATCGTGCCGACCGGAAACTTGCCGCCATGCGATTCGATCACCTCGGAAATGCCCGATCCGCGCATCACCTCGCCGATCTCGGTCGGGGCGACATAATCGGCGATATTCTCCATCCAGCCCTTCTGCGCCGGATCAAAGCCCAGATAATGCGTCTTCAGCAGCATCTGGCCCGGCCCCGGCGGCGGCAGATCGCGCGTGACGAGTTCGAAATCGCTGTCCTGGACCGGGCGGCCGCGCGGGCGGCCTGCGATCAGCCATTGGCGGGTGGTGGTCATGTTCTATCCTCTCTCAAAACTGTCCCCTCCGTTTGTCCCGAGCGAAGTCGAGGGACGTTATCGGAAAGGGTTGTGCACAGGTCCCTCGACACGCTCGGGACAAACGGAGGTGGTTCTGTCGTGATGGGCTTACCCGATCTGCCGCTCGCCCTCCTGCCAGTAGAGTTTGCGCAGTTCCTTCTTGAGCACCTTGCCCGAAGGGTTGCGCGGCAGTTCATCGACGAAATCGACGCTCTTGGGGCATTTGAACCCGGCGATATGCGTGCGGGCAAAGGCGATCAGCGCTGCCTCATCAACCGTCGCGTCCGCCTTGAGCACGACAATGGCCTTCACCGCCTCGCCCCAGCGCGGATCGGGCACGCCGATCACGGCGCAGTCGCGCACCGCAGGATGGTGGTGCAGCGCGTTCTCGACCTCGGCGGGATAGATATTCTCTCCGCCCGAGACGATCATGTCCTTCACCCGATCGAACAGATAGAGATAGCCGTCCGCGTCCATGTACGCCGCGTCGCCGGTGCGGTACCAGCCATCGACAAAGGCGGAGGCATTGGCATCGGCAAGATTGTGATAGCCCGCCATGACGAGCGGCGCGCGGACCCAGACCTCGCCGACTTCGCCCGGCGCGCGGTCCTTCCCGTCCTCGCCGACGATGCGCAGTTCGACATCGGGGAACGGCTTGCCGCACCCGGCCATGCGCGGCGTGCCGGCGACATCATGGTCCTCGGGCGGAAGGTAGACGATGGTGCCGCTGGTCTCGGTCGCGCCGTACATCTGCACGAACTGCGCATTGGGGAACATCTGCATCGACCGGCTGAGCACATCGAGCGGGATGGGCGATGCGCCATAAGGCAGCACCCGCATCGAGGAAAAATCCGCACCCGCGGCATCGGGATGATTGAGGATCATGTTGAGCACCGCAGGCACCGCGAACATCTTGGTGATGCCGTGCTTCTGCACCGTGTCGATGATCACCGCGACATCGGGCTGCGCCAGGATGACGCCGGTCCCGCCGCCATTGAGCGTCTGCATCACCCAGGCCGTGCCGCCGATATGGAACAGCGGCATGGCGACCAGCGATACGTCGCTGCTGACCCAGGCCGCCCAATCCTCGCCGATCTTCCTGCCCTGGCTCAACGAGGCGGTGAGGCTGCCATGGGTAAGCAGCGCGCCCTTGGGGTGGCCGGTGGTGCCCGAGGTATAGAGCTGGACCGCAACATCGCTCGGCTGAAGCTCTGCGACGCTGTCGTCTGGCGCAAAGCCCTGCACCCAGGCGCGGAAAGCGGGGCGTCCCTCGAATTCGCCATCGCCCAGCAGGATGGTGGCAAGGTCCGCTTCCTCGCGCACTGCCAGCGCATTGCCCAGCACCGCCTGCTGCGTGAGCAGGAACCGTGCGCCGGCATCCTGGATGATATAGGCGATCTCGCGCGGCACCAGCCGCCAGTTGACCGCCACCGTCACCGCGCCGATGCGCAAGCTGGCCATCAGCAGGATGACATAATCCATCGTGTTGAGGCCGAGAAACGCCACCCGGTCGCCCTTGCCGATGCCGCTGGCTTTCAGCGCCGCGACGCAGCGGCAGGTGAGATCATGGAGCGCGGCATAGCTCAGCGCCGCATCATCCTGGATCAGCGCGGTCTTGTCCGGGGTCGCCGCCGCTCCGCGCGCGACCATCTGGGCGATCATGCTCATGCCAGCACTCAATGCGCCATGGCGCGGGCGTAGAGATCGCCATCGGCAGGATAGAAATTGCAGTGGAAGCCGCTGGGCACGCGGAAGGGAATGTGCACCCGCGCCACCGGGCCAGCAGCGATGTCGCGCGCGTGGAAGATCGCCAGCTCGCTGCCCGGCGCGTTGGCGCGGTGGACCAGGGTCATTGCATAGCCGTCCGCCTCGCCCTCCGGTCCCGTTATCGCGCCCAGGCGCGGCGCGAAGATCAGCTCGCCTGCTGCTGCCCCCTTGCCGAAATGATAGATGTCCTCCGCCCCCGTCTCGGTATCGAAGCGCAGCACGGCATCGAGCCCCTCGGCCCGGGCATCGCGCGATTCCAGGTTGATATTGGCAAAGGCCTGGCGCGTCTTGCGCGTCATCAGCCGGTCGTCGGGGCGCGGAAACTGCAGGTCGCGCTCGTTCAACACCTCTTCGCGCAGCATGTCTGTGTTGGCGTCGAGGTCGATCGTCCAGCGGCGCAGGCTCTGGCGCGTGCCTGAATGGGTCGCGCGCACCCCGGTTTCGTCGGGGAACAGCGCGGTGCCGTTGGCGGCCGCGACATCTGCGATGATCTTGCCGTCCTCTTCCCAGACATTGAGCTCGTGGAACATGTGGCGCGGGTCATATTCGAACCAGCGGACAGCATCGGCGCTGCCCCGGCGCGGCATGACGGCCAGCTTGGACGGGCGGTCGTTGACCCAGGCGGTCATCGGACCCCCGCGCATGAACCGGCCAAGATCGGTGTCGATCGGCAGCACCGGGAACACCACCCAGTTTTCGGTCACGAAAAACGTGTGCATCAGGCTCATGTGCGGCACGGGGATGATCTGGCTATGGGTCAGCGCGCCGGTGCGGTCGATAATGTCATAGCGGATTTCCGCAGCGCCCATCGGCCCGTTGATCATCGCGCCGATATTGATCAGCTCGCCGGTCGCATAATCGATCTTGGGATGCGCCGAGAAGGTGGTGGAGATGGTGCCGCCATAATGCTCTTCGCCCAAAGTGCTCAGATCGCGCGGGTGCATCTCCACCGGCGGCGCGCCTTCCATCAGCGCCAGCAGCTTTCCGCCATGGACGATGATATTGGTGTTGGCGGTGTTGTAGCGCTTGCCCTGGACCGAGGGATCGGCGGTCATCGGATTGCCGAACACGCCGAACAACCGCTCGCCTGCGGCCTTTTCCAGTTCGAACTTCTCGGTCCGCACCCAGCGGTTGCGCATCGAGACACGGCCGTTCTCGATGAAGAAGCCATAGACCATGCCGTCGCCATCGAACCAGTGATACTCGTCGCCGCGCGTCGGGTGCAGCGGTTCGGGACCGTTGCGATAGAACACGCCTGCCAGATCATCCGGAATCTCGCCCTCGATCACCAGGTCAGGCGCATCGGCCTCGAAACGGTTGGGGGCATGGTGCCCGTGCAGGAACGGATGCGGGGGAAAGGGCTTGGCCATATCGAAGCTTTTGCGATCCCGTTGGTCGTTGCAGGAAAAAGCCCGCCGCCCCATGCGAAGGACGGCGGGCTGGAGATGAGGCTATCAGAATTCGAGCATCAGCTCAGCGCCGAACTGCCGGGGCGGACGAACCCCTGCAAAGGCGAACAGCCCGGCCACCGGCAGCGTGCTCGAAAGGCCGCGATTGTCGAACAGGTTGCGGCCGAAGACGCTGAAGGTCGCCTGCGCGCCGCCAAAGTCATGCTTGTACGACAGGGTCGAATCCAGGATCTCGCGCTCGGACGATTCGCAGCGCCGGTCGTTGGTGATGATGCCCTGGGCCTGCAATGCCGAGTCTGCGACGATGCAGGTGGTGTATTTATCGACATAGCGGAAGATCGTGCTCCAGCGGAATTCGCCATCGCCGATCGGCCGGGTATAGTCGAACCCTGCGGACCAGGCATATTTCGGCGCACGGCGCAGGTCGAGATCGGATACGTCCACGCCGCCGCGCACGAAATTCTGGTAATTGGCATCGAGATAGGTGGCCGAGAAGTTGAACGACAGGTCATCGGCCGGCAGCGCGACGATTTCCAGCTCGACACCCTTGATCCGCGCCGAGGCAGCGTTTTCCACGATGGTTTCCTGCGCCTGGATCGCGCTGAACGGGGCCACCGTCGGACGCACCAGCTCTTCCTGCTTGTCGGCATAATCGGTCTGGAAGATCGCGATATTGGTGCGCAGGCGGCGGTCGAGCCAGTCCGCCTTCAGGCCGATTTCATAGGCATCGACGATTTCCGGCTGGTACGGGCCGATCGCGGTCGGCGTTGCTGCGCGGCCGTTGAAGCCGCCCGAGCGGAAGCCGCGCGAGTAGGATGCGTAGATAAGCTGGCCGTCATCGAACTGGTAATCCAGGCTGGCGCGATAGGTGAACTCGCCGAAATCCTCCGATCCGCGGCAATTGGCGGCGGTGATCCCGGCAAAGCCGATCGGGCAGGCGCCGGTCGGGCTGAGCGCGAAATTGGTCACCAGCGCCTTTTCGTCCCTGGTATAGCGGCCACCCACGCCCAGCGTCAGATTGTCCGACAGCTTGAAGCGCGCATCGGCAAAGCCGGCATAGGATTTGGAATCGCCGACCGAAAGCTGGAAGGCGCTTGCACCGGGGCCCAAGAAGCCGAAGAACGAGGTCTGGCGCAACGTGTAGGTGCTGTCGAAATAATAGGCGCCCAGCACGACGTCCATCCAGTCGGTGACATCGCCGGCAAAGCGGATTTCCTGGCTGAACTGCTCGTAATTCTGGATGCGCAGCGTGTCGAAGAAGTTGATCGACGCCGAGTCGAAATCCTGCCGCACGCTCTCGTTGTTCTTGCGCCAGCCGGTGACCGAGGTCAGCGTGAAATCGCCCAGCTCGATGTTGATCGTGCCGCTGATCGCGTCGGTCTTGTTGCGCACCGGCGTCTGGATATTGCCGAACACCTGATAGAGCAGCTTGCTGTTGGTGGGCGTGCGATTGCACTGGTTGCCCGGAATCTGGAAGGCGCGGACCAGGCCGACGCCCGGCACCGGCACCTGAAGGCAGATCAGGTCGCGGTCGTTGGAGACGCTCGCGGTCGCAACCTCGCCATCCTCACTCATATGTTCATAGGTGATCACCGCCTCGATATCGTCGGTGGGGGTGATCAGCGCGGTGATACCGGCGGTCCACACCTCATATTCGTTGGTGCGGCGGTTGCCCTGCGTCACGTTGCGCAGGAAACCATCGGTATTATCGTAGAAGAAAAAGCCCTTGAACGCGAGAAAGTCGCCGATCATCGGGGTGTTGACGACCAGGCGGCCGCGCACGGTGTTATATTCGGCATAGCCGATCGAGGCGCGCACGCCCCATTCGCCGGTCGGCTTGCTGCGGCGGACGTTGATGACGCCGCCAATGGTGTTGCGGCCGAACAGCGTGCCTTGCGGGCCGCGCAGGATTTCGATCGATTCCAGGTCGAACGCGTCGAGCAGCTGGCCGGTATTGGTGCCGATGAAGACATCGTCCACCACCACGCCGACCGCCGGGTCGAACGACTTTTCGATATCCTCGAAGCTGATGCCGCGAATGGCGATGGCGGCAGCCGAAGGCCCGGCATTGACCGGATCGACCACCAGGCCGGGCACGCGTCCGGCAAAATCGCGAAGGTCGTCCACCGCACCGGTTGCAAGCGCCTCGGAGTCGATGGCGGAAACAGCGACCGGAACCGCCTGCAGCGATTCCTCGCGGCGCTGGGCGGTGACGACGATGGTGCGCAGCCCGCCTTCCTCCGCCTGCTCGCCGCTGGTCGCCTGATCGGACTGTTGCTGGGCCAATGCCGCCTGTGGCGCGGCCATCATGGCCAGCCCCAGGGCGAATGTCGAAGCCGACAGATAGGTGGACACCTTCATCACAAACCTCCCCTCAATGCTGCGGCTGCTTGGCCCGCACTTTTTCCTATGTTGCGCGAAAATGATCGCAGGGCGGGAATGCCTCAAGTGTCAAAAATGACAGTCGCGGACCCTACGGCAACCGCTAGGCTGGGGACATCAGGCCGAGAGTCCGGCTGCGATGCTGCGCATCCATGCGCGGCACGCGGGACCGTGCCCAGGGGAGGTCAGCACCATGCCGGTCCAGCGCAGCTTCTGCCGTTTCTGCCATGCCAATTGCGCGATCCTGGTGGAGACCGAAGGCGACCGCGTGGTGCGTGTGTCGGGCGATGCGGAGGACCCGGTGTTCGGCGGCTATACCTGTATCAAGGGTCGGCAATTGCCCGAGGCGCACCATCACCCGGAGCGGCTTCTGGCGTCGCAGAAAAAGGGGCCAGACGGCTTCACGCCGATCGACACGCAAGCGGCGCTGGACGAGATCGCCGCGAAACTGAGGGCACTGATTGACGAGCACGGCCCCGATAGCGTCGCGATCTATACGGGCACCTATGCGTTCCAGAATTCCGCTGGGGTCGCCTCGGGGATGGCGTTTGCGCAAGGGCTGGGCACGCGGCATTTTTATACCAGCGTCACGCTGGATCAGCCGGCCAAGGTCTATACTGCCGCCCAATATGGCAGCTGGTCGGGCGGCGGGCATGTGTTTGGCGAGGCCGATGTCGCGTTCTTCATCGGCAACAACCCCATTGTCTCGCATTACGGACCGCCGGGAGGCCTGCCGCCCTTCTCGCCCTCGCGCCGCCTGCGCGATGCGATCGAGGGCGGGCTCAAGCTTATCGTCGCCGATCCCAGGGAAAGCGATGTCGCTGCGCTGGCGCATATCCACCTGCCCGTAAAGCCCGGCGAGGACCCGGCGCTGCTGGCGGGGATGATCCATGTGATCCTGGAAGAGCGGCTGTACGACGAAGCGTTCGTGCAGGGCCATGTCGATGGTCATGCCGAGCTGAAAGAGGCCGTGTCGGGCTTTCCCCCCGCTGTTGCAGCAGCGCGGGCCGGGGTGAGCGAAGCCGATCTGGTCGCCGCCGCGCGCATGTTTGCCGGCGGCACCAAGGGGTCGGCCAGTACCGGCACCGGCCCGGAAATGGCGGGCAATGGCACGCTCACCCAATATCTGGTCAGCAGCCTCAACATCCTGTGCGGGCGCTTCTGCCGCGAGGGCGAGAAAAGCTCGATCCCGCGCATCTTCACGCCGGTGACGCCGCGCCGTGCGCAGGTCAATCCGCCGATGAAGCTTTGGGGCGAGGGCTATCCCGCCTCGCGCTTCCGCGGCCTCACGCATCTGATGTTCGAAATGCCGTGCAACGTGCTGGCGGACGAGATTCTGACGCCCGGCCCCGGCCAGATCAAGGCGCTGATCTCGATTGGCGGCAACCCGATGCTGGCTTTCCCGGATCAGGACAAGATGGCACGGGCCATCGACGCGCTCGACCTGTTCGTCAGCGTCGATATCCGCAGCGAGGGCGTGTCCGCGCGCCGCTCCGATTATATCCTCGCGCCGCTGATGTGCCTGGAGCGCGACGACATCTCGTCGCTGTCCGAATGGTGGTATGAAATCCCCTATGCCCGCTATACCGAGGCGATCCTGCCGCGTCCTGAGGGATTGCTCGACGAGTACGAGATGCTCTGGGGGCTGGCGAAAAGGCTGGGCACCGGGCTGCCGCTGGCGGGCGGACCCTGCCCGATGGAGGCCTGTCCCGACAAGGAGACGTTCCTCGACCTGGCCGTCGCCGGCTGTGTCGTGCCGCCCAGCCAGGTCCATGCCGACAGCGCCGATGGCCGTGCGGTCATCTATGACGACAAGCACCCCATCGTCGAACCGGCAGAAGCGGGGCACGAGGCGCGCTTTGATCTGGCAGCAGGCGCGATGCCGGAGCAGCTGGTGCGCTATGGCAGGGACGATCCGGCGGCGCAGGGCTATCCCTTCCGGCTGATCTCGCGCCGCAGCCGCCACCGGTTCAATTCGACCGGCGGGCACCTGTCCGCGCTCAAGGCCAAGCGCACCACCAACCCGGCGCATATCCATCCCGATGATCTGGCGGGGCTTGGCGTCGCCGATGGCGAGATGATCCGCATCGCCTCCCGGCATGGCGAGGTGCACGCGCTGGCCAAGGCCTCCGATGCGCTCCGCCGCGGGGTCATCTCGATGGCGCATGGCTATGGCGATCCGGACTTTGGACCGGATCAGGTTCCACTGCGCGGCGGCTCCACCAACCGGCTGGTGAGCGAAACCAGCGGCTTCGATCCGATTACCGGCCAGGCGCTGCAGAGCGCGATCCCGGTCAAGGTGCTGCGTGGTTGAAGGCTGGCAGATGCACGGCACGACAAGCACGGCATTGCGGGCAAACCCGTTCTACGCCATCACTGAACCCATGGCTTTCACCCCGGTCACTCCTTGCGATGTTGCGCCCGGCACCACCCGGTTTTTGCAGCATGAGGGTGCAGCATATCTGATCGTTCGCGATGCTGAAGGCCGGCTGCACGCGCTCGATGGGCTGTGCAGCCACGCCCTGCTGCCGCTTGACGGCGCACGCGTAAGGCGCGGGCATGTGCTGTGCCCGCACCATGGCGCGCGCTTCGACATTGCTACCGGCGCGGCCAAGGGGCCGCCCGCCTATTGCGGCATCAGGACCTGGCCGGTGCAGGAGAAGGACGGAATGATAGAACTGGACCTCACCGCATGATTTTCGACGTCAAGGACAAGGTCGTTCTCATCACCGGCGCGGCCTCGGGCATCGGCGCTGCGACCGCGCGGTTGGCGGCCGAGCGCGGGGCCAGGGTGATCGCCACCGATCTGGATGGCGAGCGCATCCAGGGCGTGGCCGCCGATTGCCAATGCATCGGGTTGAGGCACGATGTCACCTCCGCCGACGATTGGGACAATGCGATCACCGCTGCCGTGCACCATCACGGGCGGCTTGATGCGCTGGTCAGCAATGCCGGCTTCGTCAACTACGAGCCGATCATCAACCTCGATCTCGCGCGCTTCCGCAAGCTCAATCAGGTGCATGTCGAAGGAAGCTTTATCGGGCTGCAAAAGGCGGTGGCGCAGATGCGCGCCCAGGCCAGGGTACAGCCGGCCACGGGCAGCATCGTGCTGACCGCATCGGTGATGGCCAATTGCGCGGCGCCTGCCATCTCGGCTTATGCGGTCGCCAAGGCGGCGATGGCCAATATGGCGCGCGCGGTCGGCGTCGAGGTCGGGCGCAAGGGCGACATGATCCGCGTCAATGCGGTCTGCCCCGGCCCCACGCGCACCCCCTTGCTCGAAGGTGCGCTGCCGCCCGGCGCGATGAACGATCCGGCGCACTGGACTGATGTGCCGCTGGGCGTTCCGCAGGAGCCCGAGGATATTGCCGAGAGCATCCTGTTCCTGATCAGCGAGGAATCCTCGTTCATGACCGCGACCCAGATGGTGGTCGATGGCGGATGGAGCCTGACATGACCCGCACCGCCATCGTCACCGGCGCGACCTCGGGCATCGGCCGCGCCACCGCGCTGCGCCTCGCCAGGGCAGGCTTTCACATCATCGCCACCGGACGCAATCCCGAGCGCGGGGCAGAGACCGTGCGTCAGGTCGAGGCGGCAGGCGGCAGTGCGGAGTTCCACAGCTTCGACGTCACGTCAGAGAGCGACTGGGCGGCGGTCGCAGATGCGGTCACCGCCCGGCACGCCTCGGTCGACGCGCTGATCAACTCGGCCGGGTCGTTCTTCTCCAGGCCGCTGCCCGACACCACGCTCGACGACTTCCGCGAGCTGTGGACCGCCGATGTGGAGAGCGTCGTCCTCGGCACCAAATACGGCTTTCGCATGATGCGCGACACGAAGAGCGCTGGCTCGATCGTCAACATCTCCTCGCTCGCGGGGCTGATCGGGCTCGATGATTGCGCCGCCTATTGCGCGGCCAAGGCGGCGGTAACGCATTTCAGCCGCGTTGCTGCGCTGGAAGGCGCGCAGATGAACCCCAGGGTGCGGGTCAATTCCCTGAACCCCGGCGTCATCTATACCGAGATGATCACCGGCGCCTATGGCGACAATGACGCGGTCAAGGCGTTCGTGATGGACGGCAATGCGCTGCAGCGCGTCGGCACCGCAGAAGACATAGCGAGTGCCGCAACCTTCCTCGCCAGCCCCGCCGCGCGCATGGTGACCGGCACCGCGATGCTGGTCGATGGCGGACGCGGCGCGGACTGACCTATCCCTTTTTTGCAAGCTTTCGGACGGAGACCCACGCCCATGACCAGCAACCGCCAGTTCATTCTCAAGCGCCGCCCTGCCGGTGCACCGGTGGCCGAGGATTTCGCGCTGGAGACCAGCGCCTTGCCCGCCCTGGAAGACGGCCAGTTCCTGATCCGCAACCATTATGCCTCGCTCGATCCTGCCCAGCGCGGCTGGATGTCCGATGCGGACAGCTACATGCCGCCGATCCCGCTGGGCGCGCCGGTGCGCGCGACCACGATCGGCGTGGTCGAAGAGAGCCGCGCCGAAGGCTTTGCCAAGGGCCAATGGGTGATGGGTCTGAACGCGATCGAGGACTATTCGATCGGCACGCTGGGCGGCTTTACCCAGCCGATCGATCCCCATGCCGTGCCATCGGTGACCAACTATCTGTCGCTGTTCGGTGCCGTCGGCATGACCGCCTATTTCGGCTTTCTCGATGTGTGCGAGCCCAAGGCGGGGGACGTGGTGCTGGTCAGCGGCGCAGCGGGCGCGGTCGGGTCGCTGGTCGGTCAGATCGCCAAGATCCTGGGCTGCACCGCCATCGGTATTGCCGGCGGCGCGGAGAAATGCGCGCGGCTGACCGAGCGCTACGGCTTTGACCATGCCATCGACTATCGCGGCAAGGACATGGCTGCGCTCGATGCCGCGATCCGCGCAGTCGCGCCTGATGGCGTCGATGTGATCTTCGAGAATGTCGGCGGGGACATTCTGGATGCGGGGTTGATGAACCTGCGCCATGGCGCGCGCATCGGCCTGTGCGGACTGATCAGCGAATATAATGCCCCGACGCCGGTCGGCGCGCGCAACCTGTGGCAGCTCATCGTCCACCGCGCCTCGATCCGGGGCCTGCTGGTCGCCGATTATGTCGCGCGCTTTGCCGAGGGCGGGGCGAAGATGGGTGAATGGGCGGCTGGCGGCAGGCTGATCGTCGACGAGCATATCGACGAGGGGCTGGACAATGCACTGCCCGCGTTCATGCGGCTGTTCGAAGGGTCCAATCAGGGCAAGATGATCCTGAAGATCGCCTGAGCGTGCGCCGATTGCTGGTCCTGTCGGGCGGCCATCCCTATGAGGCCGCACCCTTTGCTGCGCTGCTGGCCAGACTGAGCGGGTGGCAGGTCGAGCATCTGGTGCATCCCGATGCCGAAACGGCGGTGGCGGATGGGGCCGCAGCGCAAGCCGATGCGTTGCTGTTTTACGATATGCCGGGCTTCACCTTTGCCGATGGCACCGTCACCAGCCGCCCGCCTTCGCCGGGCTTCGTCGCCGCGATCAAGGCGCATTTCGCGCGCGGCAAGGGTGCTGTGGCGCTGCATCATGCGCTCGCCGGATGGGCCGACTGGCCCGAATGGGCGCAGATGCTGGGCGGCAAGTTCCTGTACCGGCCCGAGCGCCTGGACGGGCGCGACTGTCTCGATTCGGGCTATCGACACGATGTCGACTATCAGGCGGTCGTGGTCGCAGATCACCCGGTGACGCAGGGCTTGCCGCAGCATTTTGCGCTGTGCGACGAACTGTATCTTGCGGAAATATTCGAAGATCAGGTCACACCGCTGATCCGTGCCAGCCATGAATTTGCTGCGCACAATTTCTATTCGGCCGCGCATGCGGTGGCTGGGCGCGTGTTCGACAATTCTGCCTGGCCGCACCCGGCTGGCAGCAATCTGGTCGGCTGGACCAGGCCGGTCGCTTCAGGCCATCTGGTCTATCTGCAATTTGGCGATGGCCCCGCCGCCTATGCCAATCCGCATGTGCGGCGCGTGCTGGCCAATGCGCTCGATTACGTTACACAGGACAAAACGGGAGAGACACGAGCATGAGCAGGCTTCAAGGACGCAAGGCGCTGGTCACCGGCGCTGCATCGGGCATCGGCGCCGCGACGGTGGCGCGGTTGCTGGCCGATGGAGCCACGGTGCTGGCCTGCGACATCAGCGGCGATGGCCTGGCCGGCACGTTGAACCATGTCGCCAACCTCGCCGATCCGCAGGCGATCGCGGTGCTGGCGGCGGCGGCGGAGAGCCAGCTGGGCGGGCTCGACATCCTGGTCAACAATGCCGGAGTATGCCCGGTGGGTACGCTCGACGAACTGACCGACGACCAGTGGCAGTTCGGGCTCGACGTCAACCTGCTGGCGCCGGCGCGGCTGTCCAAGGCCTGTCTCGATCTCATCAAGGCTTCCAAGGCGGGGCGGGTGATCAACACAGGATCGATCCTGTCGCGCTATGGCGATGCAGGTCTGGGCGCCTATGCCGCGTCCAAGCACGCGATCCTGGGCTTTACCCGGTCGCTGGCGATGGAACTGGGACCGTTCGGCGTCACCGTCAATTGCGTCCAGCCTGGCTGCATCGTTACCGGCATGACGCGCGGCATGCTGGAGAATGGCGCTGCGGCGGATTATTATCGCGACAAGTCGGCGCTCAAGCGGCTCGGGCAACCCGAGGATATTGCCGATGTCATCGCCTTCCTGGCGAGCGACGATGCGCGCTTCATCACCGGCCAGGGCATCATCGCCGATGGCGGGGTGATGACGCATAGCTGAGCGGTCGGTCGTCAGTCATTGTCGAAATGGCTGACGATGTCGCGGCTGGCGTGGAGAACGGCCGGCAGGTCGAGGCTTTGCTCGGTATAGCGGAAGGTGAGGATATAGTTGCTCACTGGCGTGGAACGGATGCCCTCGCCCAAATCCGGCCTGTCGCTGCCGAGCGTTCCCGGCAGCTCATCCAGTTGCCGCGCTTTGGCGACGAGACGCCTGCGAAAAGCTTGCGCCAGTTCGGGATGGCCGCTTTCCCGAAGGATGTAGGACGAGATTTCCCGTAGCTGTTTGCTCGCTTGGGCGCTGATCCGCAGCGCACGCTTCATTCGGCGGCCTGCTGATTTTCCCAGGCGGCCAGATCGGAATCGAGCTGCGCCTCGACCTCCTCAAGCGTGTACCACTTATCCTCCGCAATCGCCGCCTCGATCGTCTCCCGCAAGGCCGCCAGCTTGGCCTCGCGCTCCTCGACCAGTCGCAGGCCTTCGCGCACGATCTCGCTTGCCGATCCGTAGCGGCCGGTCTTGAGCAGCGCCTCGACATACCCTTCCCAGCGTTCACCGATGGATACATTCATCGCCGTCATTCCTTCTGTCAGTCAGGTTTCGGATTATCAGAATAACAGAAACTGCGCAATTTTCGTTATTGATGCTTGCATGCCGTGCCCTAGCATTTTCGCCTATCGCAGGCCGATGCGAGCGCGGGCTATGACGGTGGCATGGCAGAGCATAATCATGGGAGCAGGCGGTGACGGTGGCGGCGGAGCAGCAGAGCTTTTTCCATCCGGACGTGCTGGTCGATCCGTTCGCCTTCTATCAGGAGCATATCCCGACCGAGCCTGTCTATCATGACAAGGCGAGCGGGTTGTATCTGGTGCTCAGCCACAGGCTGGTCAGCGAGGCGACGTCGCGCACCGACGAATTTTCGAACAATTTCCAGGCGGTGCTGTCCGGCGCGCGGTCCGAAGACCCCGAGGTCAAGGCAATCCTCGATCATGGCTGGCCGCAGGTCGATACGCTGCTGACGGCCGATCCGCCGGTGCACACCCGGTTCCGCAAGCTGGTCAACCTCGCCTTTTCCGCGCCGCGCGTGAACAAGCTGGAAGCGCATATCCGCGAGATCGCGCGCGACCTGATCGATGCCATGCTGGCCAAGGATGAAGTCGAATTCGTCCGCGATTTCGCCATGCCGCTGCCGATCCGCATGATCTCCGAACAGCTGGGCCTCACCCATGAGGACCCGGCCACGATCAAGCGCTGGACCGATGGCTTTGTCGATCGCCTGGGCGGCATGGTGCCCAAAGAGCGCGAGCTGCAATGCGCGCGCGAGGTGGTGGAGTTCCAGCACGCGATCAAGGCGCAGATGGACCTGCGGCGCGCCAGCCCGACCGACGATCTTCTGTCCGATCTGGTCCATGCCCAGATCGATGGCGAACGCCCCCTCGATGATGGCGAGCTGCTGTCGATCGTGCAGCAGTTGCTGGTCGCGGGCAACGAGACGACCACCGCGACCTTGGCCGAGGGCATCATTCTGCTGGCACGCAACCCGTCCGAACTCGCCAAGGCCAAGGCCGACCCGAAGATCATTCCGAACATGGTCGAGGAAATCCTGCGGCTGGCCAGCGCATCTTCGGGCATCTGGCGGGTGATGAAGCAGGATGCGGAACTCGGCGGCGTCACCCTGCCCGCAGGGGCAATGGTGATGATGCGCTATGCCTCGGCCAATCGCGATCCGGAACGTTATGAGCAGCCCGACCGGTTCCTGGCCGATCGCGCCAACGCACGCACGCATCTCGCCTTTGGCCGCGGCATCCACATGTGTGTGGGCAACATGCTCAGCCGCAAGGAAATGACGGTGGCGTTCGAGGAACTGCTGCCGCGCATTGCCGGCTTCACGCTGACCGACGAGGCTGCGATCGCCTATCCTCCCAACATGATGCTGCGCGGACCCGTTTCCGTGCCCGTCCGTTTTGAGCCGCACGCATGAATTTCGACTATGATGAGAGCCAGCTGCTGTACCGCGCCTCGGTCGAGCGTTTTCTGGACGCCAGCGACATCGCCGCACGCAAGGCACAGCGTGCGCAACCCGGCGGCATAGACCGCGCGCGCTGGCAGGCGATGGCCGAGTTGGGGCTGACCGCGATGGCACTGCCCGAGGACAGGGGCGGGCTGGGCAGCAGCCTGCTCGATCTGGTCGCGGTGGGTGAAAGCTTTGGTCAGCGCATCTCGTCGGACAACTGGCTGGAAAATGCGGTATTGCCGGTGCTGCTCGCAGGCGCAGGCCTTGCGGAAGACGATCCGCTGATGGCGGCGCTGGCATCGGGCGAGGCGATCGCCGCGCTGGCGATGTTCGAGCCGGAAGCGCGGCATGTCGCCACCCCGCGCGGCACCACCGCCAAGGCAAGTGCTGCGGGCCATGTGCTGCAGGGTGAAAAGACCTTCGTGCTGGGCGGCATGGCCGCGGACTGGCTGCTGGTCAGCGCGGCAACCGAGACTGGCCCGGCGCTGTTTCTGGTCGCCGCCGATGCGCCCGGCGTGTTCCGCCGGGGCTATCGCATCATCGATGGCAATGAGGCGGCCGAGGTGCGGCTGCTGGGCTGCGAGGTCGCGAAGGATGCGCGGCTCGCGCTCGACTGGGCGGCGGTCGAAGCGGCGCTTGCCACTGCGCGGTTGGTGGCGGCAGCAGAAATGGCCGGCCTCGCGCAGCGGCTGTTCGACGATACCCTGGCCTATGTCCGCCAGCGCGAACAGTTCGGCCAGCCGATCGGGCGCTTCCAGGCAATCCAGCATCGGATGGTCGAGGCCTATGCGCTGGTCGATCAGGCGAAAAGCGCGCTGATCGCAGCCGTGACCTCGGGCGATCCGCAGGAAATAGCCGGGATGAAGGCGGTTGTCGCCGATGCCGCGCTGCGCATCGGGCGCGAGGCGGTGCAGCTGCATGGCGGCATGGGCACCACCGACGAGCTGGAGATTGGCCATGCGCACAAACGGGTCTTGCTGCTGGCGCAATGGCTGGGCGATCCGGCCAGCGGGCTGGATGCCTATGCCCAGACATCGATAAAGGTTGCGGCATGAGCTCCGCCCTTCCCGTGGCCGAGGGCCTGTGGACCGACGAGGCCGCGCCGTGCCTGATCGGCGGCCGTAACGCGCAGACCGGCGAGATTGTCTTCCCGATGCCGCAGGGCGATGCTGCGCAGCATTTTGCGCCGGTACCCCTGTCGCGCACCGGCACATTATGGTCCTGGACCAGCCAGGACTTCCGCCCCAAATCGCCGCCTTATGCGGGGCCCGAAGATTTCACGCCGTTCCTGATCGGCTATGTAGAGCTGCCGGGCGAGGTGATCGTCGAAACGCGCATCGCGGGAGCGGCCCTGGCTGATCTCAAGCTCGGCATGGCGATGGAGCTGGTGCTGATCGAGTTCGCACCGGGCCGGAGCACCTTTGCCTTCAAGCCCGCAGGAGCAGGCGCATGACCCAGGTCCAGATCATCGGCGCAGGCATCCATCCGTTCGGGCGCACCGATGGCCGGTCGGGGCGCGACCAGGGGGTGTTTGCCGTGCAGCAGGCGCTCGCCGACGCCGGGCTCGCATGGACCGATATCGAATGCGCCTATGGCGGATCGGAAGCGGCGGGCAATGCCGATATCATGGTCAACGAGCTGGGCCTGACCGGCCTGCCGTTCATCAACGTCTCGAACGGCTGCGCAACCGGCGGCAGCGCGCTTGCCTCGGCCCGCAATGCCGTCGCCTCTGGCCAGTGCGACATTGCCATGGCCGTCGGCTTCGACAAGCACCCGCGCGGTGCGTTCAACGCCAAGCCGGGCGATTGGGGCCTGCCCGAATGGTATGGCGAAACCGGCATGATGCTGACCACGCAATTCTTCGCGCTGAAGATCCAGCGCTATATGCAGCTGCACGGCATCAGCCGCGAGACCTTGGGCAAGGTCGCGGAAAAGGCGTTCCGCAACGGCACCTTGTGCGATCATGCCTGGCGGCGCTCGCCGGTCGATCTCGACACGATCCTCAATGCGCCGATGGTCAACGATCCGCTGACCAAATACATGTTCTGCTCGCCCGCAGAGGGCGCGGTCGCGCTCATCATCGCCTCGGAGAAAAAGGCGCGTGAACTGGGTGCCGACGGGGTCAAGGTCGCCAGCATCGCGGTGCGCACCCGCCCGCCCGGATCGTTCGAGGTATTCGCGCCCGCGATCAGCGTCGAACGCGGCGGCAAGCCGACCGAGCTGGCCAGCAAGGCCGCGTACGAGGCCGCAGGGATCGGCCCGGAGGATATCGATGTCGCGCAGCTGCAGGATACCGAATCGGGCGCCGAAATCATGCACATGGCCGAAAACGGTTTCTGCCAGGATGGCGAGCAGGAGCAGTGGTTTGCCGAAGGGCGCACCGAGCTCAACGGCCAGCTTCCGGTCAATACCGATGGCGGCTGCCTCGCATGCGGCGAGCCGATCGGCGCATCCGGGCTGCGCCAGGTTTATGAAAACACGGTGCAGCTGCGGGGACGCGGTGGGGCAAGGCAGGTGCCCGGCAACCCGAAAACGGCGTACAGCCATGTCTATGGTGCGCCGGGCCTGTCGGCCGTCGCGATTTTGGAGCGCTGAATCATGGGATTGATGCAAGGCAAGGTCGCGCTGATCTCGGGCGGGGCGGAAGGCATTGGCGGAGCGACCGGACGGCGGATCGTGGAGGAAGGCGGCAGCGTCGTGCTGGGCGACGTGCAGTTCGACAAGGCCAAGGCGCTGGCGTCCGACCTCGGCGAACGCGCCATGGCCGTTGCGCTCGACGTGCGCGACCTCAAGCAATGGGAAGCGGCGGTGCAGGCCGCGCAGGCGACCTTCGGCAAGCTGACGCACCTGGTCAACGTTGCGGGAATCTCCGAGCCCGGCGCGGTGCCCGATGTCGATCTGGACAGCTGGCAGCGCACGATCGACATCAACCTTGGCGGCACCTTCAACGGCTGCCGCGTGGCGATCCCCGCCATCGCCGCTGCGGGCGAGCCTGGGGCCATCGTCAATATCGGCTCGATGCTGGCGCTGCGTGTGGGGCCGGGCTTTGCCGCCTATTGCGCGTCCAAGGCGGCGGTGACCGCGCTCACAAAGACGATCGCGCTCGATTGTGCCGAAAAGGGCCTGCCCATCCGCGCCAATACCGTGCACCCCGGCGCGATCCGCACGCCGATGTTCGAACGCTATCTGGAGGCGCTGCCGGGGACCGATGAGGAGGTCGAAGCCATGTTCGCCGCCAACCATCCGATGGGGCGGGTCGGCGAGGCGCATGAGGTGGTCAATGCGATCGTCTTCCTGCTCTCCGACCAGGCGAGCTTCACCACCGGGGTCGACTTTACCGTCGATGGCGGCGGCCATTTCCGCAGCTGAAGGGACGAGGCCATGGCAGAACGGATCGATGCGCATTTCGTCGCGGCGGGCAAATATCACGATATCGACTTTGCCCGGCTGGAGGTGCTCAAGCTGCTCGCCGAGCATGACAACATCCGCACCACGGTAGCGCATGGTTACAACGGCGTGGGCGAGCGGCTGCCCGCGTGCCGCTTTCTCGTCACCTATACCTGCGACCTGATGCCCAGCGAGGCCGAAGCCCAGGCGATCGCCGCGTTCCTTGAAGCCGGCGGCCGCTGGCTGGCGCTGCACGGCACCAACTCGATCCTGCGCTTTACCGATGCCGGGGTGGACAGCCCCGAAGAGCGGCCCGACGTGATGCAGATGCTGGGCACGCAGTTCAAGGCGCACCCGCCGATCGGCGCGCCGTTCACGGTGGAGATCGTCGACGGCGATCATGACGTGACGCGCGGGATCAGCGATTTCGATGTGGTCGACGAACTCTATCTGATGAAGCAGGTGAGCGATATTCGCACGCTCGCCCAGACCCGCTTCGAGGGCGAGGCGACCGGCTTTGTCGATGCCGATTGGCCCGAAACCGTGGTGCCGGTCATCTATACCCGCGCCATCGGCCAGGGGGGCATATTGTACAATACGCTCGGCCATTGCCGGGGGCATTATGACCTGCCGGGCATGGCCGATTTCTACCCGCATCCGGAAAAATGCGCGTGGAACTACCCGGTTTATTATGAACTGTTGCGCCGCGGCATCGTCTGGGCGACCGGAAATGGCGGGATTTGACGCATGGACATGGATTTCACCCCCCAGGAGATCGCCTTTCAGGCCGAGGTGCGCAGCTTCCTCAAATCGCATCTCAACGAACGGCTGGTCGAAGGGGCAAAACGCACGCCGGGCGTGTTTGTCGAGCCCGATATCGGCCTGGAATGGCAGCGCATCCTGCACGAAAAGGGCTGGCTGGCGATCCACTGGCCGGTGGAAGATGGCGGCACCGGCTGGACCCCGGTGCAGCGCTATATCTTCGAAAAGGAATGCGCGCTGGCAGGGGCCCCGGCGCTCGCGGTGCTGGGGCTGAAGCTGGTCGGCCCGGTCATCTGCCGCTTCGGCACGCCCGAGCAGAAGGCGCATTTCCTGCCGCGCATCCTCAGCGCAGAGGATTATTGGTGCCAGGGCTATTCTGAGCCGGGCTCGGGATCGGACCTCGCCAGTCTGAAGACGCGCGCGGTGCTGGAGGGCGATAGCTACCGCATCAACGGCTCCAAGATCTGGACCACGCACGCGCATTACGCCAACTGGATGTTCTGCCTGGTGCGCACCGATCCGGATGTCTCGGCGCAGCGCGGCATCACCTTCCTGCTCGTGCCGATGGACCAGCCCGGCGTCACCGTCACCCCCATCGTCACCATGGCGGGCGACCACGAGGTCAACCAGGTGTTCCTCGATGATGCGAAGAGCCATGTCGGCAACCGCATCGGCGAAGAGGGGCAGGGCTGGACCATCGCCAAGTTCCTGCTCGAGAACGAACGCGGTGGATCGTGCTTTGCGCCCAAGCTGATCGCCGATATCGACGCGCTGACAATGGCTGCCGCACGCGTGGCCAGCGGCACCAACGGTGCGCTGGTCCACGATCCGGAAATCGCGCGTAAGCTCGCCTCGCTGCGGCTGCGCGCGCGCGCGTTCGAGATCAGCGAGCTGCGCATCCTGGCCGAGATCGCAAAGGGCCGCCCGCCGGGGCCGCAGACCTCGCTGGTCAAGCTGTTCTCCGCCAACCTGCGGCAGGAGCTCGATACGCTGGCGATGGACATTCACGGCCTGGCCGGGCTGCAACTGCCCGCCGAACGCCCGCTCTACGGCAACGAGGCGCCCGAGCCGGTGGACAGCGTCGAGGCGCAGATGGCTGCGGGCCGCTATCTCAACTCGCGCGCCTGGACGATTTTCGGCGGATCGGACGAGGTGCAGAAGAACATCATCGCCAAGACCGTGCTGGGCTTGTGAGGCTTGGACTGACACCAGCACGCTTTCCCCTCCCGCCTGCGGGAGGGGCAGGTTCAGCTTGCTGAACCGGGGTGGGAACGCAGGCAGCTCAGCTTGCTGAACCGGGGTGGGAACGCAGGCAGCTCAGCTTGCTGAACCGGGGTGGGAACGCAGGCAGCTCAGCTTGCTGAACCGGGGTGGGCCAGAGCAGATGGCTGTTCGCTCCCACCCCGGCTTCGGCTATGCCTCAGCCACCCCTCCCGCTGGCGGGAGGGGAGAAAAGAACAAGGAGAGCCCCTGAATGGACATCACGCAGATCATGTACCGCCCCGGGCTGATGCAGGGCGAGCGCATATTGGTGACCGGTGGCGGCACGGGCTTGGGCAAGGTGATGGCCGAGGCGTTCGTGTATCTTGGGGCGGAAGTGCATATCTGCGGGCGACGCGGAGCGGTGCTGGAGGCGACCGCGGATGAGCTGATGACGCGGCATGGCGGCAAGGTAGCGGCGCATGTCTGCGACATCCGCAACGCGGAATCGATCGATGCCATGGTGGCGCAGATCTGGTCGCAGCACGGCGCGCTCACCGGCCTGGTCAACAATGCGGCGGGCAATTTCATCAGCCGCACCGAGGATCTCAGCGTCAATGGCTTCAACGCCATTTCGGACATCGTCTTTCGCGGCACCTTCTACATCACGCACAATGTCGGCAAGCGGATGATCGCCGAGGATATTCGCGGCAATTTCCTCGCGATCCTGACCACCTGGGTATGGAATGGCGGGCCGTTCACGGTGCCGTCGGCCATGTCCAAGGCGGGCATCAACGTGATGACCCAGTCGCTCGCCACCGAATGGGGGCGTTATGGCCTGCGTTTCAACGCGATCGCGCCGGGCACCTTCCCCACCAAGGGCATGACCGAGCGGCTGTCGCCCGGCAATTCGCAAGGGTTGCAGGGGCAGAATGCCGATCGCGGCAATCCGATGGGCCGGGTGGGCGAGATGCACGAGTTGGCAAACCTTGCCGTGCTGCTGATGGGGCGCGGTGCGGACTATATCAACGGCCAGACCATCGCCATCGACGGCGCGGGCTATCAGGCCAATTCGGGCAATTTCTACCAGAGCCTGTCGCGGATGGACGACCAGCAATGGGCGGACATGGCGGCGATGATCCGCGGGGCCAATGCCAAGGACAAGGCGTCACGCACCACGGGATAAGCGGCCGATGCGGGGCTTTTGTCACGCTATCGGTAAAAAGCGCCGCTTCAGCCAGCATTCCGTAGCGTTCCGCCCCGGCTTGCCATAAGCTCCCCATCAGGAGAGCCGGATCGAATCAGAGGGACAACCATGATCGAGACACATGCCAAATTCAGCGAGAATGCCGAGGGGCGCAACAGCCCGTTCAACACCCTGGCGCAGCGCGTTACCATCCGCCGGGTAGAGGACATTCGCGACGCCGCGCTGGCGCTGCATGAAATGGCGCAGACGCGCGGATTTCGTGTCGCCGCCTGCGACGACATCTCCTCAAAAGAGCCGATGGTCGATGCCGATGGCGCGATCATCAACGGCGAAATCTTCGGCTGGATGGCCGATGGCGAACGCTGGTGGGAGGATACCAGGCTGGCGCTCAACTCGCCGCTGCCGCGTGCCTGCCGCTATGAGAGCGAGCCGTTCTGGTGCAACGAAACCGGCATGTACGGCCGCTGGCGCAACGAATATCTCGAAGCGATGGACCTGACCGATTTCCGCAAGCGATCGCTGGTCCATGCCGCCATCGTCGTGCCGGTGCACCTGCCGTTCGGTCAGATCTCTGCGGTCAGCTTCACGCCGATGGACCGGACGCTCACCGACCTGTCCGAACTGTTCGAAAAGCATGCCGATCTGATGGCATCGATGACGCGCCGTTTCATCGGTGGTTATGTGATGGTCATGCGCACCAAGCGGCGGATGCCGGCGGACTGCATGCTCTCCAAGCGCGAGGTCGAGTGCCTGCGCTGGGCCGCGATCGGCAAGACGGACAAGGAAATCAGCATGATCCTGGACCGCAGCCACGCCACCATCCGCTATCATATCCATCGCGCGGGCGAGAAGCTGGACGCGGTCAACCGCAGCCAGACGATCTTCAAGGCCGGGCAACTGGGCTATCTCGGCGCGAGCGATTGAAGGCGCGCCGGAACGGACGATCAGCCGCGCAGGCGGCTTGCCAGCATGCGTCTGCGCCTTAGATCGGCGATGTGAACGGGGAAGGACAGCGCCAGCGGCAGCGCGATCAGCGGCCAGTCCGCTCCGGTCAGCGCCGCGCGCAGCGCAAGGACGATGAACACCGCAGGCCCCAGCGCCAGCGCGACATCGAGCGGCTTGTTGCCGCGCCGCACCAGCCAGGCGAATTCGATTGCCAGCACCGCCAGGATCAGGTCCGCCGCATGGCCGCTGGCGAAGAAGCCGGGAATGGCGGCCATCATCCGAACGGACCGTTGAGCTGGACGATAGCATAATTGAGCGCAGCGGCGACGCTCACCCAAGCGATATAGGGCAGCAGCAGCCAGGCCGCCGTCCTGGAAAAGCGCCCGCAATACACGATCAGCAGTGCGATCGACGCCCAGAGCAGCGCTACCTCGACCAGCGCCCAGTCGGGCCGCTGCACGCGGAAGAACAGCAGGCTCCACAGCACGTTGAGAAAGCCGTTGAACGCGAACAGGCCGATGACATTGGTGCGCGCCTTGACCGTTGGTGCGCTGCGCCAGGCGGCGAGCGAGGCCATGGCAGCAAGCGCAAAGATCAGCGTCCAGGCCACGCCATAGAGCCAGCCGGGCGGCGCCCAGGCCGGCTGGGTCAGCCCCTGATACCAGGGGCCGAGGTCGGTGATCGTCGCGCCGCCTGCAGCGACGACCAGAGCCGCCATCGCCGCCAGGATAACCGGCAGCAAGCCTTCACGATGCATGTCTCAGCCTCCCAGCTGGCGGCCTCTCGGCCTTTACGTCCCAATCGCGGTCAAGCGCGCGAAAGACCGAGCAGATGCCCCATGTCCTTCACGAAGATCTTGGCATGCGCCACCGGTTTGCGGCGCACCAGTTCCTTGTGCATATAGCTTTGCCAGGTGAGATACTGCACGTCGGGGTCGGCGCACATCTTGACGAAGCGCTCGCGCCGCTTGTCCGATGAATACCAGAAATACTGCATGATCCCCAGGATCCAGAACACCTTGCCGTGCTTGGCCATGAACGCCTTGCGCGCCTGTTTGAGCGCGGCGGGCTTGCCGGTGGCGAGGAACTGATAGACCGCATCCGCGGCGAGCCGTCCGCAGGCCATCGCGTAATAGATACCCTCGCCCGAGGCCGGGGCCACAACCCCCGCCGCATCGCCCGCGACGACGAGGTCGCGGCCATTGTCCCAGCGCTTGAGCGGCTTGAGCGGGATGGGCGCGCCTTCCTTGCGGATCGTCTCGCAGCCGTCGAGGCCGACCTGCTGGCGCATCAGCGCGGTGGTTTCACGCAGCGGAAAGCCCTTGTTGGCGCTGCCCAGCCCGATGCTGGCCGTGTCGCCATGCGGGAAGATCCAGGCATAGAAATCGGGCGAGAGATGGCCCTGATAATAGACATCGCACCGGTCCGCGTCGAAATCGGCGGCTGCTGCGACCGCAGGTTCGGGCGTCTTGATGATCTCGTGATAGGCGAACACGCATTTGACGTCTTTCGCGCCCGGAATGTTCTGCCTGGCAACCGCCGAGCGCGCGCCATCGGCACCGATGACGCTGCGCACGCGCAGGCGCCGGTCGGGGCCGCCGCGCTCCTCGCGATAGACCAGCACTGCCGTGCCATCGCTATCCCGGTCGATCCGTTCATAGGTGCCGGTGACCCGCGTTGCCCCGGCATGCGCGGCGCGGTTGCGCAGCCATTCGTCGAACACATCGCGGTCGACCATGCCGACAAAGCCCTTGCCCTCGGGGCCATCGCCGACCGGCATGTCGACTTCGCGGCCCGAGGGCGCGATCATCCGTGCTGCACGCGCCTTGGCGACCAGCAGCGATTCGGGGATCTCGAAATCCTTGAGCAGCCGGGGCGGGATGGCCCCGCCGCACGGCTTGATCCGGCCGTCGCGATCGAGCAGCAGAACTTTCAGCCCGCGCCGGGCCAGATCGTGCGCTGCGGTCGCGCCCGAGGGGCCGCCGCCGATGACTGCCACGTCAAAATCCGCCTGTGCCATCGCCTCATGCTCCTTCAGTCGGGCCGTTCAGGCCGGTGCCGCCACCATAGGCGGATGGGCGGTGCGCATGGTGACGCGTACCGCCAGAAGCGCGGCAAGGACGAAAAGCCCAGCCTCGCCAGCAAAAATCAGTTGGAAGGCCGCGCCGTCGCTCGCCAGCAGCCCGCGTGCGGCATCGACGCCCAGCGCGCCGGTAAGGCCCCCCAGGCCGAATGCGATCGCTTGCGCTGCGCCCCAGACGCCCATGCGCACGCCCTCCTTGGATTGCTGTCCTGCGCCTGCCAGCCCCATCATCGCGCCGATGGCAGAGACGGCGAACAGGCCGTTGGCAAAGCCGAGCAGGCCGACATTGAGCCGCAGCGGCCAGCTGCCGCCAGTGGTGGCCGCGATCGCCAGCCCGATCAGCGCCAGCGCGCTGCCGCCGCATCCGGCCAGGATCCACCAGCGCAGGTCGGACGGACGCCGCCCGGCAAAGGCGCTGCCGCCGATGCCCGCAACGATCATCCCCGCCATCACGCCGCCATGCTGAAGACCTGCGAGCCGGGTCGATTCGCCGGGGCTCATGCCGAAGACCAGGCCGGCATAGGGCTCCAGGATCAGGTCCTGCATCGCATAAGCCAGCATCGAGACGAAGACGAAGATGGTGAAGCGCCGTGCCGCCGGATCGCCCAGGATCTCGCGCAGCGCCTCGCCGAACGATCCGCCCGGCGCATCGGCATGCGGGTGCGCGGGCGGAACCAGCCGCCGCTCGATGCCCATGATCGCCACGCAGGCCAGCACGAAGGCGCCGAGCGCGACACCGCCCGAGACGATCGCCAGCCGCTGCTCGGTGAACGGATCGATCAGGCTGCCCGCTGTCGCAGCGGCCATGACGATGCCGGCGACCATCATGATCCAGGTGATCGCCGCTGCCGCCGCGCGCCGTTCGGGCACGACGCCCGAGGCCAGCATCGCCAGCAGCGACGTGCCTGCCGCACCGACGCCTGCGCCGATCATGCTGAAGGCAAGGACGGCGAGCAATGTGCCGGGGATCGCGGCGACCGGCAGCAGGATCGTCGCATTGACCGCGACGATGCCGCCCAGCGCGAGAATCCCCATGCCGCCGATGATCCAGGGGGTGCGCTTGCGCCCCTTGTCCGAACCATGGCCCCACATCGGCCGCGACAGCTGCACCGCATAATGCCAGGCGACAAGCCCGGCGGGCAGGGCGGCGGGCAGCGCATATTCGACCACCATCACCCGGTTGAGCAAGGATGTCGCCAGCATGACGATCGCGCCGATACTGGCCTGGACCAGCCCCATGCGCATGATGTCGACCCAGCCGAGCCCGATCTTTGCGTTGCGGCTCATATCCAGCCCCCCAGGCCCAGCGCAGCGGCCAGCATGCCCAGCACATAGGATGAGACGCCGGTGGCATTGTACCAGGGCGCGTATTTGTTGGGATCGGTGAGCAGGCGGCGCATGAATACCAGCTGCATGGCGAGCAGCAGGGTGACCGCGATCGCGGAAAGCGCCAGGCCCCAGTGGAACAGCAGCGCGATGACCACGATCTGCGGCACCGCCATCACCGCGCAGGCCAGCCGCGCGGCATTGGCCACGCCCAGTGTGACCGGCAGCGAGCGCACGCCCATCGCGGTGTCGCCTTCGACCGCCTTGAAATCGTTCAGCGTCATGATACCATGCGCGCCCAGGCTGTAGAGCAATATGGCGATCAGCACGCGGGTATCGGGCAGGCCGCCGGTCATCACGCTGGCGCCGGTGAACCAGCTCAACCCCTCATAGCTCAGCCCGACCACAGCCGGGCCGATCCAGCCGCTCATCTTGAAGCGGAAGGGCGGGGCGCTGTACCCCCAGGCGCAGAGCAGCCCGACGATCGTTGCGACCAGCACCCAGAAGCCGAGCGCCAGCCCCAGCAGCAGCGAGAGTGCCGAACCGATCAGCGCCACATACAGCCCCCAACGGCCCGCGATGCGGCCGGAAGGGATGGGACGTTCGGGCTGGTTGATCGCATCGACATGCCGGTCGTACCAGTCGTTCACCGCCTGGCTGGTGCCGCAGACCATCGGCCCTGCCAGCAGCACGCCGCCGAACAGGAACCACCAGCGCCCGTCGAGCCCGGCGCCAGACGACATGACCCCGCAGAAAAACGCCCACATCGGCGGAAACCAGGTCACCGGCTTCAACAGCTCGAGCACGTCGCGCGCCTTTGGAATCGGCACAGACGACGAAATTTGGGCGGAGCGATCCATGAGGTGGAGGCTATGCCTGACGGTCCGGAGTGTCAATCAGAATGGACAGTGAGGTGGGACAGGTCGCGCCAACCCGTCAAGCTGGCCCTGGCTCGCACGAAAACTGCAAAAGAAATGCATCGCCTGTTTCACATAAATGTCATATATTTGTCATAAAGGCCAGCCTCCGCCCGTCCGGCAAGGCTGGGCCGTATTGCTAAGGCGCATGTTCATGTTCTCTGCCTGGGGTGCTCGGCCCGCAACCTTCGTGGTCGCCGCACTGATGGCAAGCACCGGCAGTCCTGCCTTCGCCCAGGCTGTCCCCGCGCCTGCGCCGGGGGCTGCGCAGCCCGACTATCTGGGCATCATCGCCGATCTCCAGCGCCAGATCGATGAGCTGAAGGCCACGGTCAACGAGCTGAAGGCCGAAAAACAGGCAGCCGCTGCCACACCCGCTCCACCGGCAGCGATGGCCAGCGCCGCGCCCCAGGTGGCAGCGCCTGTCGCCCAGGCCTCCGCCCCTGCGCCCGTCCCCGCGCCAACATCACCGCCGGCGCAGGTCGCCGAGGCCGGCAGCAAGCGCGGCAAGGCCTGGTACGAAAAGCTGCAATTGCGCGGCTATACCCAGATGCGGCTCAACACCATCGTCTCCGGCGATGCCGAGGCGCCCGCAGGGGTGTCGCGGCTGCGTACCATCGGCGATGGCGATGTGCGGTCGGACAGCAATTTCAGCTTCCGCCGGGTCCGGCTGGTGCTGCAGGGCGATGTCAGCGACTATGTGTCGCTCTATCTGCAGGCGGATCTTGCATCTGCCGTGTCCAACCAGTCGGCGGGTGAACGGCGCGAGGGCTTTGCCCAGCTGCGCGATGCCTATGCCGATGTCTTTCCGACCAAGGACAAGAGCTTTCGCATTCGCCTCGGCCAGTCGAAAATTCCTTATGGCTGGGAAAACATGCAGTCCTCGTCCAACCGTCTGGCGCTCGATCGCAGCGACGGCATCAACACCGGCGCGCCGAGCGAACGCGATATCGGGATCGTCGCCTATTATACGCCCGATCGTGTGCAGGATATCTGGGACCGGCTGGGCAAGGACGGGCAGAAGCTGTTCGGCAATTACGGCGCGTTCGGCCTCGGCGCGTTCAACGGCCAGGGCACCAACCGCACCGAGACCAATGACAATGTGATGGTCGTCGGCCTCGCCACCTGGCCGTTTGAGCTCGACGCTCTGGGGCTGGACGGGCAGGTGCTCGAGCTGGGCGGGTCGTTCTATCGCAACCGCGTCAATCCGGAGATCCGCACCGGCGGGGTCAGCCCGATCGACTACAAGGACAATCGCATCGGCGTCCACGCGATCCTGTACCCGCAGCCTTTCGGGCTGCAGGCGGAATGGAACTGGGGCACCGGGCCGGAATTCGACCCCGTCACCCGCCAGATCGCCGAACGCCCGCTCAACGGCGGCTATGTCCAGGCGATGGCGCGCGTGCGGCAGTCGCCGCTGGGCCCGTTCTATCCCTTTGCACGCTGGCAATATTATCGCGGAGGTTTCAAGGGCGCGACCAATGCCCCGCGGCTGGAAACCGAAGAGCTGGAATTCGGCTTCGAGTTCCTGCCCACCCCAGCGCTCGAACTGACCGTCAGCTATGGCTTCGCCTCGCGCAAGGAGGCGGACGAGCGGCGCTTTGGCCAGGCCGAGGGCGAGCTGCTGCGCATCCAGGCGCAGTGGAACTATTGACCTTTTCTACACGCCCGCCGGATAAGCAGGGCATAGCTTGGGAGAGGTTTCATGGCGCTGCACCGACTGGCGATGCTGATGGCGTTCGTGCCGGTGCTGCTGTTTTCCTCTGCCGAACGCGCCGCGACCGCGCCGCCGGTGCGGCTTGAGGCAGAGACGCTGCTGCCGAGCGAGAATGTCACCGTTGCGGGGAAATCCGCCAATCCTCCCGCCGGCATTCGCCGCGATGACCGCAGCTATCCGTTCTACATGCCGATGCAGGGCCTGCGCCCCCCTGCGGTGACGCTGCGCATCCGCTGCGATGCCTCGCGCGCGGCGGGGCGCGAGGTCTATGCCGGACCATCAGCCGAATCGCTTTATGGCCGGGTCGAAGGCGGGTTCGAGTTCATCTACGAGGCTTATGACGGCGCAGGCAGGCCTTGCGTCTATCCCTTCTCGCCCTGGATGCCGCAGATTGTCGGCCAGACCCAGGGCACGCAATATGTCTTCCGCTCGTCGGTCCCCGGTGTGCCGGTCACCTTCCGCACCAATGATGCCTGGGCGACGATCAACCTGAGGCTGTTCGATCTGGGGCCGCAGCGGGTGCATTTCGAGATGCGCGACATCGCGCTCGATTTCCCCAATGCGGGCGAATCCAAGGGCGCGGTGCATCTGGAGGTGCTGGGCGTCACCCGGCCCGGCCTGATCACGGCGGTGATCCGCAGGGCCAATATTTTCGGCGGCAAGAACGCAATCTTCGTGCCCGGCGGGGAGACGATGACCTATATCGAGGACAGCGTGATCCGCGGCAATGTCGGCGACAATGTCGATCAGGAACACGGCACCTATATCAACGGCACGCTGGTCACCCATATCGTCAACAGCACCTGGTTCGGCCAGAAGGGCTGGATCGACGTGGCGAGCGGGCATCAGCTCAAGGACAAGGCCTATCTGCGCGTCTACGAGGATGTGACCGTCGCCAATCTGCCGGGTGCGACCGTGCCCTCGGCCATGCCGCTGGTCGATATCTCCGCCTTCGGCTTTACCTGGGCCAACAACCTCAAGTTCAAGCGCGTGCCGCCCGCGCAGGACGTGCGCGATTCGCTGGTCGATCTGCGCACCGAGATTGTCTACGGCACGCCCGATCATTACCCGTGGAACATCATGGTCGATCCCGGCTGGCGGATGCCGCCCAACCCGCTGGGCGCGCTCGACCAGGTGTACCTGTCGGTCTTCCAGAACACCCTGGTCGACAGCTTCCGCGCCGAGCCCTATGTTTTCCGCCTCAACATGCAGGGCCTTGGGGTGGAGCCGGGCACGCCGACGGTGATCGGCAACGAACAGACAACACGGGCGCAGCAGCGCATGGTGTCGCTGGCGTTCAACACCAAGGGCACGATCCGCAAGGCCTATTCGCCCGAAGGCTGGACCTATGTCGATCCTGTCCTGCCGCCCGACGCGCAATGGGTGCGCAACCGCGATGCCTTTATCCGCCACGCGCTGGGGCTGATCGGCCGATAGGTCAGGCCTCGGGGCTGGTCAGCCGGTAGCCGATGGCCGGTTCGTTGAGGATCAGCGCGGGATGGGCGGGGTCACGCTCCAGCTTCTGGCGCAGCGCGCGGATGGCGACGCGCAGATAATCGATATTGTCCTGCTGCGCCGGGCCCCAGACGCTGCGCAGCAGATGGCTGTGCGACAAGACGCGCCCGGCATGCTTGGCCAGCTCCGCCAGCACGGCATATTCCTTGGGCGTCAGGTGGACCGGCTCGCCATCGCGCGCCACCAGACGGCGGTGCAGATCGACGCGCAAGGGGCCGATGGCGAGCGGTTCCTGTTCGGCGCCGGGGCTCAGATCGACCAGCCCGTCGACATAACGGTCCAGATGCGCTGCTTCCGAGGCCACGGTCGCCGCCAGGCTCTTGTCGATTCCCGGCGTGCGGCGCAATGCGCGGCCTGCGGCCGAAATCGCGTTGAGCCGGGGCTTCACATCCTCGCCGATCGAGGTCAGCAAAGCCGTTCGCAACCGGTCGCGTTCGCGCAGCGCCGCCAGGTCCCGGGCCTCATCCTCCAGCCGCGCGCGGACCAGCGCCAGCGCCACCTGGTCGAGCAGGTTGCCGAGCAGCTGCGCCTGGCCCTCGCCGACCGGGGATGTGCCATCCTCGCGCGCAAGCCCGGCGGCGGCCAGCACCGCATCATCCGAACCGATACCGTGGAATTGCCAGTCAGTCAGCTTGGCCGGGCTGATGCCTCTTCCCGTCGGCTGGCCGGACGTCAGCGTGATCGACGCGGCAGCAAAGTCTCCGGGGCTGAGGACGGCGTGCGGCGGCGCGGCGGCGATGATCCGCCCCTCGCCGTCGCGCTGCACGACGATGACGGCCTGACAGGCGAACAGCAGGGAAAGCTGCTGCACCGCCACATCGCAGATCTGCTGCTCGCCGGTGCAGCTCAACAGCCGCCGGGCCAGCCCGGCAATCGTCGCGTTGCGCGCGGCATAGGCATCGGCGCGGTGGCTCTGTTCGCGGATCGAGGCGACGAGACGGCTGGTCACCACGGCCACCAGGAACAGCACCGCCACCGTCATCACATCGGCGGGATTGCTGATCTGGAAGCTGTGATAGGGCTGCGTGAAATAGAAATTATAGGCGAGCGTGGAGAGCGTCGCCGCCGCCAGCGCGGGCCAAAGGCCCAACGCGAGTGCTGCAACCAGGACCGGCGGAATATAGAGCAATGCCACCGCGCCGCTGCCCCAGCGCGGCGCGATCAGCAGTCCGCCCAGCGTGGCCAGCGCGATCAGCACCAGCGCCGAGACATAGCCGCCCGCCTGTTTGCTGACGGTGTTGCGCGAGGATCGGGTCGGAAGATGGTCGTTCTGCATGGCCTTCAAGATGCGCGCGGGGCGAGCCCGCGTCGAGGGGGGCAAGGTCAATCCACATGGAATCTTTATGCGGTTCGCGCCCACATGCAGGGGATGGAAAACAGTCTGAATGCGTCACCCGCCGCCGATGCGGCCCCCGGCCATCATGGCCCCAAGGATCGCCTACCCGTGCTCATGCTCGGGGCGATCGGCGTGGTCTTTGGCGATATCGGCACCTCGCCGCTTTATGCCTTGAAAGAGAGCTTCATTGGCCCGCACCCGCTCAGCGTCGACCGGCTGCACATATTCGGCGTGCTCAGCCTGATCTTCTGGTCGCTGATGCTGATCGTCACGGTCAAATATGTGCTGGTGGCGATGCGCGCGGACAATCGCGGCGAGGGCGGATCGTTTGCGCTGCTCGCTCTGGTCTCGCGCAACCTGGGGGTCAGCCGCTGGAACGGGACGCTGGTGGTGCTCGGCGTGCTCGCCGCATCGATGTTCTATGGCGACGCGATGCTCACCCCCGCCATGTCGGTGCTGTCCGCGGTCGAGGGGCTGACGCTCGTCCAGGCCAATCTCGCGCCGCTGGTCGTGCCGATCGCGGTGGTCATCCTGGTCGCGCTCTTCCTCATCCAGTCGCGCGGAACCGCGCGCGTCGGGGCGCTGTTCGGCCCGATCGTTCTGGTCTATTTCGCAACGCTGGCGACACTGGGCGTGGTCAATATCGTCCAGCAGCCGCAAGTGCTGGCGATCCTCAGCCCGCATTGGGCGTTCGAGTTCTTCCGTCACGATCCGCGGACCGCGTTTCTCGCCATGGGCTCGGTCTTCCTGGCGGTCACGGGCGCAGAGACGCTCTATGCCGATATGGGCCATTTCGGTCGCAAGGCGGTGGGGTTGAGCTGGCTGACGCTGGTCTATCCCTGTCTGATGCTCAACTATATGGGCCAGGGCGCGCTGCTGCTCGGCAATCCGGCTGCGGTGGAAAACCCCTTCTATCTGATGGCCCCCGAATGGGCGCGGCTGCCGCTTGTGCTCATCGCGACTGCAGCGACGATCATCGCCAGCCAGGCGGTCATATCGGGCGCGTTCTCGGTGACGCATCAGGCGATTCAGCTCGGCTTCCTGCCGCGGCTGCGCACCTTGCACACCAGCGAGAAGGCGGCAGGCCAGATCTATATCCCCGCGATCAACTGGGGCCTGCTGGTGATGGTGCTCGTGCTGGTGCTGGGCTTTCGCGAATCGACGCGGCTGGCCTCGGCCTATGGCATCTCGGTGGTGGGAACGATGCTGATCACCACGGTGATGCTGGCCTTTCTGCTGTTCAAGGTCTGGCGCTGGAACCGCTGGCTGGCCGCAGCCACGATCGGCGCTTTCCTGGCGGTCGATGCCGTCTATTTCTTCTCGAACATCACCAAGATCCCCGATGGCGGCTGGTTCCCGCTGGTCGTCGCAGGCGCGCTGTTCACGGTGCTGACCACCTGGGCCAAGGGAAGGCGGCTGATGCACCAGGGGCTGGACGAGATCGCCATGCCGCTGGAGGTGTTCATCCGCTCATCGGTCGCCAGCGCGCACCGGGTGCGCAACACGGCGGTGTTCATGTCTGCCGCGCGCGAAGGTGTGCCGGCCGCGCTGCTGCACAATTTCAAGCACAACCAGGTGCTGCATGAGCGGATCCTGATCCTGACCGTGCTGGTGGAAGAGGTGCCCTATGCCGATCCCGCCATGCGGCTGGAAAGCAGCGATGCGGGGCAGGGCTTCCACCGGGTCATCCTGCGCTATGGCTTCATGGAGGATGTCGATGTGCCGCGCGATCTGGCGGCGCTCGATGGCCCCGGCGGACCGTTCGACATGATGAAGACCAGCTTCTTCCTGGGGCGGCAGAAGCTGGTGGCGTCCGCCGACAAGCCGGGCATGGCCTTGTGGCGCGAACGGCTGTTCGCCTGGATGAGCCGCAGTTCCGAAAGTGCGATGGAATTCTTCCGCATCCCGACCAACCGCGTGGTCGAGCTGGGCAGCCAGGTGCAGATCTAGCTCAGCTCGTCCTTGCGGCCGATCAGATTGCCCAGACCATGCCGGTGGAGCTTCGAATAGAGGCTCTGCCGGCTGAGCCCCAGGATTTCGGCAGCAGAGGCGCGGTTGTCCGAGGTATAGGCCAAAGCCGCCTCGATGCACATGCGCTCGATCAGGTCGGTTGATTCGCGCACGATCTCGCGCAGCGGCATGCGACCGACCAGCTCGGTCAGCTGGTCGACCGAGCGTGGAACGTCGCGGTCGGCGGCGGGCAGGTCGCGGACCCGGCGGCTGACGGTGCGGATGGCAAAGCCGTAATGGCCGCCCTGCGCATCGGTCTTCACGCCGGATACCTCGATCGCCTCCTCGATCGCGTCATCGGCATGGACGATGGTGGTGGCATTGCGTACCTGGCCGTGATCGTCGAGCTGCTTGCGCATCAGATCGACATCGATACCGGGCCGTCCGATGAAGCGACCGAGCGGCTGGCCGGTGATCGCTTCCTTCGAGCTGCCATGGACCAGATCGACAAAGGCCGAATTGGCGGTGAGGATCTGCATCTTCGAATCGGTCAGCACAAAGGCATCGGGCATGCGCTCGATCAGTTCGGCCATCGGGCGGCGTCCGCCGGAATCGGCCACCGCCGCATCGCCGCGCGAGAGGCGGATCATGAACTGGCGGCCATTGTCCTGACGGAACGGCATCGCGGTCAGCACCATCGGCGGATCGCCTTCGCCGACATTCACTTCCATCTCGCAATGTTCGCCGGTCGCGGTTGCTCCGCCGAGCGCCGCGATCAGATCATCGCGGGAAATGCCGCCGATGACGTTGGCGAGGTCGCGATTGTCGAGGCTGCCGGGCTTGGCATCGAACAACTGGTAGCTTGCCGGGTTGGCAGCGGCAATGCGGCGGGTGGTCGCATCGATGATCAGCACCGGATCGGCGATCATGTCGAACAGCAGGCGAAAGCGTGCCTCGGTCTGGCGCAGCTTCAGGTAATCGCGTTCCAGCGATTGCTGGGTCTGCAACAGGCGCTGCTGCAGGCTGGCCCAGGCGCGCACATCGCGGCCAATCGCCATGCGCGGCTTGCCTTCGCCCAGATCGACCAGACGGTAATGGATCGGCAGATTGCCATCGGGACCGGGATGGTTGACCTGGCGCCAGCGCCCCGGCGTTTCCGAAGACGGGGAGGACAGCATCTCGCTGATCTTGGGACGGCTGTCGAGCGCAACCGTATCCTCCCAGCGCCGGCCTATCCAGCCGCTGAGGTCAGGCATGTCATCCGCACTCACGGAAACATCGCTGATGACGCCATTTTCGTCGAGCGCCAGGGCGATATCGCCTGCGGCTAGCACCAATGCGAGTGCTGCGCCGATTTCAAGAGTACCGACAACGCCTTTGAGGTCGCGAAAAGGCATAGCAACAGCTGAAGGCTCGTCCTTGTTCATGCCGCGCCGGGTGCGGTCTTCAAAGCGAAAGCGCGGTGCGCTCTACCCCGGCAGATACAAGTTCATCGGCCAATGCAAGCGCGTCAGCCGCATCAGCAGCGGTTCCGTCCGCACCCAGCTTGCGCGCGTGTTCGGGGTCGTAGCCAAGCGCCGGACCGCCGATCATGATTGCCAGTTTGGGATTGCAGGACACGCTTCTCATCGCCGTCAGCAGTTTCGGAACCTGCGCGATATAAAAGTCAGTGGTTACTGTCAATCCGAGGATATCAAAGGATGAAGATCCCAGTGTCTGCAGTATTTCGGACTGATCCGGCTCAACCAAAGTCTTCACATCCCAGCCAGCACGCTGAAAACATTCCGAAATAATCAAAGTACCCAGGCTGTGCTGGTCACCCGGCATGGTCGTGAACAGTGCACGGTGCGTCCGCAGCGTCCAGCCGACAGCAGGCGGGGCCCATACCGCTATGGTGCGCAAAAGCAGTTGCAGCCGCCAAAGCCCCATGGTGACATCGACAAAATCGCATTCGTCGCGGTTCCATTTGTCGCCGAGCTCGCGCGCGGTGGGGGCGATCAGCTGGATGAACAAAGTTTCCGGTGCAACCTGCCGGTCCAGATGGCCGATGATAATATCGGCCAGCGCGTTGACCTCATGCGCCAGAACCTGGTCGGCAAATGCGCGGATCGCCGCTTCGTCAAACAGCGGTGCCATGGTCGACAGGCGACTGGCGGCCGCCGCGCCGCGCTGATTGTCGTTGGATTGGGTTCCGGACGTTTCGCGGAACCCCTCGCCGCCTTCCGGCGCCCGCATGGCGGCAGTCACCATATGGGCTGGGGGGTCGACGGGGAAATGCGCCATGCGTGGATCATCCTGATGCACCATCAGCAGCCGGGGGATGATCTCATCCTCCACCAACCGACCGACATCGTCATTGGGCGCGTGACTAAAGAACCGGCCATGACCGGTCTGTTCGCCATCCCAGGGCGACGCCTTCTTGCGCAAACGCGCATTACGAAACAGCTCTGTCGTCGACCTGATTAAATCGATTCCAAAAACCGAGGCCATTCAGACTCTCCTGGTCTTGTCGGTGCAGGTGGCACCGGCCTCATGGCTGGAAACTTTCTACGCGCTTACCCTCGCCAGGCCATGATCCTACGCCTGTCCAGAAGGCCTGACAACCTAAGATTTGTCAAGCGAACTATACGTCAATTTAACTTGACACTTTTGCGGCGCGAGGCGTAGGTTTCCCTTCTTGAAACGGGAGGCGTTCAAACGCTCATGCCACTGGAAAATCAGCCTGGAACTGCGGAACACCGCAAGCTTGAGGGCGATCCGGTCGGCCGCAATCACCGGGCTGCGACGGTCTCGCTCTACACGCCTGAAGAACGCAAGCGCCGCGATTCGAGCGTCTGGACACTGGTCCAGGGCGTGCTCGCACCGGTCCAGTTTCTCGTTTTTCTGGTCAGCCTGGCTTTGGTGCTGCGTTATTTCGGGACAGGCGAGGGCGCATTTGCCGCCGATGCCTCGATCGTCGTCAAGACGCTGACGCTCTATACCATCATGATCACCGGCTCGATCTGGGAGAAGGTGGTGTTCGGCAAATGGCTGTTCGCCCCCGCTTTCTTCTGGGAAGACGTGTTCTCCATGCTCGTCCTGGCGCTGCACACCGCCTATCTGGTGATGCTGCTGGCCGGCATCGGCACGACCGGCCAGCGGCTGGGCGTCGCGCTGGCGGGCTATGCCGCCTATATCGTCAATGCCGCGCAGTTCCTCTGGAAGCTGCGCATGGCCAGGCTGCAGGGCGCTGAATCCGGCGAGTCGCAGCCGCGACTGGCGGTGGCACAATGATCGCCGCCGCACCGCCCCTTGCGGCTCAGGGCTGCGCTTCGGTGCCGGTGCTGCGCGAACGCGGCCAGCGCGAGGTCTTCTGCGGGCTGACCGGCATCGTCTGGCTGCACCGCAAGATGCCCGACGCCTTTTTCCTGGTGGTGGGATCGCGCACCTGCGCGCATCTGCTGCAATCGGCAGCCGGCGTGATGATCTTTGCCGAGCCGCGCTTTGCCACCGCGATCATCGAAGAACGCGACTTGGCCGGCCTTGCCGATGCCAATGAAGAGCTCGACCGCGTCGTGCGCCGCCTGCTGGCGCGCCGTCCCGAGATCCGCACCCTGTTCCTGGTCGGCAGCTGCCCGTCGGAAGTGATCAAGCTCGACCTGGCCCGCGCCGCGCAGCGGCTCGCCGGAGCGTTCCTGCCCGATGTGCGGATCGTCAACTATTCGGGCAGCGGCATCGAGACCACCTTCACCCAGGGCGAGGACGCCTGCCTGGCGTCACTGGTGCCGTTCATGCCCGCGCAGGCCGCCGATGCCGAGCCGCAGCTGCTGATCGTCGGCGCGCTGCCCGATATCGTCGAGGACCAGCTGCTGCGGCTGGTGCGCGATCTGGGCATCACCAATGTCGCCTGCCTGCCCGCACGCGAGTCGCGCGACCTGCCGGCCTTGGGACCGAACACGCGCTTCCTGCTCGCCCAGCCGTTTCTGGGCGACACCGCGCAGGCGCTGGAAGACCGCGGCGCCGTGCATCTGCCGGCACCCTTCCCGTTCGGCGCAGAGGGCACGACCGACTGGCTGCACGCCGCCGCGCGCGCCTTCGGCATCGATGAAATGCATTTCCGCAGCACCGTCGCGCCGGGCCGCGAACGCGCCAAGCGCGCGCTCGAGCACAGCCGGGCGCAGCTGGAAGGCAAGAGCATCTTCTTCCTGCCCGATTCGCAGCTCGAACTGCCGCTTGCGCGCTTCCTGCATACCGAGCTGGGCATGATCCCGGTCGAGGTCGGCACGCCCTATCTGCACCGCGCGCACATGGCGGCGGAACTGGCGCAGCTGCCCGATACCACCGTCATCTCCGAAGGCCAGGATGTCGACAGGCAGCTGGACCGCGTGCGCGCGTCCCGGCCGGACATCACTGTTTGCGGCCTGGGCCTTGCCAATCCGCTCGAGGCGGAAGGCTTCACCACCAAATGGGCGATCGAACTCGTGTTCTCGCCCATCCATGGTTTCGATCAGGCCGGCGATCTTGCCGAATTGTTCGCGCGGCCTCTGCGCCGCCGCGACGTGTTGAGGGTTTAGGGCCATGCAGCTGTCGGTCTGGACCTATGAGGGGCCGCCCCATATCGGGGCGATGCGGGTCGCGACCGGCATGACGGACGTGCACTATCTGCTGCACGCGCCGCAGGGCGATACCTATGCCGACCTGCTTTTCACGATGATCGAACGGCGCGGCAAGCGCCCGCCGGTTACCTATACCACCTTTCAGGCGCGCGATCTGGGCAAGGACACAGCCGAGCTGTTCCAGTCCGCCGCGCGCGATGCGGTGGCGCGCTTCAAGCCGGCGGCCATGCTGGTCGGGGCATCGTGCACCGCCGAACTGATCCAGGACGATCCTGCCGGAATGGCGCAGGCGATGCGCCTTGATATTCCCGTCATTCCACTGGAGCTGCCCAGCTATTCCCGCAAGGAAAACTGGGGCGCTTCGGAGACTTTCTATCAGATAGTCAGAGCTCTCGCGGTCGGGGATTCCTCCCGCCCCGCACCGTGCCAGGCAGGTTCTCCGCGTCCCAAAGCGAACCTGCTTGGGCCGAGCGCACTGGGTTTTCGCCACCGCGACGACATCGTCGAAGTGGCGAAGATTCTGGCTGCGCTCGGCGTAGAGATTAACGTCACCGCGCCGCTGGGAGCGAGCGCGGCAGACATCGCCCGGATAGGGGAGGCCGATTTCAACATCGTGCTCTATCCGGAAATCGCCGACACGGCGGCGCGCTGGCTGGAGCGCAAGTTCCGCCAGCCGTTCACCCGGACCATCCCGATCGGCCATGGCGCAACGATCGACTTCATCCACGAGGTCGCGAAGCTCGCCGGGGTCGATCCCGCGCCCGCGCTGGACATGGCCGAGGCGCGGATGCCGTGGTGGAGCCGTTCGGTCGATTCGACCTATCTCACCGGCAAGCGCGTCTTCATCTTCGGCGATGCAACGCATGCCATCGCCGCTGCACGGGTGGCGCGCGACGAGCTGGGCTTCGTGGTCTGCGGCCTGGGCTGTTACAACCGCGAATTCGCCCGCGATATCCGCGCTGCCGCCGCCGAACATGGCGTCGAGCCGCTGATCACCGACGATCATCTCGAGGTCGAGGACGCGATCGCCGCCGCGCATCCCGAGCTGGTGCTGGGAACGCAGATGGAACGGCATATCGCCAAGCGGCTGTCGATCCCTTGCGCGGTGATCTCGGCGCCGGTGCATGTCCAGGATTTCCCCGCCCGGCACAGCCCGCAAATGGGCTTTGAAGGCGCCAATGTGCTGTTCGACAGCTGGGTGCATCCGCTGGTCATGGGGCTGGAAGAGCATCTGCTGACGATGTTCCGCGACGATTTCGAATTTCATGACGGGGCAGGCGCAAGCCATCTCTCGCATGGCAGCACCAAGACGGCACCGGTTGCCGATCCGGCTGCCGCGAGCCCTGGCGCCGAGCCGGTGGCCGAGCCCGTATTGGCTGCGGTTGCCGCTGCTGCCCATGGCGAGTCGGACAGCGTTGCCCCCGGTGGCGATGTCCTTGAAATCGCCCGCTGGACCGCTGAAGCGGAAACCGAGCTGAAGAAAATCCCGTTCTTCGTGCGCGGCAAGGCGCGGCGGAACACGGAAAGATATGCCGAAGAGCGCGGCCTTGCGTCGATATCTCTCGATACGCTCTACGATGCGAAGGCGCATTATGCCCGGTAAAGCCACCCCTGCATCGGCCCAGGGCCGCAATGCCGCGATCCGCGTGGTCTTCATCACGCTCGACAACCATCTGTCGGGCGCGGTGGACCGGGCCGAGGCGCTGCTGGTCAAGGACATGCCCGGCCTGTCGATCGGCTTTCATGCCGCTGCCGATTGGGGCCGCGATCCCGGCGCGCTCGATGCAGCGCGGGCCGATATTGCCCGCGCCGATATCGTGATCGCGACCATGCTGTTCCTCGAGGATCATGTCCGCGCGATCCTCCCCGCGCTGGAGGCGCGGCGCGAACAGTGCGACGCGATGCTGGGGCTGATGTCCGCCGGCGATGTCGTCAAGCTGACCCGCATGGGCGGATACCGCATGGACGCGCCCGCACGCGGACCGCTGGCGCTGCTCAAGAAGCTGCGCGGATCTCCCAAGCCGGGCGGCAATTCCGGCGCGGGGCAGATGAAGATGCTGCGCCGCCTGCCCAAGATCCTCAAGTTCATCCCCGGCACCGCGCAGGACGTGCGCCATTATTTCCTGACGCTGCAATATTGGCTGGCGGGCAGCGACGACAATGTCGTGTCGATGATCCGCGGGCTGATCGACCGTTATGCCGCAGGCGATCGCGCCGCGCTCAAGGGCACCACACCCGCCCAGGCGCCGCGCGACTATCCCGAAATCGGCCTGTATCACCCGGCCCTGCCGGAGCGGATCACCGAGGATGCCGCCCGCCTGCCGCGCAGCGGCAAGGCTACCGGCTCTGTCGGCGTGCTGCTGCTGCGCTCGTATCTGCTGGGCAAGGATGCCGGCCATTATGATGGCATGATCGCCGCGCTCGAGGCGCAGGGGCTCAATGTCGTCGCCGCCTTTGCCAGCGGCCTGGACGCTCGCCCGGCGGTGGCGAAATATTTCCTGCGCGATGGCCGTCCGGTCGTCGATGCGGTGGTCAACCTCACCGGATTCTCGATGGTCGGCGGCCCGGCCTATAACGACGCTGCGGCGGCAGAAGAGGTGCTGGCCGGGCTCGACCTGCCCTATATCGCCGCGCACCCGATCGAGTTCCAGAGCCTGGAGCAATGGGGTTCGCGCCATCAGGGGCTGTTGCCGCTCGAAGCGACGATGATGGTCGCGATTCCCGAGCTTGACGGCGCGGTGATGCCGCATGTGTTCGGCGGCCGCTCGGACGGTTCGGGCGAGCCGTGCCAGGGCTGTTCGCGCGGCTGCGTGTTCACCGCGCCCGATGCAATGCGCGCGATGCAGAGCTGCCCCGAACGCGCCGAGGCGCTGGCTGCCAAGGTTGGTGCGCTGGTTGCGCTGCGCCGGTCCGACAGGGCCAAGCGCAAGCTGGCGATCATCCTGTTCAACTTCCCGCCCAATGCCGGGGCGACGGGCAGCGCGGCGCATCTTGCCGTGTTCGAATCGCTCCACGCCACGCTGCACCGGCTGGCGGCAGAAGGCTATGATTGCAATCCGCCCGCCACGGTCGATGCCTTGCGCGATGCGATCCTCAAGGGCAATGCCGACCGGTTCGGATCGGACGCCAATGTCGCGGTGCGCATTTCCACCGACGATCATGTCTCGAACGAGCCGCATCTGCGCGCGATCGAAAAGCAATGGGGCCCGGCACCCGGCAAGCTGCAGAGCGACGGCTGGTCGATTCATGTGCTCGGCAAGCAGTTCGGCAATGTGTTCGTCGGCGTCCAGCCCAGCTTTGGTTATGAAGGCGACCCGATGCGGTTGCTGTTCGACGGCGATTTCGCCCCGACGCATGCCTTTGCCGCCTTCTATCGCTGGATTCGCGAAGAATTCCGTGCCGATGCGCTGCTGCATTTCGGCACCCATGGCGCGCTCGAATTCATGCCGGGCAAGCAGGCCGGCCTGTCGGGCGATTGCTGGCCCGACCGGATGCTGGGCAGCATGCCCAATTTCTACCTTTATGCCGCCAACAACCCGTCAGAGGCGATCATCGCCAAGCGGCGTTCGGGCGCGATGATCGTGTCCTACCTGACCCCGCCGCTCGCCGAAGCGGGCCTGTACAAGGGCTTTGCCGATCTGAAGGCGCTGGTCGAACGCTGGCGTGCGCTGGCGGGCGAAGGCGTCGAACGCGCCGCGCTGGAAGTGATGATCCGTGATGCCGCGACCGCGCTCGACATCGATGGCAGCGATATCGCCGCGCTGGCCGGCAATCTGTACGAGCTTGAACGCGCGCTGATCCCGTTCGGCCTGCATGTGCTGGGCAGCCAGCCCGAAGGCGCCGAGCGCGCCGCGTTCCTCGATGCGCTGACCGCTGCCGACAATGGCGCGGGCCGCGCCGAGCTCGATGCGAAGCTTGCCGCCAATGACGAGCTGGGCGCGCTGATCCATGCGCTCGATGGCGGCTATGTCCGCCCCGCGCCGGGCGGCGACATCCTGCACAATCCCGAAGTGCTGCCCACCGGGCGCAACACGCACGGTTTCGATCCCTTCCGCATTCCGAGTGCCTTTGCCTGCGTCACCGGCGCGGCCCAGGCCGAGGCGCTGCTCAGCCGCCATGTCGAGGCGGGCGAACCGCTGCCCGAGAGCATCGCGATGGTGCTGTGGGGAACCGACAATCTGAAGAGCGAGGGGACCCAGGTCGCCCAGGCGCTGCACCTGATGGGCGCACGTCCGCGCTTCGACACTTATGGCCGCCTTGCAGGCGCAGAGCTGATCCCGCTGGCCGAACTGGGCCGCCCGCGCATCGATGTGGTGGCGACGCTGTCGGGCGTGTTCCGCGACTTGCTGCCGCTGCAGACCCGGATGATCGCCGAGGCTGCCTGGCTCGCTTCCACAGCGGAAGAGCCCGAGGTGCTGAACTTCATCCGCAAGCATTCGCTGGCCCATGCCGCCAAGATGGATTGCGACATGGAAACCGCAGCGCTGCGTGTCTTCTCCAATGCCGAAGGCGCCTATGGCGCGCAGGTCAACATGATGATCGACGGCGGTGCCTGGGCCGATCCGGACGAGCTGGCCGAAGCGTTCGAAACGCACAAGGGCTATGCCTATGGCCGCAATGGTGCGCCGATGAAGCAGCGCGAGCTGCTCGAAACCGCCTTGGCTTCGGTCGATTTCACCTATCAGAACCTCGATTCGGTTGAACTCGGCGTCACCGATATCGACCAATATGTCGATGCGCTGGGCGGTGTCAGCCGCTCGGTGACCAAGGCGCGTGGGGGCAAGGCGGCTCCGGTCTATATTGTCGATGCCACCGAAGGCGCGGCCAAGATCCGTACGCTTGCCGAACAGATCAACCGCGAAACGCGCACCCGCATGCTCAACCCGAAATGGTATGAAGGCATGCTCAAGCACGGCTTTGAAGGCGTGCGCCAGATCGAGGGGCATGTGACCACCACCATGGGCTGGTCGGCCACCACCGGCCAGGTCGCCCCCTGGGTCTATCAGCAGATCAGCGAGACCTATGTGCTCGATGCAGAAATGCGCGCGCGGCTTGCCACGCTCAACCCCAAGGCTTCGGCCCGGGTGGCGGAACGGCTGCTCGAGGCATGCGACCGCCGGCTTTGGGAACCGGATGCCGCAACCCTGGCGGCGCTCCGCGCCGCTGCGGACGATATCGAAGACAGGCTGGAAGGCCTGATCGCAGCAGAATGACGGGAGAGAGTTGATATGAGCCTTTTGGACCATGGCAGTGCGCCGCCAGCCTTTGGCGAAGGCAGCACCCAGGTCGCGCTCGACCCGCGCGACGAGATTACCGGAGCCAAGGTGTTTGCCGTCTACGGCAAGGGTGGCATCGGCAAGTCGACCACCTCGTCCAACCTGTCGGCTGCCTTGTCGCTGCTCGGCAAGCGCGTGCTGCAGATCGGGTGCGATCCCAAGCATGACAGCACCTTTACCCTCACCAAGAAGCTGATGCCGACGGTGATCGATGTGCTCGAAACGGTGGACTTTCACCATGAAGAGCTGCGGCCCGAAGATTACATGTTCGAAGGCTTTAACGGCGTGATGTGCGTCGAGGCGGGCGGTCCGCCGGCGGGCACCGGCTGCGGCGGCTATGTCGTCGGGCAAACGGTCAAGCTGCTCAAGCAGCACCATCTGCTGGAAGATACCGATGTCGTGATCTTCGACGTGCTGGGCGATGTGGTGTGCGGCGGTTTCGCCGCGCCGCTGCAGCATGCCGAGCGCGCAGTTGTCGTCGCGGCCAACGACTTTGACAGCATCTTCGCGATGAACCGCATCGTCGCGGCCATCAAGGCCAAGTCGAAGAATTACGAGGTCCGCATGGCGGGCGTCATCGCCAACCGTTCGGCTGCGACCGACGAGATCGACCGGTTCAACGAGGCGACCGGCCTCAAGCGTCTGGCGCATTTCCCCGATCTGGACGCCATCCGCCGCAGCCGCCTGAAGAAATGCACGATCTTCGAGATGGATTCGACCCCCGAGATCGAAGCGGTAAAGAACGAATATCTGCGTCTCGCCGCAACGCTCTGGGCGGGCACCGACGCGCTCGACGCCATGCCGATGAAGGACCGCGAAATCTTCGAATTCCTGGGGTTTGAATGATGGCCAGCCAGGCACCTCGCTCCACCTATGACGCCTATCGCGGGCGGCTGGAGGATTATTTCGACCGCACCGCGCGGCAGAACTGGGTGGACCTGACCTCGGATGCCAAGGTCAGCGGCATCCGCGCCACCGTGCGCGCCGGGCGTGACCGGATGCGCGCGATGCTGCTCGACTGGCTGCCTTATGACCTCAAGGGCAAGCGCATCCTCGATGCCGGTTGCGGCACCGGCGCGCTCGCCGTTGCCGCGGCGCAGCTCGGCGCAGACGTCACCGCAATCGACATTTCGGGCGGGCTGGTCGACGTCGCGCGCGAACGCGCACCCTCGGGCCTGACGATCGATTGGCGGGTGGGTGACATGCTGGATCCGCAACTTGGATCTTTCGACCATGTCGTCGCGATGGATTCGCTCATTCATTATGAAACCGGCGATATCGTCGACGTGCTGGCGGCCCTGGCGGACCGTGCGCCCTCGATCGCCTTCACTTTCGCACCGCGGACACCCTTGCTCGCGGCGATGCATGCCACCGGGAAGCTCTTTCCCAAATCCGATCGCGCACCCGCGATCGTTCCGGTGGCCGAATGGAAGCTGCAGAGACTGCTTGCCCAGCGTCTCCCCAGCCATGGCATCGCCGCGAGTGAACGCATTGTCAGCGGATTCTATACCAGTCACGCCATGTTGCTGGCGCGCGGATGAACCTGCAGGGCGCCTCGACCCGGTTCTTTGCCGGCCTGGGAACGCAGTTCCTGCCGTTCGCCGATGCGGCGAGCGCGGAGCTGCCGATGGGCCGCCTGTTGCGGCTGTCGCTGTTCCAGGTGACGGTGGGCGTGGCGACAGTGCTGCTCAACGGCACCCTCAACCGCGTGATGATCGTCGAGCTCGGCACGCCGGCCTGGCTCGTGGCGCTGATGATCGCAATCCCGCTTCTGGTAGCGCCTTTCCGCGCGCTGATCGGCCACAAGTCGGACCACCACAAGTCGATGCTCGGCTGGCGGCGCGTGCCCTATATCTGGTTCGGATCGCTGCTGCAGTTCGGCGGCCTGGCGATCATGCCGTTCGCGCTGCTGCTGCTGTCGCGGCCTGACACCTTCAAGGTCGGTCTGGTCGCCGGCGCTCTGGCGTTCCTGTTCACCGGCCTGGGCATGCACACCACGCAGACCGCAGGCCTTGCGCTCGCCACCGACCTTGCGCCCGAAGAGACTCGCCCGCGCGTCGTCGCGCTGATGTTCGTTATGCTGCTGGTCGGCATGATGATGGCGGCCTTTGTCATGGGATCGCTGCTCGCCGATTTCAGCGCCACCCGGCTGGTCGCGATCGTCCAGGGCGCGGCAATGTTCACCATGGCGCTCAACATCATCGCGCTGTGGAAGCAGGAGGCACGTGCCCCCTCGACCACCCGGCCCGACCGTGAGACGCCGAAATTCGCCACCGTCTGGCGCGAGTTCACCTCCGAGGCGCGCAACGCCAGGCTGCTGGTCGCGATCGGTTGCGGCACGGCGGCGTTCAGCATGCAGGATGTGCTGCTCGAACCCTTTGGCGGCGAGGTGCTGGGCATGTCGGTCGGATCGACCACGGTGCTGACCGGGCTGTGGGCCTTCGGCATGCTGGTGGCCTTTGCCTTTGCCGCGCGCCGACTGAGCGCCGGGGCAGACCCGCTGCGGCTTGCCGGTTTCGGCGCAGTGGTCGGAATGCTCGCCTTTGCCATGCTGCTGTTCGCAGCCCCGCTGGATGCGAGCGCACTCGTGTTCACCGGCGCGCTGACCATCGGCCTTGGTGCAGGGCTGTTCTCGGTTGGCACGCTGAGCGCGATCATGGCCATTGCCGGCAGCGGCAGGCACAAGGGATCGGGCCTGGCGCTGGGTGCCTGGGGTGCGGTGCAGGCCAGCGCATCGGGCCTGGCGGTGGCGGCGGGCGGGCTGATCCGCGATGGCGTCTCCTCGCTCGCGCTTGCCGATCGCATCGGTGAGACGCTGGCCTATCGCGCGACCGGATATGGCACCGTCTATCTGCTCGAAATTGTTCTGCTGCTCGTCACCATGATCGTGCTCGGCCCGCTTGTCGGGGGCCAGCCGATCGATGAATCCGCCCCGCCAACGCGGTTCGGCCTCACCGAATTTCCGACATGAAGGTCTTGAAGAAGAGAGGTAAGCGCCATGTTTAACGGCAATATCGTGGGCAATATCGATGTCGCATCGATCGCATTCTGGGCGTTCGTGCTGTTTTTCATCGGCCTGATCTATTATCTCAGGCGCGAGGATCGGCGCGAGGGCTTCCCGCTGGAAGACGACCTGACCGGGCGTTCGCTGGGCATGGGCGGTCCGCTGCTCCATGCAGCGCCTAAGACCTTCAAGCTGCCGTTCGGTCGCGGTACGGTATCGACGCCGACCATCGGCAAGGAACCGTTCGAGATCGCCGGACGCCGCGTCAGCCCGTTCCCCGGCGCACCCTATGTGCCCACCGGCAACCCGCTGACCGACTGCATCGGCCCGTCGGCTTATGCCGAGCGCAGCCGCCTTCCCGACATCGACGCCTTTGGCAACAACCGCATCGTGCCGATGGCGCTGGAGCCCAGCTTCTCGATCGCCCGCGGCGATCCCGATCCGCGCGGCATGACCGTGATCGGCGCCGATGGCGCTGTCGCGGGCACGGTTGCCGAAATCTGGGTTGACCGTTCGGAGCACCAGGTGCGCTATCTGGAAGTCGTCACCGCCGAGGGCGTGCATGCCCTGGCCCCGATGCCGATGGCCAAGATCCGCCGTTCGGCCCGCCAGATCGTGGTCGATGCGATCAACGCCGCGCAGTTCTCGGGATGCCCGCAGGTCGAAACTCCGGGCCAGATCAGCCGCTACGAGGAAGACAAGATCTCGGGCTATTTCGGCGGCGGCTATCTCTACGCTAACCGCGCCCGGCAGGAGCCGCTGATATGATCACGGAATATGATGACGAGCCCGTCCGGGGTCTTCCCGGCGAGCTCCCGCAGGGTGAAACCTTGCTGTGGCAGGGTTCCCCCGACTGGCGGCTGCTGGCGCGCAGCGCGTTCTTCACCCGCATCGTCGGCCTGTATTTTGCCTCCCTGGTGGCCCTGGCCATCTATAACGGCAGCAGCGGCGGGGTGATCGCGACAGTGATCGCCGGGCTGATCGGGGTCGGGCTGCTGATGCTCTATGCCTGGGCGGTGGCGCGCACGACCGTTTACACGCTGACCAGCCGCCGCGTGGTGCTGCGCATCGGCGTGGCGCTCAACATGTGCATCAACCTGCCCCTCGCCAAAATCGGCGGTGCCAATCTGCGCCCGCTCGGTCCGGTCGAGGGCGATCTCGCGCTGCAGCTGATCGGCCCGCATAACCTGGGCTATCTGGTGCTCTGGCCGCATGCCCGTCCATGGAAGCTGGGCAATCCCCAGCCGATGCTGCGCGCGCTGCCCGATGCGGCGGTGGTCGGCGAACGTCTGGCCCGCGCGGTCGCGGCGATCGCGCCGGTCGATCGTGCGCAGGATGCACCGGTCGCTGCAGCCGAGGGAATGCCTGCGCATCTTCAGGGAGCCATCGCATGAACAGCGCCTCGCACAGCCACAGCCACGCACATGGCGGACATGGCCATAGCCATGAGAATACCGTTCCCAGGGGCGCCTTGATGATGGCGTGTGGGGTGGTGCTGTTCACCCTGGCGCTGACCAGCGCGACGCAGCTTGGCTGGATCGCACCTTCGCCTTCGGCCAGCGACGTCCGTGCGGCAGAAGCCGCAACCGCGACCCATAGCCGCGTGCTGCGCTTTGCCGATGGCCAGAAGGGCACGGTGGTCGTGACTGACGCGGTGACCGGCCAGGCGGTGCATGTCTATGGCGAGCAGGGCAGCGGCTTCATCCGCGGCGTGCTGCGCGGCATGGGGCGTGACCGGCATATCCGCGCGATCCCGATGGATGCGCCCTATGAGCTCAACCGCTGGAGCGACGGATCACTCTCGCTCACCGACACGTCGACCAATCGCGTGGTCGAACTGGGCGCGTTCGGGCCGACCAACCGGGCGACCTTCGAGGAACTGCTGAAATGATCGGCCTGTTGCGCGAGGCCCCTTTCGACACGCCCTGCCGCATCGCGGTGGAGCAGAGCGAGGCGCATTTCCATGCGCATGTCGAGCTGGACGGTGATGTCGCGATCCAGCCCGGCGACAAGGTGCGCGTGCATGGCGAACCGATCATTGTCGCTTTTGGCGAATCCGTTTTGATCCAGCGCATGGCGACGGTGCACCCGGCGGGTCCATTGTTGCGCGCATGGACCAAGCTGACCGCCATGGGCGAGCTCAAGGAACTGTACGAGGTCAGCTTCACCACCAGCCGGTGGTGAGGGCAGATGTTCAGATGACAACGGGAGTGGTGTGATGAACATGCAGACAAAGGTGAAGGCAGCAGGCCGGGCAAATCTGCCCGACGCGCCCGACACCATGGCGCTGGCAACGCAGGAAACTGTGCTGTCCCCGCGCTTCTACACCACCGATTTCGATGCGCTTGACGCCATCGACGTCAGCCTGGTGCGCGCCGAATGGGACCAGCTGATGGCCGATATGGAAGGCGACCCGAACAAGGCGCATTTCCGCCGCAGCGAATCGTTCGATGGCGTCATCGAATCGCTCGAGCCCGAGCTGCGCCGCGAGTTCATCGATTTCCTGGTCAGCTCGCTGACCTCGGAATTTTCCGGCTGCATCCTCTATGCCGAGATCGCCCGCCGTACCAAGAACCCGGACGTCAAGAAGCTGTTCAAGCTGCTCGCCCGTGACGAAAGCCGCCATGCCGGCTTCATCAACGAGGTGCTGAAGGATGCCGGGATCGGCATCGACCTGTCGTTCCTGACCAAGACCAAGAAATACACCTTCTTCAAGCCCAAGTTCATTTTCTACGCGGTCTATCTGTCCGAGAAGATCGGCTATGCGCGCTATATCGCCATTTTCCGGCACCTCGCGCGCAACCCGGAAAACCGCTTCCACCCGATTTTCAACTGGTTCGAACAGTGGTGCAATGACGAGTTCCGCCATGGCGAGGCGTTCGCGATGCTGCTGCACGCCGACCCCAAGCTGCTGACCGGGCTCAACCGCTACTGGATCAAGTTCTTCATCCTGTCGGTCTATGCCACCATGTATGTGCGCGACCACAGCCGCCCGGTGTTCCACGCGGCCCTGGGGGTCGACCCGACCGATTATGATTACCGGGTGTTCGACATCTGCACCGCGATCAGCCGTCAGGTCTTCCCGGTGGAGATCGATACCGACAACCCGGCGCTGCGCGTGCAGATGGAAAAGCTGCGCCTGGCATCGGACCGGATCGCGGCGGGCAAGGCGCGCGGCGGCCTGGGCGGGCTGATGCAGCGGGCCGGCGGCATGATCGGTGCGGGCACGGCCTTTGCGCGCATGTATTTCATGCCCGGCAAGCCCAATGCGCTGCCTTCCACCATCCGTCTGCAGCCGGCCTGGTAAGCGCATGAGCCTGCACGGCCATATCCTTCCCGCGTTCATCGTGCTGTTCGCCTGGTTCGGCAGCACCGGCGTGGTCGCCTGGCTTGCCAATCGCGGCAAGGCGACCTTTGCGCGCAGCCTGTCCTGGGCCGGCTTTGCCGCCGGGATCTGCCTGTGCGTCATCGTCTGGGCGGCGCACGGGGCGGATGCCGCAGGACCGTCGCTGGCCGATGCCTATATCAGCTTCGGGGCGGCGCTGGTGATATGGGGCTGGCTGGAACTGACCTTTCTCACCGGCATCGTCGCCGGGCCCCGCCGCACCGTCAGCGATCCGCACGCACGCGGCTGGCGGCGCTTTGCCGATGCCGCCGCGACACTGATCCATCACGAACTCGCCATCGCGGTCGTGCTGGTGATGCTGGTCTCGCTGACCTGGGACAGCGCCAATCCGACCGGCGCGGTGATCTTCAGCCTGTTGTTTGCGCTCAGGCTTTCGGCCAAGCTCAACCTGTTCGTCGGCGTGCCCAATATGAGCGACGAGATCATGCCGGGGCATCTGGAATATCTGAAAACCTATTTCGGCCCGCGCCGCCTGCATGGCGCGCTGGCCTTCAGCCTGGTAGCGCTGGCGGCGCTGTCGCTGTGGCTGGGCGCGCGCGCGCTTGCCGCACCCGACGACAGCTTTGCCGCGGTCAGCGCGACCCTGGTGTTCATGCTCGCAGCGCTCGGTGCGCTGGAGCATCTGTTTCTGGCGCTCCCGTTTCGCGACGGTGCGCTATGGCGCTGGGCCCTGCCCGACGCCCGCAAGGGATAAAGAAGGAGAGTGGTTATGGACTATGAGGGGTTTTTCCAGAGCGAAATCGATACGATCCGTGATGAGGGACGCTATCGCATCTTCGCCGAGCTGGAACGCCATCGCGGCCGCTTTCCGCACGCCACGCGCTATACCGAAGAGGGGACCGACGAGGTCACCGTCTGGTGCTCGAACGACTATCTCGGCATGGGCCAGCATCCCGATGTGCTGAAGGCGATGCACGACACGCTCGACCAGTGCGGTGCGGGCGCAGGCGGCACGCGCAACATCTCGGGCACCAATCATCACCATGTGCTGCTCGAGGCCGAGCTCGCCGACCTGCATGGCAAGGAATCGGCTTTGCTGTTCACCTCGGGCTATGTCTCCAACTGGGCGGCGCTCGGCACTTTGGCGGCCAAGCTGCCCAATTGCGTCGTGCTGTCGGACGCCGGCAACCATGCCTCGATGATCGAAGGCATCCGCCACAGCCGCGCCGAATGCCTGAAGTTCAAGCATAACGATCCGGCAGATCTCGACCGGCTGCTCGCCGGCATCGCGCCCGGTCGGCCCAAGCTGGTCGCGTTCGAAAGCGTCTATTCGATGGACGGCGATATCGCGCCGATCGCGGAGATTCTCGACGTGTGCGAAAAGCACGGTGCGATGAGCTATATCGACGAAGTCCATGCGGTTGGCCTGTACGGCCCGCGCGGTGGCGGCATTGCCGAGCGCGAAGGCCTGATGGACCGGATCACCGTGATCGAAGGGACGCTGGGCAAGGCATTCGGCGTGATGGGCGGCTATATCGCTGCGTCCGCCGCTCTGTGCGATTTCGTCCGCAGCTTTGCCAGCGGCTTCATCTTCACCACCGCCTTGCCGCCCGCGCTCGCCGCCGGTGCCACTGCCAGCATCCGCCACCTCAAGGCCAGCCAGATGGAGCGTGCGCGCCACCAGGAGCGCGTTGCCAAGGTACGCAAGCGGCTGGACCTGATGGGCATCCCGCATCTCGACAATCCCAGCCACATCATTCCGGTGATGGTCGGCGATCCGCACAAGTGTAAACGGATCAGCGACTGGCTGCTGGAAAATCACGGGATCTATGTGCAGCCGATCAACTATCCCACCGTGCCCAAGGGCACCGAGCGGCTGCGCATCACGCCTTCGCCGGTGCACAGCGATGGCGATTGCGACAAGCTGCTCCACGCGTTGAGCGATATCTGGTCGCAATGCGAGCTGGCGCGGCGGGAAATGGCTGCCTGAGCCCGGTCAACGTTACCTGCGGGATTCCCGCGAAAGCGGGAACCCCGCTTCTGCGCTGACCGTTCAGCAGGAAGCGGGAGCCATCCCTTTGCGGCGTTGACGGTGACGGGGTCATGATGCACTCTCCACCAACAAAAAAGGCCGCTCCCCAAGGAGCGGCCTTTCGTGTTTCGGCGCGTACCGTGATCGGGTCGATCAGGGCTGCTGCAGATAGGCGATGATATCGGCGCGCTTCTGCGCGTCGGGCAGGCCGGCAAACACCATCTTGGTGCCGGGAACCACGCGGGCCGGCTTTTCCAGATACTGGAACAGCTTTTCCGGGGTCCAGGTGATGCCGCTGTTCTTGTTGGCGGGCGAATAGTTGAAGCCTTCGACCGAACCGGCGGCACGACCGACGATGCCGGCGAGCGAGGGGCCGACACGGTTCTGACCGGCTTCCTTCACGTGGCAGGTCTTGCACTGAACGAAGACCTTCTCGCCTTCGGCAGCATTGCCGGTGAAATCGGCCAGCTTCTTGCCGTCCAGCGTATCGGTGTTGTCGGCAGCGGGGGCCTCGGCAGCGGCCGGGGTCGCAGCGGGGGCTTCGGCGCCAGCGTCAGCAGCCGGTGCGGCGGCTTCTTCTTCGGCCTTGGGGGTTTCGCTGCCACCCGAGCAGGCGGCCAGCAACGCGACGCCGGCGAAAACGCCAGCATAGCGCAGTGCATTCAATCTGGACATGAACTCTCCTCTTGCTCGGCGACATTCGCCCTGAAGCAACGGTCAATATAGACGAGCCGGACCCGTTGAAAAGATGGGAAGGCGCGACATGAACGCCGGATGAAGAAAAATGTTCACGGAAAATGGCATGGGGCGTGAAAATTTACCTGTTTTTCCAGCGTCCGCGCCGGAACGCCCGTCCGCAGTGCCCGGCTGCGCGCTGCGGCCGATCTGAATCGCCGCGCGGCGCGTTGAGGCGAAATGGGGGCGCTCGAAGGAGACGAACGATGAGCAAGCTGATCCGCACCGCCCTGGCCGGCGCGCTGCCGCTGGTGTTTCTGGCTCTGCCGGCGCAGGCCGGAACCCCGCGCACCCTTCCGGCGCGCGACGGCGAACATGCGCCGGTGATTCGCACCGAACCGGTGCAGGGCGTCTTCAACCAGTCCTGGTACAATTATGTCGCCGATATCAACGAGGCGGACAAGGAACTGACCAGCGACCTCAAGCGCGCCACCGACCGCGAAGACCGGGCCGATGCGTGGGAGGAATATGAGGTCGAACTGGCCGATGCCGACAAGGATTATGTCAAGGAAATGCGCCAGCGTGGCTACAAGGTCGGCCGTGTGACGGTCGTGGCCTATAACGACTGAAGGCGCAGCGGTCCGTCCCCAGGCTCAGCGGGGACGGGCCTGCTTATAGCCAGAAGCCGCGCCTGAACCATTTGGTGATGATGTACTTGGTGCCCGCCGTCACCGGATTGCCGCTGTGCAGCAGATACGGATTGGGGCGGCCATCGGGCGCCATATTGTTCCAGATCAGCAGCATGCCGGTACGCGGCAGCATCTTGAACGACAGCTGCGGAAATTCGGTCTCGCCGCCGCCTTTGGGTTCGTTGAGGAACACCATCGCGGTCCAGCTGCGTTGCCCGCCTGCCTTGCGTTCCTTTTCCCAATAGGGCTGGTCGGTGTGGAAATAGTCGTGATGCGCCTTGAACTGCTGGCCTACCGCATAACGCTGACCCTGCAGCGTCTCGCCGCGGCGCGGATCGATGCCGGTCAGCCCGCAGATGCGGTCGTCGATGCGCAGCACGTCCGGGTGCCAGCGATCAAGATTGCAGCTATAGCTGGTGCGAAAGTCGCTCTGGTCGCCGGTGCCTGCGCGATACAGCTCTGACGGGATGGCATCGGCATCGATCATGGCGATCAGCTCGGCGCATTCGGCCTTGCTCATGAAATCCTGGTAGCAATAGACCTGCATCGGCACGCGCACGTCGTCAAAGGCAATGCGCTGGATGCGCGGATGCGCCTCGAGCCGCACGCCGACGTCTCGCCCGATCCTGGCCAGTTCGCGCCGGTGGAGGAAATCGCTGATCATCGTCAGCGTGGTTGCGCCGACCGCCTGCCTGCTGTCAACCCGCCGCAGCAGACGCAGAACGACCCGCCAGAGGGTTCCAGCGGGTCGTTCCAAGTCGCAGCATGCGTTGCTGTCTTACCAGAAAAAGTCGTTGATCACATCCACTACCTCGCCGGTATAGACATCGACCAGCAGCACATCGCCATAATAGCGGACCCAGCGGAACTGGCCATAAGCGGGCGGCAGGCGATAGGCCCAGGGATCGTTGATCCAGAAGCTGCTGGCAAAGAAGGGCGCGCCAAGCGTGAAGCCTATGCCGATGCGGCGATAGTTCCATCCGCGCACCGGCGGATAATAGCGCCCGACGTTGAAGAATGTGCGGTTCTGGTTGCGCCAGCCATACCAGTCATAGCGCCGGTCGTTGCGCCAGCCGCGATCCCAACCGCGTCCCCGGCCGTCCCAATCACGCCCGTTCCAGCCCCGGTTAGCATAGCCGCGCCGGCCCCAATCCTGGCGGTTATCGCGATAGTCGCGCCGATCCGCGCGCCGGTCTTGCCGGAAATCGCGGCGATCATCGCGACGGTCGGCGCGGAAATCGCGCGTATCGCCGCGCCGGTCGACACGAAAGTCCTGACGGTCCTCGCGCCGGTCAGCGCGGAATTCAGGCCGCGTTACCTCGCCATTGCGGAAATCCTGCCGGTCGGCCCGGCGTTCCTGGCGGAAGTTGCGCTGGTCACCGCGCAGCTCGCGCTGGAAATCCTGCCGGTCGCCGCGCCGTTCCTGACGGAAGTCCTGACGATCTGCGCGCCGTTCCTGCCGGAATTCGCGTGGGGTATCGACGCGCGCGGTGCCGATGTTGCTGCGGTCCTGCCCGCGGAACGCACGTCCGCCGCCAAAGCCGCCACCGCCGCGCATTTCGCGACCGCCGCCGCCGCCGCCGCGATTGCCCCGGAACTCGCCGCCGCCACGGCGACCTTCGCGCTGCTGGGCGGCGGGCTCAAGGCCGGTGCTTGCCGCGATGTCGGCGCTGCCATCGGGCCAGGCGAATTCGGCCGCATCGGCCTCGCTGTGCGGCAGGAACAGGCTCGCCGCGGCCAGCGCCGCCAGCGCGATCGGCAGGCGGAAATACCGGCCCTTCAACCGCTGGCCCAGCGGGCGGGCATATTCGAGGGAAACGGGCTGTACAAAGGGGGTTGGTGACATGACCAAAATCGACCTTTCGATAATGGCCTGGGCAATCGTGTCGGCAACCACGCGGCACAGGACTGTTGGTATTGCACAAGGGTTACGCCGCGCTGCCTGACCCGCAGCTTAACCGAATTTGTATACAGTATTCACGATTGTAAAACTTTTCGACCTATTTTGTATACCATAATTGCCAATGGAAACCTTTGCAGCAAAAATGAAGGAATTGCATTGCGCGCACAATAATTGCGGCGTATTCTGCAACTGCATGAGTTCGCAAGCGGTCCGTGTTCTGGCGCTGCTCACAGGCAAGCCCCGTCCTTTTCGTGAAGATGGCACGAAAAGCTCCATTGCGCGTCAACCGGTGACCGGGCCTGTCATGCTCAACACGCTCGGATTTGAGGGCGACGAGGTGGCCGATCCGGTCCATCACGGTGGCCCGGACATGGCGATCCACCATTATCCGTTCGATCATTATGCCTATTGGCAGCAAAAGCTCGATTCGCACAAATTGCTGCTGAAGCCCGGTGCGTTCGGCGAGAATATCTCGACGCGCGGTCTGGTGGAAAGCGAGATGCGCATCGGTGACCGCTTTCGCCTGGGCGAGGCTCTGGTGGAACTGACCAAGGGCCGCCAGCCGTGCTGGAAGGTCGATCACCGCTTCGGCGTGTCGGGCAAGCAATCGGTGATGACCGAGATCGTCCGCACGGCGCGCTGCGGTTTCTATTACCGCGTGCTGGAGCCGGGCCTAGTCCAGGCCGGCGATGTGATGCGGCTGGTCGAGCCGGGCCCCACCGCCTGGACCGTGGACCGGGTGTTCCGCCTGCTCGTCGCCGGGCAGTACAAGGCAGAGCCCGAGGCGGTGCGTGCGCTCGCCGATCTGCCGCAGCTTGCCGCCGACTGGCGCAAAAGGGCGTCGGCGCTCGCCGATTGAAGGGGAAAGCATGAGCCTGAAATACCTGCCGTTGCTGGCGCTTGCCTGCGTGTCCGGCCCGCTGGTGGCGCAGGATGCCGCAAAGCCGGCCGAGATCCACCAGGCGATCCTGACGCTCGACACGCATCTCGACAGCCCGGCCAATCTGGATCAGCCCGGCTGGCGCATCACCGATCGGCACGATGTGCTGCACGACACCACCCAGGTCGATCTGCCGCGCATGATCGAAGGCGGGCTCGATGGTGGCTTCTGGGTGATCTATACCGATCAGGGCCCCAATGACGCGCGCGGCTATGCCGTCGCGCTGGCGCACGCACTCAAGCGGCTGCACCAGATCCACGATTTTGTCGCCGCCAATCCGCAGAGCTTCGCCATCGCCACCAGGGCATCCGACGCGGCGCGCATCGCCGCCGCCGGACAGCGCATCGTCTATCTGTCGATGGAAAACAGCTATCCGCTGGGCAATGACATCGCCAATCTCGACGCCTTCTACCAGCTGGGCCTGCGCATGGCGGGGCCGGTGCATAATGGCACCAATCAGCTCGCCGATTCAACCAATGGCGAGGCGGTGCATGGGGGGCTCAGCGATCTGGGCAGGGCCTGGGTGCGCGAGGCGAACCGGCTGGGCATCATCATCGATGCCAGCCACGCCGCCGACAGCACCTTCGATCAGCTGCTCGAACTCTCCAAGGCGCCGATCATCCTTTCGCATTCGGGCCCCAAGGCGCTGCACGACCACCCCCGCAACCTGGACGATGCGCGGCTCAAGGCGCTCGCGGCCAAGGGCGGGGTGATCCAGGTCAACAGCCTGTTCCTTTCACCCGACAAGCCGCGCCCGACGGTCGAAGCGCTGCGCCCGGAGATGGAAAAGGCCGCCAGCCTGCCGCCTGAGGAGCGCGCCGCGCTGATGAAGCAATGGGCCGAGGCCAATGCCGCAGAGCCGCGCTCCGGCACCGATTTCGACCGCTATATGGAGGCGATCTTCTATTGCATCGATCTGGTCGGCGTCGACCATGTCGGCATCGGTGCGGACTGGGATGGCGGCGGCGGGGTGATCGGGCTCAACCAGATCAACCAGATCTCGAAGATCACCGAGGCATTGCTTGCGCGCGGGCTCAGCCGCGAACAGGTCGAGAAGATCTGGAGCGGCAATGTGCTGCGCGTGATGGCCGAGGTGGAGCGCGTCGCGGGCAAGTGAGCGCGGCGCAATTTGGCCGTGCCTTTCACCGAGTTCGGGTATAGGCTCGCGCGGTCCATTCGGCCGGGAGACTGCCATGATGCGCCTTGCCCTTCGCTTGCTTGCCCTGCTCATCGCGGTGCTCGCCCCGATCTCGCTGGCATCGGCCGCACCGGCCGAGCGCAAGCCCGATCTCGCCGATCTGGTCGCAGGCACCTATAGCGGCGACATCATTTCCGATGCGCGCGGTTCGTCGAAATCAGGCGTGACGATCACGGTGACGCGGGTGGCCAAGGACCGGGTATCGATTGCCTGTGACTGCGCGCGCATCCCCAAGGTGGAAATCCCGATCGAACGCGCGATGGATGCCATTTTGGCGAGCAGCGGCCCGCATGTTTTCCTGATCGAGACCCAGCGCAACCCGCGCCGGCTGAGCCTGACGATCGACGATGCCTCGCTGAGCGTCGAGAAACAGTAGGGGGAAAACCCGGCCGCTTCATCCCCCCGCGCATGAGGGGTGAGGGCGATGATTAACTCAAGCCCCTGAAATCAGGCCATTTCCACCGCGAACAGCGTCTTGCCCTGATAGCGTTCCTCGTCCGGATTGAACACCGGCTGCGGATCGAACTCGCGGTCGGTCAGGGCGACATCGCCCAGCCCGTCGAGCTTGAACGCGCCGACCTTGATCTCGCGCGGGGGCTTGCCGTCGCGCTCCAGCGTCACGCCGTCCAGATAGAGCTGGTCATGCTTGGTATAGAGGATGTGCGGCGCCAGGCGGATGCGCGTGCGATTATAGGTCGCCTCAAGGCATTTGCGCAGCGCAATCGCTTCCAGCACGGTCTTGTTCATGTCCATCACCCCAATATGACCAATGCGGCAGATGGTTTCAATCGATTTTTGTGCAGTGCAGCATGCCTATCTGGCGGGCTGGCCCTTCAGATAGGTGTCGAACCACGCCACCGTGCGCCGCAGCGAGTCGAGCCGGTTCTCGCGCCGGTCAAAGCCATGGCCTTCCTGCGGGTAGAATATGGTCTCGACGATATTGCCCTTGGCCTTCAGCAGATCGTTGACCTCCTGCGCCTGGCCGCGCGGCACGCGGATGTCATTCTCGCCCTGGATGGTCAGCAGCGGGGCCTTGGCGGCGCTCAGATAGGTGAGCGGCGAGGAGGCCTTGTAGATCTCGGGGCTGTCTTCGGGCGTGCCCAGCAGGCCGCGCTGATAGGCTTTCAGCCGCTCGTCCTGGTCGCGGTACATCGTGTTCCAGTTGATGATGCCGAACCACTGCACGGCAGCGGCAAACTCGTCGGGCGTCCGGCCGATCGCCATCAGCGTCATGAAGCCGCCATAGGATCCGCCGAAAATGCCGACCTTGCCCTTGTCGACATAGCCGGTGCTGACAAGGAACTGCTTGGCCGCAACGGTATCCTTGAGGTCGCCGCCGCCCAGATCCTTGTAATTGGCATTCTGGAAGGCATCGCCATAGCCGGTCGATCCGCGGAAATTGGGCGCGATGACGACATAGCCGCGGCTCGCAAAGGCGGCGGCATATTGGCTGAACCCGTCCTGGGTGGCAGAGGTGGGGCCGCCATGCGGGATGACGATGGCGGGGTTGGAGCCATCGCGCTTGAGGTTGAACGGCATCGTCATCACCGCGCTGACCAGCGTGCCGTCAAAGCTCTTGAAGGTGACCACGGTCGACTTGGGCAGCACCGCCGGGGTCAGGCTGGCCATCGCGAGCTGTGTCGCGGGGCGCGCGGTATTGGCGGCGAGGTCGACCAGATAGAGGTTGGAGGGCGAATCCGCGCCGGAGCGGGTGGCGAGCAGCTTGCTGCCATCGGGCGATAGCGGCTGGTTGCCCGAGAGATAGGTGACGCCGGGGTCGAGCGGCAGCGGCGCTTCCGCCCTGCTGGCCAGGTCCAGCCGGGTCAGCGTCGAGCGCGTATCGGCATTGGTCCGCACGATCATCGTCTTGCCATTGTCGATCAATGCCGCGGCCTGCTGCTCCCAGGGCGTGGTCCTGGCCCAGGTCCAGCCCCGTGTCGCGACCGCATAGGCCCCGGCATGGTCCTGGCCGCTGTCCTGGTTGGTCGTGACCGCGATCAGGCCGCCATCGGCCGTCGCATCGGCGGCCTCATAGCGCACGTCCTTCCTGCCCAGCAGCTTCACCGCCTTGCCATCGGCGATGCTGACCCGCCACACCTCGCCCTCGCGGCTGTCGACACGCGAGCGGTTGGCGATCAGCGCCTTGCCGCCATCGACAAAGGCAACAGGGCCCCAGCCGAATTGCGGATCGGCCTCTGCGGTCAGGTTGCGTACCTGGCCATCGGCGGTCATCACCGCAAGGTTCGACTGGCCCTCCGACTTGCGCTTGGTCGCCAGCGCGATGAGATCGCTCTGCGGCGAGCTGAGCATGTCATATTCGGAAATATCGGCGGTGCTGGTCAGCCGCTCGACCGCGCCGCCGCCGGCGGGAACGCGATAGATATCGGCATATTCATTGCCGCCGACATCCTCCTCGAAATACACCCATTGGCCACCGCGCGAGGCGACGAGCCCTGACTGCACCTCGTCCGACTGGGTGATCTGCAGTGGCCAGCTGCCCGCTGTATCGGTGCGCCAGATGTTGAAGCGGCCGGTGATGTTGGTGGAGACGAAAATGTGCCGGCCATCGGCGCTCCACGTCACCCCGGCTAGGCCGCGCGTGGTGCCGATATCGTCGAGCGGCACGGGCCGGGCTTGCGGGTTGGCGGGAGAGGAAACGCTGGCCGGATCGGTCACCGGCCTTTCGGGCGTGGCGATCTGCGCGGCCAGCGGCGCTGCCATCAAGGCGGCCAGTGCGGCGGTGTAACGAAGCATCGAACGTCTCCCTTCCCGGCCTGGCCCCTTGCAGCGGCGGCCCTTATGCCTTTTCCTCGGCCTCCAGTTCGGCCAGCCACTGTTCCAGCCACTTGATCGTGTAGTCGCCCGACAGGAAATCGGGTTCGTCGAGCAGCGCCTGATGCAGCGGGATCGTGGTCTTGACGCCCTGGACGACAAATTCCTCCAGCGCGCGCTTCAACCGCATGATGCAGCCCTGGCGGGTTCGGCCATAGACGATCAGCTTGGCGATCATGCTGTCGTAATAAGGCGGGATGCGGTATCCGGCGTACAGCCCGCTATCGACGCGCACGTGCATGCCGCCGGGCGGGTGGTAATAGCTGACCAGGCCGGGCGACGGCGCGAAGGTGCGCGGGTCCTCGGCATTGATGCGGCATTCGATGGCATGGCCGCGAAACTCGACATCTTCCTGTTTGACCGAAAGCGGGTGACCTTCGGCAATACGGATCTGTTCGCGCACCAGATCGACCCCGGTGATCGCCTCGGTCACCGGATGTTCGACCTGCAGGCGGGTGTTCATCTCGATGAAGTAGAACTCGCCATTTTCCCACAGGAACTCGATGGTGCCCGCGCCGCGATAGCCCATGTCCGCCATCGCCTTGGTGACGACACCGCCCATGCGGGCGCGCTCTTCGGGCGTGATGACCGGCGAGGGGGCCTCTTCCAGCACCTTCTGGTGGCGGCGCTGCAGCGAACAGTCGCGTTCGCCCAGGTGAATGGCATTGCCCTTGCCGTCGCCAAAGATCTGGAACTCGATATGGCGCGGGTTGCCGAGATATTTTTCCATATAGACGGTGTCGTCGCCGAAGGCCGACTTCGCCTCGCTGCCCGCCTGCTGCATCAGCGTTTCGAGCTGGTCTTCGCTTGGCACCACCTTCATGCCGCGTCCGCCGCCGCCCGATGCCGCCTTGATCAGCACCGGATAGCCGATCGAGGCCGCGATGATCTTGGCCTCGTGGATATCCTTGATCGCGCCGTCGGACCCGGGGACCAGCGGCATACCAAGGGCACCAGCGGTCTTCTTGGCCTCGACCTTGTCGCCCATCGTCCGGATATGCTCGGGCTTGGGGCCGATCCAGATGATCTTGTGCGCCTCGACGATCTCGGCGAACTTGGCGTTCTCCGACAGGAAGCCGTATCCGGGATGGATCGCATCCGCCTGGCTGATCTCTGCCGCCGAAATGATGTTGGCGATGTTGAGATAGCTCTGCCCTGCAGGCGGCGGGCCGATGCAGATCGCCTCGTCCGCCAGCCGCACATGCATGGCATCGGCATCGGCGGTGGAGTGCACCGCCACCGTCTTGATGCCCATTTCATGCGCGGCACGATGGATGCGCAGCGCGATTTCGCCGCGATTGGCGATCAGGATTTTCTTGATGGCCATGGGCTGGTTACTCGATGACGACCAGCGGCTGGTCGAACTCGACCGGCTGCCCGTCTTCCACCAGGATCGCGGTGACCTTGCCGGCGCGTTCGGCGGTGATCGGGTTCATCACCTTCATCGCCTCGATGATCAGCAGCGGATCGCCGATCTTGACCGTCGCACCGACGCTGACGAACGGTGCGGCACCTGGTTCGGGCGAGAGATAGCTGGTGCCGACCATCGGCGACTTGACCGCATTGGCCATCGACGGCGCGGCGGGTTCTGCAGAGGCGGCAGGGGCTGCTGCGGCCGGGGCGGCAGCGGCGACCGGTGCGGGCGCTGCGGCCACAGCGACGCTGGCCACCGGTGCGGCGCTGATCGTGCGCGCTACGCGGATCTTGCGATCGCCATCTTCAACCTCGATTTCGCTCAGGCCGGTTTCGCCCAGCAGTTCCGCGAGTTCGCGCACCAGTTTGCTGTCGATGTTCATGCCGCCTCCCTGTTTGTTGTTGCCGCTTTTGCTGCTTGGTGATGCCATAGTCCTGCGCCCTTTGGTTCTGTTCTGATCGGGGGCGGCTCTTTGGCTGCTCCCACGGGAAAATTCAATCGTTCACCCGCATCATGCCAGCAGATGCCGGGTGGTCAAAGCTCATAACAGCGCCGCTGCCTCCAGCGCCAATAGATAAGATGTCGCGCCGAACCCGCAGATCGTGCCTTTCGCCGCGCGCCCGACGAACGAGACATGGCGAAATTCCTCGCGCGTGTGCGGGTTGGAAAGATGCACCTCGATCACCGGCGTGGTGATCGACCGGATGGCATCGTGCAGCGCCACCGAAGTGTGCGTATAGGCTCCGGCGTTGAGCAGCACCGCCTTGGCGCCTGTCGCCTGCGCCTCGTGCAGCCAGTCGACCAGATGGCCTTCATGGTTGGACTGGCGCATGTCGATGGCAAGGCCCAGGCCTTGCGCGCGGTCTTCCAGCCGGTCTGCAATATCGTCGAGCGTGTCCGATCCGTAGATTTCCGGCTCGCGCAGGCCCAGCAGGTTGAGATTGGGACCGTTGAGAACGAAAATAATGGGTTGGTCGGCCATGCTCTATCCCGTCGTTCGGCCGGATGCCGAAACAAGCCGGGCGCTTATGGGCGAAAGCGCTGCGCTAGGCAAGTTTACCGCCATGCAGGCCGCCCGGGCCGCCGCCATAGAGCCAGTCCCAGCGCGCCATCACCGCATCGGGGCGGCTGGCAGCGGCCCGGCCCAGCGGCAGGCGCATCGCCAGCGTGGCGAGCGGATTGCCCTCGTGGAAATCCACCCCGTTCGATCGCGCCATCGCCTGGATGCGCGCGGTGCGCGGCTGGCGCAGCGCGAAGAAGCGGGCGAGCGCGGGCTCCGGATCGCCCGTCATCGGCAACAGTTCCGCCAGCGCAAAGCCATCCTCAATGCCCATCGCGGCCCCCTGCGCCAGGAACGGCAGCATCGGGTGGCAGGCATCGCCGATCAGCACCGCGCGGCCCTTGTGCCAGGCGCGCATCGGCTTGCGGTCGTGCAGCGCCCAGCGCAGCGGATGCTCCACCCGATCGAGCAGCCGGGTCAGTGCATTCCATCCGGCAAAATCGGCGCGCAGCCGGTCGGCATCGCCGGGCAGGTTCCAGCCCTCTTCGCGCCAATCGGCCTGTTCGGTTACCGCCACCAGGTTCACAAGGTCCGGGCGGATGCGATAGGTCACCGCATGGCGGCGCGGGCCGAGCCACGCGCCGACGCCGGGCGGCGGCGCGGCAGGATCGGCAGGGTCGATCCGCACCAGCGCGCGCCAGGCGACATGGCCGGTAAAGCGCGGGGTATCTGGCCCGACCAGGGTGTCGCGCACCTGTGAGCGAATACCGTCCGCACCGATCAGCAGATCGGCTGAATGGGCGTCCCCCGATGCTGTGGTGATAGCGACGCCGTCCGGGCGATGGTCGATGGCGGCTAGCGTCACGCCGAGCGCAAGTGCACCGGGCTGCGCCCGTTCGAGCGCCTCGGCGAGGATGCCGACCAGATCGGCACGGTGCAGCGTGACATAGGCTGCGCCCCAGCGCCGCTTCGCCGCTTCGCCGAGTGGAACCTTCAGGATCTCGCGCGCGCTGCGGCCATCGCGCAGGGTGATCGCCGCCGGGGCCTGGCCCGCGCTGGCCACGGCCTCGCCCAAGCCCAGCGCAGCCAGCACGCACATCGCATTGGGGCCAAGCTGCAGGCCCGCCCCCACCTCTTCCAGCGCTGCAGCCTGTTCGATGACCTGCACCGCATGGCCCTTGCGCACCAGCGCGAGCGCGGCGGCCAGCCCGGCAATACCGGCCCCTGCAATCAGGATGCGCATCGAACTGTCCCGGGGCTGGCCATAAGCCTGTCTAGCGCGCCGCGCGGTCCATGCAACCGCCCGGTCTTTCGCTGGGGCGGATCAGCCGCTATGCCTGCTGCCATGCTGCCCTCGCTGCTCATCATCGACGATTTTCTGGCCGATCCGCACGGCGCGCGCGCCGCCGCCTTGGGCCTGGGCTATGACCCTGCAACGCGCAAAGGCAATTATCCCGGCACCTTGTCATCTGCGCCGCTCGCCATAGCCGGGCTGGAAGCGGCGGTGGCGCGGATCATCGGCGTGCCGGTGGTGCCGCAACCGGGGACCACGCACGGCCATTGCCGGCTGACGCTGAAGGGCGATCGCGGTGTCAGCGGCGTGCATATCGACCCATGCTTCTATTCGGGCATCCTCTATCTCAGCCGCGACGAGGATGCGCGCGGCGGCACCGATTTCTTCCGCCACAAGCGCACGGGGCTGGAAAAGGTGCCCAGCGATCCGCTGGCCCTGGCTGAAAGCGGCTATGCGGACGTCAACGCCCTGGTCGAGGATGTGGTCAACCGTGACACCTTTCACGCTGCGAAATGGGAGCGGGTGATGCGCGTGCCGATGCGCTTCAACCGGCTGATCCTGTTCAGCCCGTGGCTGTTCCACAATTCGGCTGACGGCTTTGGCACCAGCGGCGACAATGGCCGGCTGGTCCATCTGCAATTCTACGCCAGGGGCTGACCGAACCCTAGTCCTGCGGCGATTCGTCGCCCGAATCCATCGCGCGCGCCTGGGCCTTGCGGCGCTTGAGGTTGGCGCGCAGATTGGCGGCGAGCCGGGCCTTGCGGTCGTCTGCTGCGCTGGATGGGGTCGGTGCTGGGGGCTTTTTCATGGGCTTTGCTGCATATCGTCGCACCGGCGGATTTGGCAAGGCTGGCGAGGGTTGACAAACCATCGGCACCTGCGCATAGGCGCAGGCCTTGCGAGCGGGCAGCCATGCTCCCCGCATCGACAGGCAAGCGAAATGGTGTGCTGCTGTAGCTCAGTGGTAGAGCGCATCCTTGGTAAGGCTGAGGTCGGGAGTTCAATCCTCCCCAGCAGCACCATTTCGCACCTCCCCCTCAATAAGGCGGTTTCACTCGCTCCCTTTGCGCCGCTGCGGCGTCTGCCCACCAGCTCAACTCATCGGCAAATCGCCCGAAGCTGCGCTCGAGCGATGCGCCGCCTGGTCCGATCGGCTCGCCCTGTTCGTCGAGCGTCTGGGTGATCTGTCCGACCGAAATCATGCTCGGAATCACCACCATGCCCATTTCCGACAGCGTCGGGTGCCAGGCATGGCCTGCGCGAACGCCCGCGAAGCGCCCGGCGGAATAGGTGGCAAGGGCCGCTGGCCGCCAGAACCATTCTTCCAGAAAATGATCGGTCAGGTTCTTGAGGCCGGGCTGCACGCCCCAATTATATTCGCCCGCAACGAACAGGAACGCGTCTGCCGCCCTGATCTTGTCGGCCAGCGCCTGCATGTCCGCAGGCGCGGTGCCAGGCTCGTATTCCTTGTACATCCGGTCGAGCATCGGCAGCCCGACCGCCTTGGCATCGACAAGCTCCGCCTCGACCCCGCGATCGGCAAAGCGCTTCACGCAATAATCAGCGAGCCTGATACCCGCCCGGTCGGAGCGGTATGATCCGTACAGCACCAGCAATTTCTTCATCGGCAATCTCCTGTCCCGATGGATACGGCCGGATTGCCGGACGGTTCAATCGGTGAACACCACCGTCTTGGTGCCATTGAGCAATACCCGGTCGGCCAGATGATGGCGCACCGCGCGCGCGAGCACGCGGCGTTCGATATCGCGGCCTTTGCGCACCAGCGTGTCGGGCGAATCGGCATGGGTGATCTGTTCGACATCCTGCGCGATGATCGGCCCTTCATCGAGATCGGCGGTGACATAATGCGCGGTCGCGCCGATCATCTTCACCCCGCGCGCATGCGCCTGGTGATAGGGCTTGGCGCCCTTGAAGCCGGGAAGGAAGCTGTGATGGATGTTGATGCAGCGGCCTGAAAGAAATGCGGCCAGATCGTCGGACAGGATCTGCATGTATCGCGCCAGCACGACCAGCTCGGCCCCGGTCTGGTCGACCACCGCCTTCACCTGGGCCTCCTGATCGGCCTTGGTCTCGCGGGTGACGGGCAGGTGGTGGAAGGGAATGCCGCCAAGGTCGATCCCGGCCAGCGTTTCGACCGGGTGATTGGAGATGATGCCGACCACGTCCATCGGAAGTTCCCCGATGCGCCAGCGATAGAGCAGATCGGCAAGGCAATGGTCGAATTTGGAGACCATGATCAGCACCTTGCGCGGCGCATCGGCCAGGCGCAGCGACCAGTGCATCGCATATTCGCCGCCCAGCTCCTCGAACCGCGCCGCCAGCGCCGATGTCAGCGTATCGGGCAGGGTGAAGACGACGCGCATGAAGAAGCGCCCCGTTTCCTGATCCTCGAACTGCGCTGCCTCGCGGATATTGCCGCCGGTGGCAAACAGCAGGCCCGTCACGCGGCTGACGATTCCGGGGCGGTCAGGGCAGGACAGGGTGAGGATATGCAGTGCGTCGGTCATGATCGGCCTTATAGTGTCGGACAGAGCCGATCTTGCCGATCCTCGCGCCTGCGTCGAGTCTCATTCGGCGAGCACGTCGTTCCATTCCGGGTGACGACGGAACGCGGCAACGACATAGCTGCAGCGCGGAATCACCTGCCATTGCTGCTCGCGCGCGCTGGCGATCAGGGCATCGACCAGCTTGCCGGCCAGGCCCTGTCCGCGCATCGAATCGGGGACATAGGTGTGGTCCGCGCTGACCCGTTTCTGCCCGCCGACCGCAGGGGCATGGGCATAGGTCAGTTCGGCCTCTGCACCTTGCGCCCGATAGACAAAGCGCCCGCCTGCGCCGGTGGTCTCGTGCGCGATTGCGATGTCGGGCTGGTCGGTCATGGCGCTGCTCCTGGCTTTCGGTGGCTATGCTGTCTCGCGTCGGCCCGATATGGGAAAGGGGCCGGGCCTCGGCAACCGGGACGCGCAAGCTGCCAAATCGTTGCGCTTCTGCAACGCTGGTGGCGCGTCGTGCGCGCTCTTTGCCACGGTTGGTGCATCAAACCCTTTATCTATCCGAAGACTTGGCCTATATCGCGCGCTCGAAGAAACATCAGGAGATTTCGCTATACGTCCGCCAGCACCCCGTCGCGGCCTTGTTCTGCCACCCAAATCCGGCCCGCGCTTCAATCAGTTCATCCAGTCGCCCCAGGTTCGGGTGATCGATGAGAATGGCGAAAATCTTGGCGTATTGCGTACCGCAGATGCGATAGAGCGTGCCGCTGCCGTGGGCCTCGACCTGGTCGAGGTCTCCCCCAATGCCGAGCCGCCGGTCGCCAAGTTCCTCGACGTCGGCAAGTACAAGTACGAGGCCCAGAAAAAGGCCAATGCCGCGCGCAAGAACCAGAAGACGCAGGAGATCAAGGAGATCAAGATGCGTCCCAACATCGATGACCACGACTATATGGTCAAGATGAAGAAGGTTCATGCGTTCATCGACGAAGGCGACAAGGTCAAGATGACCCTGCGCTTCCGTGGCCGCGAATTGTCGCACCAGCAGCTGGGCATGGCCCTGCTTCAGCGCGTGCAGGAAGACGTCAAGGAAGTCGCCAAGGTTGAGGCCTATCCGCGCATGGAAGGCCGCCAGATGCTGATGGTGCTGGCACCCAAATAAGAGCGTGCTGGCGCCCCCCTAGGGTGCTGATGGCCGGAACGGACCGCTCCGTCGCCCGAAAAGGGTGCGTTCAGCGGTCCGTGGCGCGGATCTCGTAGCTGATCGTGGCGCTGTCATTGGCGGGCACGGTCACCTGCCAGACATGCTTTCCGTCCTTGCGAATCACCTTGGCGGTCGCGCTTTGCAGATCGGCATCGGCGACCTGGGCCAGGTCGATTTCCGCGGTGATCGGCTCGGCATTGGCATTGGTCAGCACCAGCTTGCGCGCTTCATTGGCCTTTTTGCGTGATCCCGGCAGCGACTGCACCGCCAGTTGCACCGCATCGCTCTGGCCGATGGTGAATTTCACCTCCTGCCCCACCGCATAGTCGCGCATCCGGCCCTGGCCGATCAGCAGGCCGCCGTTCTGCCGGTTGTCCTCGCGCGAGCCATCAAACACCGCGATCCGGCCCGAAGGCAGCGGCAGGCCAAGGCCGCTCGCGGTCTTGTTGTCCATGCGCAGCTCGATCTGCAACGGCTGGGGTACGCCCTCGCCATAGCCCAGTGCATTGCCGCGATAGACGAGCTTTGCTGGCACATTCGCTTTCGACAGCAGCTTCACCTGCTTCTGCCCTTTCGCCGCGACGGTCGAGCGGAAGGGGACGCGGTAGAGCTTGAGATCGCCCAGCGCCTCCAGCTCCGCCTCCACCATGCGCGATGCCGTGACCATGATCGCGTCCGCAGCTTCGGCACGTACCGCGCCGGTCCGCATGCGCATCGGCGCCATGGCCGGCGCTGGTGGCGGGGGCGGGGGTGGCGGCGGCGGAATGTTGTCCATGCCTTCCGCTGTGCTGCCGCGCGGCCAGCACTGAATGTAGAGCGATGTTGCCTGCGGCCGGTCGGCGAGGTTCCGCATTGGCTGGCGGGTGTTCAGCGTGCCGGCGATCACCAGCAATTCGGCATCGGCAAAGCTCTCGGCATTGCCATTGGCGAGCGTCAGCCACGAGAACAGGTCGACCGATTTGCCGTCTGCGCCGAGTTTCACGACATAATCGGCGTTCCAGTCGAACCCGGCAGCCAGATAGGTCAGCGTCACCTCGACTGTCGCCGCCTGGGGCGAGACGGTATCGACCGACAGCACCGGCGTCGCAAACAGGCCGCCGGGCAGGTTCTCGTAGATCACCTTTTCGGGCAGGCCCGAACATTCCAGCGCCTCGACCCCTGCTTCGGTCTGCACCACCAGCGCGCCTTGCGATCCGCTGCGGATCACGGCCTGCTGCTCCACAGCCTTGCCGGTGGCAGGGTCGGTCCGGCGCAGCGTCACCCGGTTGCCGAGCGACCCATCGACCAGTGCGCCGGGTGACAGCAGCTTCTTGTCGCGATTCTGCTCGATAAGTCCGCCAGGCAGCCCACGCACCACGGCAGATACCGCGACCATCCCCTCGGCGACCCCTGCAAAGCGGATGGTCGCCGGGCCAGCGGGGACGCTGATCGTGCGCTTTTCGGTGACGACAGCGAAACCGTTGAGGTAGGCGAGGTTCATCCCCCCGCCATTGCCACGCTGTGGGTCGCGATAAATGGTGACAGCGACCGAATCGGGCTTGGGGGATATGACTTCGGGGCCTGTCTGGGCTTGGGCGGGGGCGGCGGCACATACCAACGCCATCAATGCCCCAAGCGCCCACCCCCGTTTGTCCCGAGCGTGTCGAGGGACGTTACGCACCCCTCTCCGATTACGTCCCTCGAGTTCGCTCGGCACAAACGGAAGGGTGGCGGGGAGCTTGGGGCGCATTTCGATATCTCAGATCAATACCGCGTCTCGAAGGTCGCCGTGACCTCCGCGCTGCCGTTCGCTGGCACGTTCACCGCCCAGACCGCCGAATTGCTGTTGCGCCGTTCGCTCTTCAGGCTCTCGGTGACGATGCGCGTATCGGTCCAGCCGAAATCGAGCCCCGATTGCATCAGGTCGACGGTGACCGCGCCGTCGCGCGCATTGGTCAGCTCATAGCGCATGCTGGTCTGCCACTTCGTGTTCGAAAGCCGCTTGCGCTCCACCACCGTGGACTTGACCTTGACGTCGAACGCCTCGCCGGTCTTCAGCGCCAGCGCGCTGCCCATGGGCGTGTGGCCGATGGCATTTTCGCCGATGAACTGCGGCGATCCGCGCTGGTCGCGCTGATAGAAACGCACCGCGCCTGCTGGCAGCGCATCGCCCAGGCCGCCCGATTTGCTCGAGCTGAACTTGACCACCGTGTCCGCGCTTTGCGGTTCGCTCATGCTCGCCAGCCAGCCGACGCGATATTCGTACGCGCGCATCGCGGGGACGCCCTGCACGTCGAGAAAGCTGATCTGCTTGGTCTGGCGGTCGGCAATGGTCGTGCGGCCAACAGGGTACAGGTAATAGTCGCCCAGCCGCTCGCGGTTCGCGGTCTCGGTCCCGGCGCTGCGGATATTGCCGCGCCGGTTGCCAAAGCCCGATGCACCCTGCGGATTGCCCGCGACCAGCAGCGTATCGGCATTGCGATAGGTCGTGCCCGAACTGTTCGACAACGTCACCCAGCCCTGCACGTCGATGCTGCCCTTGGCCTCGTCGAACAGCGCGACATAATCCGCCGACCAGCCCATGCCCCCGGTGAGATAGCGGATTGCCGCATCGCGCTGTCCCGCGCGCTGACTGTCGACGGTGATGGAAAGCGTCGGGCGCGCGCGCAGATTGTCGGGCACCTTGTCGAACACCGCGCGCACCGGCAGGCCATCGTCGCGCAGCACCTCGATACGATTGCCGATCTGGACGACGACGCCCTGGTTGACCGACAGTACCTTGGCGCGCTCGCGCGTTTCCGCGCCGGTCGCCGGGTTGGTGCGAATGAGCGTGATCGTCTCGCCCACCGCCTTTTCCATCAGCTTGCCGGGGGTGAGCAGGTCATAGTCGAAATTCTGTTCGACGATCGTCGCGCCATCGGCGGCGAAGCTGACGGTTTCGGGCTGGATCTGCGCGGAGACATCGGGAAATTCGATCCGGCTGGTGCCGCTGGCGATGTTCAGCTTGCGGATGTCCTGCACCAATGAGGTGCCGCCATTGTACACCGTGACCGAGACATTGCCCTGCGTGCTCGGCGCGCTGGGATCGGTGGCATCCTGTGCCACTGCCGGGCTGAGGACCAACAGGCTGATCGCCGCTGCCCCCATCGAGAACCGTGACGAACGCTGCATGCTGACCTCCCCAGATATGTCGTTGATATGTGGCTTAAGGTGGCTCAAATGAACAGGGGCTAAATGGCTGGGCAAGCGCGGGTGCTGCGGCTAAGACATACCCATGCTCCGCATCGCCTCGTACAATATCAACGGCATCAAGGCCCGCTTGCCGCGCCTGCTCGAATGGCTGGACGAAACCCGGCCGGCTATCGCCTGCCTTCAGGAAATCAAGACGCAGGACGAGGGCTTTCCCGCCTCCGAGTTCGAGAAACTGGGTTACGGCGCGATCTGGCACGGGCAGAAGGGGTTCAACGGCGTCGCGATCCTGGCGCGCGATGCCCAGCCGGTCGAGGTGCAGCGCGGGCTGGCGGGCGAGCCGGAAGACGAGCATTCGCGCTATCTCGAGGCCGATGTCCATGGCCTCCGCGTCGCGTGCATCTACCTGCCCAATGGCAATCCGCAGCCGGGGCCGAAATTCGACTACAAGCTGCGCTGGATGGAACGGCTGCGCAAGCGCGCTGCTCAGATTCTGGCGGAGGAAGTGCCTGCGGTGCTCGCGGGTGATTACAATGTCATCCCGCGCGATAACGACACCTATTCGGTGCGCGCCATGGCATCGGACGCGCTGATGCAGCCCGAAAGCCGCGCCGCCTTCCAGCGCATCCTCGCCGATGGCTGGACCGACGCCATCGGCACGCTGCGCCCCGGCGGCGGGGTGTGGACCTATTGGGACTATCAGGCCGGCGCCTGGCAGCGCGACCACGGCTTCCGCATCGACCACCTGCTCTTGAGCCCGTCGGCCGCCGACCGCCTGAGCGCGATCGGCGTCGATAAGGACCATCGCGGCAGGGAAAAGGCCAGCGACCATGCACCTACCTGGGTGGAGCTCAAAGGCTAGACTCCCTGCCCATCAGCGTCACCCCCGCGCATGCGGGGGTCCCGCTTCTGCTCAAATGGTTGCGACAAAGCTGGATTCCCGCTTTCTCGGGAATGACGGGGCTGGGGATGAACCTGGCCCGTCAGGCGATCGTTGTGCCTGCGATCCGCTCGATCTCGCGCTTGGGCTCGTCGGGCTTGGCGGCTGATGGCGCGGTGAGCGATTGCAGCGCGGCGCCCGGTGCTACGCCGAGCAGCTGCTTGAGCCGGGCGCGGAAATTCGCGAGTTCGCTGCCCGAAAGCTGCGCGCGGGTGGTGAAGCGGACCGAGTTGGGATCGACCGCGCGGCCGCCGCGATAGAGTTCGTAATGCAGGTGCGGGCCGGTCGAAAGACCAGTCGAGCCGACATAGCCGATCACCTGGCCGCGCCGCACGCGCATGCCGTTGCTCACCGCGATGCGGCTCATATGGCCATAGCCGGTAGCGATATTGCCGCCATGCGCGATGCGCACGAAGTTGCCATATCCGCCCTTGCGCCCGGCATAGTTCACCACGCCGTCTGCGGTCGCATAGATCGGTGCGCCCGAACCCGCCTTGAAATCGATGCCGCTGTGCATCCGGCGGAAGCCCAGGATCGGGTGGCGGCGATAACCGAAGCCCGATGTCACCGCGCCGTTGACCGGGCGGGCGAATTCCCCGCGCGTCTCGCCGACGCCCGAGGCTTCGAACCATTGAACGTTGTTGCCGGTCTTCCAGCGCAGCATCTGGGCGCGCGGCTTGCCGCTGCGCTCAAGGCCAGCATAGAGCAACTCGCCCAGCTCGACCTCGCCGGTGGCGGCGCGCTTGTAATCGACGATGATGTCGAACTGGTCGGTCGAGCGGATGTCGTTGCCGATCGAAAGCTGGGTGCCCAGCGTGCGCAGATAGGCCTGGATGGCGGCGGGCGGGGCACCAGCGGCGCGGGCCGAACGATACAGGCTGGAGCCGACCGTGCCGCGAATGCGCAGCGGGGTGGCATCGACGAGGATCGGTTTTTGCACAAGGTCAAGCGCGGAGCCTGCGCGGACGATCTCGACATTGAGGTCGAAGCGCGCGCGGAAGGCGATCAGCTCGACCGGGCGCGGCTGGTTGCGCGCGAAACGGCGGCCCAGCGTGATGTCGATCCGCGTGCCGTCGCGGATATCGTCAAGCGGCACGACCGAGGAGACGAGATTGGCGACCGCCTGAGCATCACCGCTGCCGACGCCTGCGCGCTGCATCACGCGCAGGAAACTGTCGCCGCGACCGATGGTGGCGGCCAGTTCGATCGTCGGGCGTTCGGGGGCCTGGCGCAGCGCGACCACGGCGTCGGTCGCGGCCATGGCGCGGCCGGTATCGCTGCCGAACGCCATCGGCATGATCATCTGGCTGCGCAACTCCTCGCGCGCTACCGGGGCAGGGGGGGTGGCGACCGCGCCCAGCGGGGCGATGCCGGGTGACACGGCATAGGCGCCGGTGCACAGCAGGCACAGGGTGGCGAGCCCGCGAAACCATTCGAGGCTGCCGATATTCTGGCCCAGATCGGGCGCCCAGTTGGTGTCCTGGATGAACTGGCGGGTGCGGATCAGCCGCTCTTTCAGGCCCTTGATGCCGGTCGCTGGAGCGGGCAGGGCAGGCGCTGCAGGCCGGGTCGGGGTGGGCAGCACATCGGCCAGCGACAATCTGGCACTGGCGGCACCGGCCCCCAAAAGCTGTTCGCGTTGCTGAAACAAGACCGACCCCTTGCCGCCATTCCTCCCACGCATGTCCGGACCGGACTGGCGCGATGGCGTGTTTTCCTCGCCGGCAATCTGTGTGGAGAACACCGGTTAAAGTCAAATTAACCCGCCGTTTAAAACGGTGTCTGCGGGATGAGCGGTGCAATAGACCCGATCAGCGGCGCAACCTTTCCACAGCCGAATGCGGCCTGCTCTTGCAACTTCGCAAGGCTGCCATGATGTAAGGCGTGGAGGCTGCTCCCATGACCCGATTTTCGCCGTGCCCTGTCACCGCCGTGCTGGGGCCGACCAACACCGGCAAGACGCACCTCGCGATCGAGCGGATGTGCGCGCATTCCAGCGGCCTGATCGGCTTTCCGCTCCGCCTTCTGGCGCGCGAGGTCTATGACCGGGTGGTCCGGATCAAGGGTCCGAACGAGGTCGCGCTGGTGACCGGCGAGGAGCGGATCGTCCCGCCGGGCGCGCGCTGGTTCCTTTCGACCGCAGAAAGCATGCCGCTCGATCAGGGACGCGATTTCGCCTTTGTTGCGATCGATGAGGCGCAGCTGGGCGCGCATCCCGAACGCGGCCATGTGTTCACCGACCGCATCCTGAACGCGCGGGGCCGCGACGAAACCATGATCCTGGGCTCGGAGGCGCTTGCCCCGATGGTCCGCACCCTGGTGCCTGATGCCGAGATCATCAGCCGCCCGCGTTTTTCGACGCTCAGCTATGCCGGTATCAAGAAGCTCTCGCGCCTGCCGCCGCGCAGCGCCATCGTCGCCTTCTCGGCCGAGGAAGTCTATGCCGTGGCCGAGATGCTGCGCAGGTTCAGAGGCGGCGCGGCGGTGGTCATGGGTGCGCTCAGCCCCGCGACGCGCAACGCGCAGGTGGCGATGTACCAGGCGGGCGAGGTCGATTATCTGGTCGCCACCGACGCGATCGGCATGGGGCTCAACATGGATGTTGACCATGTCGCCTTTGCCTCGCTGCACAAATATGATGGCGCGCGCCGCCGGCGGCTGACGCTGTCGGAAATGGCGCAGATTGCCGGGCGCGCCGGGCGGCACCAGCGCGATGGTACCTTCGGCTCTGTCGCCGGGCACCATGACGCGCAGTTCACCGATGAGGAGATCGAGCGGATCGAGCAGCACAGCTTTCCGCCGCTCAAGTCGCTGTTCTGGCGCGAATCCCGCCTGCGTTTCGACAGCCTGGGAACGCTGATCGCCGATCTGGAGCGTCTGCCCTCCAGCCCGGTATTGAAGCCCGCGCCCGAAGCGATCGACCTCGCCGTGCTGCGCCGCCTGGCCGACGACCCGCAGGTGGCGGCCAGCGTGCGCGGTCAGGCCGCGGTCCGGCGCTTCTGGTCGGTATGCTCGCTGCCCGATTTCCAGCATCGCGGGCCCGAACATCACGCCAGTTTCGTCAGCCAGCTCTGGCAGCATCTGGGCCAGGGGGCAGGGCATATCCCGGTCGATTTCATCGCGCGCAAGATTGCCGATCTCGATTCCGTGCAGGGCGATGTCGAAAAGCTGGGCGCACGCATCGCCGCGATCCGGACCTGGGCCTATGTCGCGCAGCGCCGCGACTGGCTGGCCGATCCTGCCGAGATGGCCGGGCGCGCGAGGGCGGTCGAAGAGCGATTGTCCGATGCGCTGCATCGCGCGCTGGCGCAGCGCTTTGTCGACCGGCGCACCGCGGTGCTGCTGCGCGGGCTGGGCGGCGATGCCTCGCTGCTTCCGGTGACGCTGGAAGCGGGCGATGCGCTGTGCGTCGATGGCGAACCGATCGGGCATCTCAACGGCTTTTCCTTCGTCGTCGATGCGCAGGCGCGGCTGGCCGACCGCAAGCTGCTGGTCGCCGCGGCCGACCGGCACCTGCCTGGCCTGCTGGCCCGGCGCGCGCGCGATCTGATCGCCGACGGGGCAGATGCGTTGAGCCTTGGCGGGGATGACAAGCGGCGGCCGGCCGTGTTCTGGCGCGGGCAGCGCATCGGCCTGATCCTGCGAGGGCCGAGCCTTGCGACCCCGCGTTTCCAGTCCGACCGCGCGCTCAATGCCATCCCCCGGCCCGATCAGGATGCGCTGCTGGCGCATGTCGTCGCCTGGCTGGATGACCATCTGCGCAAGGGCCTGGCCCCGGTGCGCGCGCTGACCAAGGCGGCGGACGACAAACGCTGCCCCGGCCCGTTGCGCGCGCTGCTGGTGCAACTGGTCGAGGCAGGCGGAGCCATGGCGCGCAGCGAGCTGGAGCCGCTGATCGCGGTGCTGGACGCGCCCGCGCGGCAGGTGCTGCAGCGGCTGGGGGTGCGGCTGGGTAGCCTGGATGTGTTCTGCGCGAGCATGATCCGTGCCGATGGCCAGCGGCTGATGCGGCTGGTGCGTGCAGCCCGCGCCGGCACGCCGCTGCCCGATGCCGATGATCCGGCGGTTGATGCCTTGCGCACGGTGGTTCCCGCGTCGCTCCTGCCGGCCCAGGGGCACCCGGCCTATCGCGTTCTGGGCGATCAGGCGCTGCGGGTCGATATGGCGGAAAAGCTGATCCGCGCCGCGCATGATCGCAGGGGCGATGCGGCCAGCTTTGCGATCGATCCGGCGCTCGCGATCTCGATGGGGCTGAGCGCTGCCAATGCCGAGCGGCTGATGCGCGCGGCGGGCTTCCGGCGCGAGGATGCGAGATCCGGCGGCTCTGCTGGCCAGGATATGTTGTGGCGCTGGCGGGGGCTGGCGCGCAAGAAGAAGCAGGCGATAGCGGCATCGCCTGCAGACCGGGGACATTTTGCCGCGCTTAAGGAATGGAAGGTGGCGATTGGCTGAAAAGGGCGGCGCGGCATCGGCTACAGGCGGGCAGGGCGCGCATATGCGCATGGACCTGCTGTTATGGTATCTGCGGCTGGTGCGCAGCCGGTCGCAGGGCAAGATGCTGGCCGAACAGGGCCTGATCCGCAGCAACGGCCATCGCGTGGTCAAGGCGCATCACGCGGTGCGCTGCGGCGATATCCTCACGGTTCCGCAAGGGACCCGCGTTCTGGTGCTGCAGATCGACCAGCTGCCCTGGCGGCGCGGCCCTGCCGCAGAGGCCCTGGCCTGTTACAGCGAACCCAGCGAACTACGCGCGACCGGATAAAGCCCGGCTTTGGGCGGGCGAGGCAGCGCCATATTGACGCACCGGCATGATCGCAATAGCAAGGCGGCCAGAATCACAATGCCATCACCATACCGGCCGGCCCTTTGCGTCGGTACGCATTCAGGGGAGCGATCACAGCCGATGACCTATGTAGTCACCGACGCCTGCATCAAGTGCAAATATATGGACTGCGTCGAAGTCTGTCCGGTGGACTGCTTTTACGAGGGCGAGAACATGCTGGTGATCAACCCCAGCGAGTGCATCGACTGCGGTGTGTGCGAACCCGAATGCCCGGCAGAAGCCATCCTGCCCGATACCGAAGACGGTCTGGAACAGTGGCTCGAGCTGAACACCAAGTTCAGCGCCGAATGGCCCAACATCACCGTCAAGCGTGAATCCCCCGCCGATGCCGACGAGTACAAGGGCAAGGAAGGCAAGTACGAAGCCCATTTCTCGCCCGAACCCGGCGAGGGCGATTGATCGGCTCGAGGGCTTGACCGGCAAGGTCGGCGCTGATCTGGTCATCCTCGTTCGTCGTTGCACCCGGAAGAAATACCGATCCCAGCCTCTCCCATGCAAGGGGGCACCCGGTCCTGCGGGCAAAAATCATTAACCCTGGCCCAGCGCTGCAAATTCCCCAACCGGGACAGGTGGGAGCTGGGCCAGGGCGTGATGGGCCGCTCTACCGTTTGCAAACGTTCCCGCTTTCCGTAGCGTCCGCCCTGCGCCTTCACCCCCAGAACGGTTGTATTTTGCGTAACCGTCCCCATCTAGGGCCGGAATGGCCATTACGGGGTGGCTATTTTGTGACGAATCTGTTAAGTGCGGCGCATTGGCGCAGCGGGTTTGCGCTAATTGGTGTCCCACTCTCGGCACATATTTGAGGAGATTCGCTCGAACGGCTGGCATGCAAGTTCGAAAAGGCTCCCGCTTCCCCTGAATTGAGAAAGGTTTTTGAATGGCCGCCAAAGCGCTGTCTTTTGATGTAGGCGATTATGTGGTTTATCCCAAGCACGGTGTCGGTCGTGTTGTGGAACTTCAGAAGGAAGAAATTGCCGGCATGCAGCTCGAGCTGTACGTGCTGCGCTTCGAAAAGGAACGGATGACGCTGCGCGTTCCTGTCAACAAGGTTGAAAGCATCGGTATGCGCAAGCTGTCGTCGGACAAGACGCTGCGCGAAGCGATGGAAACGCTCAAGAGCAAGCCCAAGGTCAAGCGCACCATGTGGTCGCGCCGGGCCCAGGAATATGAAGCGAAGATCAATTCGGGCGACCTGGTGTCGATCGCCGAAGTGACCCGCGACCTGTTCCGTCCCGACGACCAGCCCGAACAGAGCTATTCGGAACGGCAGATTTTCGAAGCCGCCTCGAGCCGCCTGGCGCGCGAACTGGCCGCGATGGAAAAGACCGACGAGCCCGCCGCGCTCAAGAAGATCCTCGAGATCCTGAACGCTGCCGCGCCGCAATATTACGAAGCCGCCGAATAAGCGCTTCATTGGCCGGACCATGCGTCCGAACGTTCACGAAAACCCCCGGTTCCTGCCACGGAACCGGGGGTTTTCGTTTGCATTGCCCATGCGCCTGGCTTGCGGCATCATTGGTGCCAACCAGCAACCAGAGCAGATGAACAGGGGGGGTGCATGACCAGCCAGGCCTGGCCGCCGATCGATCACCGACCGGGCGTCACCCTGCCCGTGCTGCTGTTCTGGGCCGCGATCCTTTCCACCCTGCCGGTGCTGTGGCTGAACGTGCTGCCCGCGCTGGGTGGTGGCGCGCAGCGCGAACATGCCGATCACAGCCTGTGGATCGTCCTGCACGCGCTGACCGGTTTTCTGACGCTGGCCTCCGGTTTCCTCGCGCTCTGGATGGGCTGGACCCGCGCGGCATTCGAATATCACCGGCATACCGGCTGCACCTATGTCGGCGCGGGGATGACCATGGCCTTTGTCGCGCTGTTCCTGGCGATCAGCGACCCGCACCGGAGCCCCGCGAGCGGCTGGGCCACCGGCACGCTGGCGGTCGTGTGGCTGGTCGCAACATCGATGGGCTGGCGGCGCGGCAGCCAGAAGCGCTGGCGCTCGCACCAGATGTGGATGATCCGGTCGATGGTGCTGACATGGACCTTCGTGTTCTGCCGGCTGGCACAGCAGCTGGGCGATCTGGAAGGAATCGCCCCGGCACTGGGCATCTGGGCCTATTGGGCAGGGCCCCTGGTGGTGGCCGAGGCGGGGCTGCAGCTCTGGAACCGCCGTCACCCGCCCGCTGACCGCCGTCAGCTCTTGTACAGTCCGTCGAGCCGATCCTGATAGCGCCCGCGGATGACATGCCGCCGGATCTTCATCGACGGTGTCATCTCGCCATTCTCGATGCTGAACGGCTCGTCGGCAAAGGCGAACTGGCGCACCTTCTCGATCACCGACAGGTCACCGTTCACCCGGTCGATCGCCGCCCGGACAGCGGATTTGAACTGCGGATTGGCCTGCAAGGCGGCAAAATCGACCTTCAGCCCCTGGGCGCTGGCCCATTCCATCGTCCATTCGGGATCGGGCACCACCAGACCGACCAGATACGGCCGCCGGTCGCCCATCACCATCGCCTGGTGGATTTCGGGCTGCAGCGTCAGCATGCCTTCGACCTTTTGCGGCGAGACATTGTCGCCCTTGTCGTTGACGATCAGGTCCTTCTTGCGGTCGGTGATCGCAATGCGTCCCGCCTCGTCGATATGGCCGATATCGCCGGTATGCAGCCAGCCGTCCTTCAGCACCCGTGCGGTCTCTTCGGGGTTCTGCCAATAGCCGTGCATCACCAGCTCGCCGCGCACCAGAATTTCGCCGTCATCGGCAATGCGCACTTCGGTATCGGCGAGCGGTGGGCCGACCGTGTCCATCTTCAGGCCGACCTTGGGGCGGTTGCACGCGATGATCGGCGCGGCCTCGGTCTGGCCGTAACCCTGCAGCAATGTCAGCCCCAGCGCGTGGAAGAACACGCCGATCTCGGGGTTCAGCGGCGCGCCGCCCGACACCATCGCCTTGATCCGCCCGCCGAAGCGCGCCTGGATCTTGGGGCGCAGGCTCTTCGACAGGATGAAGTCCATCGGCTTGTCGATCACGCCCGCGCGGCCCGCCAGCTGCTTTTCGCCCAGCGCCATCGCGCGTTCGAACAGGAAATTGGCGACCTTGCCCTGTTTCTGGATCTGCTTGAGGATACGCGCGCGCAGCACCTCGAACAGGCGCGGCACCACGACCATCAGCGTCGGGCGCACCTCCTCGATATTGCTGGCCAGCTTTTCCAGCCCTTCGGAATAATAGATCTGCGCGCCCAGCCCGATCGGGAAGAACTGGCCGGCGCTGTGTTCATAGGCGTGGCTCAGCGGCAGGAACGACAGGAACACCTCGTCCTCCCAGCCGAAATCTTCGGAAATCACGCGGGTCGGGCCGGCGATATTGTGCAGGATGGCGCCATGGTGCTGCATCACGCCGCGCGGCGCGCCGCCGGTGCCGCTGGTATAGATGATGCAGGCCGTGTCGTTGCGGGTCAGCGTTGCCGCATCGGCGCGGATCCTGGGCAGCAATTCGGCCTGGCGCGCGGCAGAACCGCTGACCAGATCAGACCAGTTGTGCGCGCGAAAGCGGCTGGCCTGGCCGACCTTGACCGGTTCCATGCCGATCACATGCCAGGCATTGCCCGCGCGCAGCACCGCAGGCAGCAGCGTGCGCGCCAGCTTGGCGTCGGAGACGATCACCGCGCGCGCGCCGGAATTGTCCAGGATATGCTGGTGGTCGCGCTCGGTATTGGTGGTGTAGGTGGGAACGGTCACGCAGCCTGCGGCCATGATCGCAAGGTCGGCAATGCACCATTCGGGGCGGTTTTCGCTGACCAGCATCACCCGGTCGCCGCGCTGCAGCCCCATTTCCTTGAGCGCATGCGCCAGCTCCGCGACCTGGCCCGCCGCCTGCCGCCAGCTGGTCGATGTCCAGGCTCCGCCGCGCTTGGCCCACAGGAACGGCTTGTCGCCCAGCTCATCCGCCCGCGCGAAGAACAGGTCGAGCAGGTTGTTGAAATGGGAAAACTGGTCGAGCGATGTGTTGGCGATCACCGGGTTCGGGCTCCTCTTGATGCCGCGCTTGGCGCGCGCGGTCTGTCGATATCGGGTCTAGCGGGGTTTATGACCATGGGCAATCAGCGGCGCGGCCATCATAATGCGAGTTTGCGCCCGGCCTTGCCCAGCGCGGCCTTGTCCTCGGCGTCCAGCCCGATCTTGAGACCCAGCCAGACCAGCGGAACGAAACAGGCGAACTGGATCGCGGCGCGGGGTACCATGCCCAGGCCCGAAAAGACCCAGCCGATCAGCCAGAGCGTGGCAAACCCGCCGATGCCGCAGGCCAGCGCGCGCAGGAAATGCCGGTCGAACGGCCCCAGCCCGTCGCTCGCCCAAAGCTCTGCCACCGCCGCCCAGCTCGACACGATCACCCCTGCGCTGACCGCCAGCGCCATGCCGGTTGCCCCCAGTTCGTCGACCGTCAGCCAGCCGACCAGCCCGGCAACGCCAAGCCCCGCGACCGAATTGGCCAGCGGCAGCAGGCGGTGCCCGGTCATCTCGACGATCGGGGTGGCCGCGCCCAGGATCGTTTCGCCCGCGCGGCCCAGCAGCAGCACGATCAGCACCGGCAGCGCGGCGGCGGCCTCTGGCGAGAACAGCAGCAGCGTCGCATCGCCGCCTGCGATCATCACCCCGGTCAGCGGCAGCACGATGATCGCCGCGATCCGGTTGGCAAAGCGATAGAGCGGCGCGATCTCGGCCCTGTCGGCGGCGCGCTGCGCGGCGCTCAGCGGCGCGAGGACGTAGAGAAACGTCTGGCGCACGATCAGCGGCACCGATGCGATCTTGCGCGCGATGCCGAACAGCCCTGCGGCTACAGCGCCACCGCCGCCGCTCAGCGCCAGGCCCAGCAGCACCGGCGGCAGATCGTTGAATGCCCGGCGCGCCAGATTGGGCGGCATCGTCGCCAGGCCCGATTTCAGCGTGTCGTGGCGCAGCGCGGGCGGCATCGGCGCGCGCCAGAGCAGGGCGAGGTCGTAATAGCGCCCCAGCAACCGCACCGAGAGCCAGGCGGTCACGCCGAGCGAGACGATATGCGCGATGAACAGCCCGAACAGCCGCACGCCCAGCCCATAGAGCGCCACCGCGACGATCAGCCGCGCGATCTGCTCCCAGAAGATGCGCAGCCGGATTTCAGGCCCGAACGCTCGCCGCGCACGCGCCGCCGCGGTGGCGATTTCCAGCGCGACGGTCAGCGGCAGCGTCCAGACGAACAGCGCGATCATCGCGGGCAGATGCGGCCGCATCGCCGGCTCGACCGAAAATTGCGGCGCGATGGCGGGCGCCGCCAGCGCTATGCACAAGGCGACGATCGTGGAAGGGATCACCGTCACCAGCAGCGCATAGCGCACCACGCCATGCTCGATCTCGCGGGTCGGTGCGGCAGGGATCGAGCGCTGCAGCCCCTGCGCCAGCGACAATGTGGTGATGGTCGACAGCACGTTCACGGCGGCCCAGAGCACGATATAGGTGCCATAGGTGGCCAGCCCGAACATCCAGACGAACGCGGGCTGGGTGACGATCTCGATGATCGCGCCCATGCGCGCCAGGCCGGACAGCGCAGCGCCGCTTGCCACATCGGCGCGGCTCACCGCAGGGGGGCTGGCAGCGGGCGTGCTTGAAGCGGGGGCAGGGCTGGCCGGCTGGGGAGCGTCTGAGGCCACGGTCTGCGGCCTATTCCTCGGTGCGGATGAGGACGGTCTCGCCGACCATCAGGAACAGGAAGAAAGGCGACCAGGCCGCCAGGATCGGCGGATAGGCCCCCAGATTGCCCATGGCGAGCGCGAAATTGTCGGCCACGAAATAGGCAAAGCCCAAAGCCATGCCGATGACGGCGCGGATGAACAGCTGGCCCGATCGCGCCAGGCCGAACGCGGCCACCGCGCCGAGCAGCGGCATCAGCAGCGCCGAAAGCGGGCCGGACAGCTTGTGCCACAGATTGGCCTCGAGCGCCGCGGTCGGGCGACCGGCGGCTTTCAGTTCCTGGATCGCGGCCCAGAGCTGCGGGAAGGACAGGCCATCGGCATTGACCTTGCTCAACGTGAACTGGTCGGGGCGGACGTCGCCTGCGGCAACGATATCGCCCAGCGCCTGCTTCTGCCCCGATGCGACGTCGAACTGCGTGGCATCGGTCAGCTTCCAGCCCTTGCCGGTATAGGTGCCTTCGCGGGCACGAATGATCCGCGCCATGCCGCCCTGGCTGTCGCGCGCATAGACGGCAACGCCGGTCAGCCGGGTCGCGTTGCCCGTGCCCTCGACCGTATCGGCCTGGATGATATTGTCGCCTTCGCGCACCCAGATGTTCGACTTGACGTTGGAATCGCGCGGGATCGGGCCGAAATCGGCCGCTTCCCAGGCGTCCAGCGTCGCGGTTGCACGGGTCAGGATGCGCTCGGAAAAGACGAAGGTGATCGCCGACACGCCGAACGCGGCGATCAGCAGCGGCGCGAGCACCTGATGCGCGGACAGCCCTGAGGCCTTCATCGCCACGACCTCGCTGTTCTGGTTGAGCGTCGCCAGGGTGATGATCGTGGCCAGCAGCACCGAAAACGGCAGGACCAGGTCGATGATCTGCGGCGCGCGCAAGCTGATATAGGTCAGCAGCTGCGCCTGGCCATTGCCGGGATAGGCCAGGATCTTGCCGCTTTCACCCAGGAGGTCGAGCGATTGCAGCACCAGGAACAGCAGCGCCACCACCGCCAGGATGCTGGTGAGGAACTTGCGTGCCATGTAGACGGCGACGGTGCGCGAGGGGAAGAATTCGAAATGCATCTCGCTGCGCCTATTCCTGGAAGGACCGCTTGCGGCCGAAGCTGAACAGGCCGCGCACCGCAGCGCCCGATTTGGCGAACAGCTTTTCCAGCGCGCCGATCGGCTGGCCGCCCGGCACGAAGGCGACCTGATAGTACATCCAGGCGATCAGCGCGGAGAACAGGGCAAAGGGCATCCATAGCGCCAGGATCGGATCGACCAGCCCCAGTGCGCCGACATCCTCGCCATATTCGTTGATCTTGTGATAGGTCACGATCATCACGATCGACAGGAACACGCCGAGGGCCGATGTCGAACGCTTGGGCGGGATCGCCAGCGCCACCGCCAGAAGCGGCATCAGCAGCATCATGACGACTTCGACCATGCGGAAATGGAAATTGGCGCGCGTCTGGTTGCGCTGCGCTTCGGGAATATTGGTATCCGCGCCGATGCGGACCAGTTCGGGAATGGTATATTCGCGGTCCTTGCCGCCGCCGCGCCTGCGGAAGGATTCGATCTTGGGCAGGTCGATCGGCAGGTCGTGGTTGCTGAAGGAAAGCACACGCGGCGTTTCGTAATCGGGTGAATCGTGCACCAGCGTGCCGTTGGTCAGGCGGAAGATGATCGTGTTGGGATCATCGGTCGCCAGAAACTTGCCGCGCTCTGCGGTGACCGACAGCGAAGTGCCCGATTTGGCCTCGGCCCGCACGAAAATGCCGAACAGCTCGCGTCCGCCATCGCGGCTCTGCTCGATGCGCAGCGTCATCCGGTCGCCCAGCTGGGTGAATTCGCCGACCTTGATCGATGCGCCGAGCGCGCCCGAACGCAGCTCGAAGCCCAGTTCCTCATAGGCATAGCGCGCCTTGGGCTGGATATAGCCGACCAGCGCCAGATTGACGAACATCAGCCCGACCGCAAACATATAGGGCACGCGCAGGAGCCGGTTGTAGCTGAGGCCGACCGCGCGGAACACGTCGAGCTCCGACGACATGGCGAGCTTGCGGAAGGCGAGCAGGATGCCGAGCAGCAGTCCGATGGGAATGCCGAGCGAGAGATATTCGGGCAGAAGGTTGGCGAGCATGCGCCACACGACGCTGACCGGGCCGCCTTCTGCGGCGACAAAATCGAACAGGCGCAACATCTTGTCCAGCACCAGCAGCATGGCTGCGAGGATCAGCGTGCCGACCAGCGGAAAGAAGACGAGACGGGCGATATAAGCGTCTGTGGCGGTTAGCAATTTCAACTTATTGTCGCCCTGTCACCATGATTTGGCCGCAAACGCTTCCCATAAGCAGACGGTAAAGGGGGCTCATCGGCCTGTCCGCGCCAGCTGGGGCGGATCGGCTATAGCTTCTGGGATTGAATACGTCATGTTGAAAATTGCGGCAAAATCACTGGCCATCGTGGCTGCGGGCGGCATCGCCTTTGCAGGCTTCGTGCCCGTGGCCAGCGCGCAGCGTGAGGAAATCACCAACGACATGCGCAAATGCGCCGGCGGATCGGCAGGTCCGGCCGTGCATGTCGAAGTCAGCGGCTTCAAGGCCAGCACCGGCCGCATCCGCGTCCAGGCCTATCCCGCCACCAAGGCGAGTTGGCTGGAAAAGGGCGCGTGGATCAACCGCATCGATACGGCGGTGGCCCCGCGTGGCGGCAAGATGAGCTTCTGCGTGCCGCTCCCGTCGACCGGTGCCTATGGCATTGCCGTACGCCACGATGTCGATGGCAGCGGCAAGTCCGGCTGGAACGATGGCGGCGGCTTTTCGAACAACCCCTCGCTCTCGCTGCTCAGCCTCAAGCCTTCTGCGGGCAAGACCGCCATCCGGGTGGGTCCCGGCGTTACGCGCATCCAGGTGGTCCTGAATTACCGCCAGGGGATGTCGATCAAGCCGATAGGATAAGTCAGAATGACTCTCGTTGCGCTCATTTCCAATCCGCGCTCGACCGGCAACAAGGCGATGTTGCCGGCGGTCCGCGATTATTGCGCGCGCAACCCGGACATTTTCCATTACGAGGTGGAAGAGGTCCACCAGATTGCCGATGCGCTGCGCGCCATCGCGCTGGTCAAGCCGCGCGTGCTGGTGATCAACGGTGGCGACGGCACGGTGCAGGCGACGCTGACCGAGTTGTATCACGGCGGCCATTTCGGCAAGACCCCGCCGGCGGTGGCGGTGCTGCCCAATGGCAAGACCAACCTGATCGCGCTGGACCTGGGCGCACGCGGGAAGCCGCTGGCGACGCTCGACCGGATCGTCGAGATCGCGCGCAACGACCTGGAAAGCCATATCGTCGTGCGCCAGCTGATCGCCTTGTCCGATGGCGAGGATGGTCGTCCGGTGCTGGGCATGTTCATGGGCGGCGCCGGGCTGGCTGAGATCATCCTGTATTGCCGCCAGAAGATCTATCCGCTGGGCCTGCCCAATTCGGTGAGCCATTTCATCGCGGCCGTGGCCGGGCTGTTCACCATGCTGTTCGGCCTGACCGCAAAGTTCCTGCCGATCACGCGTTCGGCGCTGCGCATCTCCTATTTCCGCAAGGGCGAACTCAACGGCAGCTTCCTGGTGGTCATGGTGACGACGCTCGAAAAGCTGCTGCTGGGCAGTCGCGCGGAGAGCGGGTCCTCCCCCAGCGGGCATCTGAAGTTCATCGCGGTCGAGCATAACCGTGCCGGCCTGACGACGATGCTGATCGACACGCTGATGGGCCGGTTCGGCACGCGGCGCGGGCGCGGCGTCCACCTGGCGCGCGAGGACATGATCCGCATCGACAGCGACCGCACGCGCAGCCGGGTGATCCTGGACGGCGAAATCTTCGAGGCAAGCGCAGGCAAGCCGATCATCCTGCGCTCGACCGATCCGGTGCCGTTCCTGCGCCTGGCGGCGTGATTGATCGCTGTGTGCACGATCCCGCCTCTCCCTCGATGGGAGAGGCAGCGAGACTTGGCGGCGAAGGCGCCTAGTCGCAGCGGTGAGGGTGATGGTGCGGCTGGGTGAAAGGTTTCGCAGTTTGACACCTTCAGCTACATTCCGAAAACGCACCCCCACCCAACCCTCCCCCATCGAGGGGGAGAGCTTTCAAACCTAGCTAGCTATGGCCGAGACTCTCAAATCCCTGATCGCCGCCGAGGCCCTGCAGCCGGTTGATCCGCGCGTCACCGGCTTTGCGCGGGAGATCATCCGTCCGTTTGGCGAGACGGCGCGGGCGGTGATCTTCTACGGCTCATGCCTGCGCGAGGCGCAGCTCGACGGGCTGATGCTCGATTTCTACGTTATCGTGTCCGATTATGGCGCGGCCTATCGCCAGGCTGGCAAGGCCGGGTGGATGGCGCGGGCCAATGCGCTGATCCCGCCCAATGTGTTCCCCGCCGCGCATGGCAATCTCGCTGCCAAATTTGCCGTGCTGTCCGAGGCGGATCTGGCCAAGGCCTGCTCGATGGAGGCAGGCGATGTCTCGGTCTGGGCGCGCTTTGCCCAGCCGGTGCGGATCGTGTGGAGCGCCGATACCGCCGCCGAGGCCCGGGCGCTCGACGCCCTGTGTGCCGCGCCGGTGACGCTGCTGCGCCATGCTGCGCCGGTCGCGGATGAGGGTTCGGCCGATCCGCTGCATTTCTGGCGCACCGGCTTTACCCGCACCTATGGCGCAGAGTTGCGCGCCGAGCGCGGCGATCGGCCCGACAAGGTGGTGGATTTCGCGCCCGATCATTATGCGGCGGTGGGCGAGGCGATTGCGCGCGAGATACCCGATCTTGCCGCCATGCCGCGTGCCGAGGCCGAGGCGCGCTGGTCGCAGCTGCAAAGGCACGGCAAGCGCCTCACCGTCGCGCGGCTCGCCAAGGCGAGCTTCACCTTTGCCGGCGGGATCGATTATCTCGCCTGGAAGATCAACCGGCACGCAGGCACGCAGATCGCGATCCAGCCCTGGCAGCGCAAATGGCCGCTGGTTGCGGCGGTGTTCCTGGTGCCGAAACTGCTGCGATCCGGCGCGGTGAAGTAGTAAACGTCCTCTCCCCTCCCGCTTGCGGGAGGGGAAGGTCCGGCGTGCCGGACCGGGGTGGGCCTGTAATGACATACGCCCATTCAGGCCCACCCCGGCCTGCGGCCACCCCTCCCGCATGCGGGAGGGGAGAGATCGGCCCTCCAATCTTCACCCTTGATTTTCCAGCCCAAAACGGCCATTTCCCTAATCGGAACGATTCACTCCGATTAGCCGGAAACGCCCTATGCGCCTGTCCAGTCTAGCCGATTATGCCGTGGTGCTGATGAGCGCTGCTGCGCGCCACTGCGGCGGAATGCGCTGCAATGCGCGGGCGCTGGCCGAGGAAACCGGTCTGCCGTTGCCCACCGCGCAGAAGCTGGTCAGCAAGCTCTCCGCTGCCGGCCTGATCGAATCGGTGCGCGGCGCGGGCGGCGGCTTCCGCCTGTCGCGCCCGCCCGCCGCGATCACGCTCGCCGATATCGTCGAGGCCGTGGACGGCCCGATCACCATCACCGTATGCAGCGGCGACCATGCCAGCGACTGCGCGATCGAGGGCAGCTGCCATGTCCGCCCGCACTGGCAGATCGTCAACCGCACCATCCGCGCGGCGCTGGCCGGGGTGACGCTCGCCAGCCTTGGCCAGCACGTTCCCAATCCTCTTTGGCCAGACCCGCGCCGCCCCGAACACTCACTTGATCTCAAAAGGACCGTTTCGTGACCGATGACAGCAACACCGCTGAAAGCAAGGTGCGCGATGCGGACGCCTGGGCCGCAGCGGAAAAGGTGGGCACCTATGAATGGGGCTTTACCAGCGATATCGAACAGGAGCTCGCGCCCAAGGGGCTGACCGAGGATACCGTCCGCTATATCAGCGCCAAGAAGAACGAGCCCGAATGGATGCTCGAGTGGCGCTTGAAGGCGTTCCGCATCTGGCAGACGCTGGAGACGCCCGACTGGGCGAAGCTCAACGTCCCGCCGATCGATTACCAGGACGCCTATTATTATGCCGCGCCCAAGGCCAAGCCCAAGCTTGGCTCGCTGGACGAGGTCGATCCCGAAATCCTGCGCGTTTACGAAAAGCTCGGTATCCCGATCGAGGAGCAGAAGGTGCTCGCCGGGGTCGAAGGCGCGCGCAAGGTCGCGGTCGATGCGGTGTTCGACAGCGTCTCGGTCGCGACCACGTTCCGCGAGGAACTGAGCCGCGCCGGCGTGATCTTCATGTCGATCAGCGAGGCGATCCGCGAATATCCTGAGCTGGTGAAGAAGTGGCTGGGCAAGGTCGTGCCCGTGCGCGACAATTATTTCGCGTGCCTCAACTGCGCGGTCTTTTCCGACGGCACCTTCGTCTACATCCCCGAGGGCGTGCGTTGCCCGATGGAGCTGTCGACCTATTTCCGCATCAACGCGGAGAACACCGGCCAGTTCGAACGCACGCTGATCGTCGCCGACAAGGGCAGCTATGTGTCCTATCTCGAAGGCTGCACCGCGCCGCAGCGCGACGAGAACCAGCTGCACGCCGCCGTGGTCGAGCTGGTCGCGATGGACGATGCCGAGATCAAATATTCGACCGTGCAGAACTGGTATCCCGGCGATGCCGAGGGCAAGGGCGGCATCTACAATTTCGTCACCAAGCGCGGTCTGGCGCAGGGCGCGCGCAGCAAGATCAGCTGGACGCAGGTCGAGACCGGCTCTGCCGTGACGTGGAAATATCCCTCGTGCGTGCTGAACGGCGAGGACAGCGTCGGCGAATTCTACTCGGTCGCGGTGACCAACAATTACCAGCAGGCCGATACCGGCACCAAGATGATCCACAATGGTAAGGGCAGCCGATCGACCATCGTGTCCAAGGGGATCAGCGCGGGGCGCAGCAACAACACCTATCGTGGTCTGGTTAGAGTGGCACCGGCGGCGGAAGGCGTGCGCAACTTCACCCAGTGCGACAGCCTGCTGCTCGGCGACCAGTGCGGCGCGCATACCGTGCCCTATATCGAGGTGCGCAATCCCAGCGCCACGATCGAGCATGAGGCAACGACCAGCAAGATCAGCGACGACCAGCTGTTCTACGCGATGCAGCGCGGGCTTTCCTCCGAGGACGCGGTGGCGCTGATCGTGAATGGGTTTGCGCGCGAGGTGTTGAAGCAGTTGCCGATGGAATTCGCGGTCGAGGCGCAGAAGTTGCTGGGGATTTCGCTTGAGGGGAGCGTGGGGTGAACACCTTCATCCGCTTGCTGGTATTAGTTCCAGCGACAGTGTTGGTCATTTTGATCGCATGGCTAAGTATTGGCTTTGCAGGCCTGAGCCTGTGGTCGGTACTCTTTTGCTTCTTGGTTTTAGCTTTTCCCGTTGGATTGGTCGTTTGGACAATTCGTGATCATCGCAGGCGGAAAGCACAACCACAAACGGGTCAGATACAATGACGGGCACGATGAGTAAAAAGCCAGTCTTTGTGCACAAAGGTTTTGGCAGGTGATCCTGCTGGCCGCCCTGACCGTGATGCAGCCCGCGATGGCCCCGCCCGCTCCTGCGGACGAGATCGTCGTGGTCGCCGAACGGATGAAGCGGATCAAGCTGCGGCTGTCGCGCAAGAAGGGTGTGCTGAAAAGCTGCCGCGTGCGCGTTTCCAGCGGCGATCCGGTGATCGACGGCTATGCCTGTGAGGCGATCGGCACCTGCATGACCGAGGGCGCGGTCAAGCGCGGTCCGCTGGCCGATTGCGCGACCGACAAGGTGCTGGCGTTCTATATGCAGCGCCGCAGCGCTGCGGAGACGAGCGAGTGATCCATCCAAGCCACATCCGTCATCCTGAACTTGTTTCAGGACCCATCGTGCCCCGGCAACCGAAGCCGCGTGGGGAGAAATGGGCCCTGAAACAAGTTCAGGGTGACGACAGACAACCGATTTTGCCGAACGAGATGAATGACTAATGCTCCAAATTAACAACCTCCACGCCCAAGTCGGCGAAACGTCGATCCTCAAGGGCCTGTCGCTCACCATCAACGCGGGTGAGATTCACGCGATCATGGGGCCGAATGGCGCGGGCAAGTCGACGCTCGCCTATACTTTGGGCGGGCGGCCCGGGTATGAAGTGACTGAAGGCTCCGCGACCTTTGACGGCCAGGATTTGCTCGCGCTCGAACCGCACGAGCGTGCGGCGGCAGGGCTGTTCCTCGGCTTCCAGTATCCGGTCGAGATCCCCGGCGTGTCCAACCTGCAGTTCCTGCGCGAGAGCCTCAACTCGCAGCGCCGCGCGCGCGGGGAAGAGCCGCTGTCGGGCGCGGAATTCATCAAGCTCGCCAAGGAAAAGGCCAGGCTGCTCAAGATGGACATGGACATGCTCAAGCGGCCGGTGAACGTCGGCTTTTCGGGCGGCGAGAAGAAGCGCAACGAGATGGTGCAGATGGGGATCATCGACCCCAAGCTGGCTCTGCTCGACGAGACCGACAGCGGGCTCGACATCGACGCGCTGCGCATCGTCGGCGAGGGCATCAACACGATCATGCGCAAGCCCGACAAGGCAGTGCTGCTGATCACGCATTATCAGCGGCTTCTCGATCTGGTGAAGCCCGATTTCGTCCACGTGCTGGCCGGCGGTCGCATCGTGCGCAGCGGCGGGCCCGAGCTGGCGCTGGAGCTGGAAGAACAGGGGTACGAAGCCGTAGCTTGAGGGGCGATGCGATGATGGATGCGAATGCCAGTCTGAAGGATCTGCGGGCCGATTTTCTGGCCGGGAGCTCCACGTCCATGCCGATCGTCGGTACATTCTACTGGCTGATCGTGCTTGTTGCGTCGCTCTATCTGCCCATCAACACCGTGGCCTATATCGTGCTGATCGGCAGCGGCATGATCCTTCCGGGCGGGCTGCTGCTCGACAAGGTGCGGGGCCTGAACAAGACCCAGCGCGGTGACCCGAAGAACCCGCTGATGCCGATGTTCATCAAGGGCACGGCGGTTGTCGTGCTCACCTGGCCATTGGTGATCACCGCCGCACAGATTGCCCAGGACCCGAACATCATCATCCTGGGCGGTGCGGTGCTGATGGCTCTGGTGTGGATCCCTTATGGCTCTGCCGCCGATGACCCGGTCGGCATGCAGCACGCCGTCGGCCGCAGCATCGCCTGCTATCTCGCTTTCTGGTTCGCCCCTGCGCCGTACAAGGCCGCCGCCGTCAGCGCGGTGGTGGTTGCCAGCTATATGTTCACCTTTTTACGCATGAAGAGACCCGCATAATGGCGTCGATCCACACCCTTCCGCTCCCCACCCGCAAGGACGAGGCCTGGCGCTATGCCGATCTCGATGCGCTCGCGCGCGTCTGGGGCGATGTACCGCAGGGCCCCGAGCGGATCGTGGTGCCTGCCGGTGAAACGCTTGGCCGACAGATCGTGCTGCCGGTGGCGATGTCGGGCGTGTCGATCACCGATCTGGAGGTGGTGATCGAAGCGGGCGCGACCTTCGCGCTGCACCTGCTCGCCACCGATAGTGATTACGGCCGGATGAGCGTCAATGTGCTGCTGCACGAAGGTGCGCATTTCGAGATGGGCGGCGCGATCCTGGGCCATGCCGACCAGACGCTTGAGATCGTCACCAGCGTCAACCATGCGCACCCCAATGCCACCAGCAACCAGGTCGTGCGCAGCGTGCTGGCAGGCCGGGCGACCGGATCGTTCCTCGGCAAGGTCGCGGTCGCGCGGCATGCGCAGAAGACCGATGCCTCGCAATCGGTGAAAGCGATGCTGCTCGACCGCACCGCAACCGCCAATGCCAAGCCCGAGCTGGAAATCTATGCCGATGACGTGAAATGCGCGCATGGCGCGACCGTGGGCGAACTCGACAAGCAGGCCCTGTTCTACATGGCCGCGCGCGGCCTTCCGCCGAGCATCGCGCGCAAGCTGATGCTGCAGGCGTTCATCGCCGATGCGTTCGTCTCGCTGCAAGACGATGTGGCGCGCGAGGCGATCGAGACGCGTGCGCTGGCTGCACTGGAAGGGCTGGCATGATGGCCACGCTCACCGCGTTTCGCCTGCTCGACCGTCGCGCCGATTTCCCCGGCCTGGTCACCGCGCAGGGCGAGCCCTGGCATTATCTCGATTCCGCTGCCACCGCGCAGAAGCCGCGCGCTGTCATCGATGCCATCGCGCGTGCCTATGGCCCCGATTATGCGACCGTGCACCGAGGCGTCTATGCGCGTTCGGCGGACATGACGATCGCCTATGAGGCTGCACGCCGCAAGGCAGCGGCATTCATCGGCGGCCGCGAGGACGAAACCGTGTTCGTGCGCGGCGCGACCGAGGGGATCAATCTGGTCGCCTCCAGCTGGGGCGGGGCCAACCTGAAGCCCGGCGACCGCATCCTGCTCAGCCAGCTCGAGCATCACAGCAACATCGTGCCCTGGCAGCTGGTGGCAGAACGCACCGGTGCCGTCATCGATGTCGCTCCGCTGACCGAGGATGGCCGGATCGATCTGGATGCCGTCGAGGCGATGCTGACGCCGCAGCACAAGATGGTGGCGCTCGCCCATGTGTCGAACGTGCTGGGCAGCGTGCTCGATGCGAAGCGCGCGGCGGCGCTGGCGCATGCGGTCGGCGCGCTGCTGCTGCTCGACGGCTGCCAGGCGGTGCCGCGCATCCCTGTCGATGTCGCCGCGCTGGATTGCGATTTCTACGTCTACAGCGCGCACAAGCTCTACGGCCCGACCGGGATCGGCGTGCTCTGGGGTCGTGCCGCGCTGCTCGATGCCATGCCCCCCTGGCAGGGCGGCGGCGCGATGATCGACCGGGTGACGTTCGCGCGCACCACCTATGCCCCGCCGCCGCAGCGGTTCGAGGCGGGCACACCGCATATCACCGGCGCAGTCGGATTGGCGGCGGCGATCGATTATGTGGAAGGAATCGGGGTCGAGGCTATCCACGCGCATGAAAGCGCGCTGGTGGCCGAGGCGCAGGACGCGCTGGCGGGGATCAACACAATCCGCGTGTTCGGGCCGAAGGACAGCGCCGGCATCTTGTCGTTCGAGATGCAGGGGGTGCATCCGCATGACATCGGCACCATATTGGATGAGGCAAATGTCGCGATCCGCGCCGGTCATCACTGTGCGCAGCCGCTGATGGATCATTTGGGCGTGCCCGCGACGGCGCGCGCGAGCTTCGGTATTTACAGCAACAGCGATGATGTCGCCGCCCTGGTGCGGGGACTGGAACGGGTCCGCAGGATTTTCGGGTGATGCATATGGAAGAGACAGGAAAGATCGTGATCGACGAGGTCGAGGCCGTGGCCAAGCCGCCCAAGGCGCGCGTGCAGGATGTGGCGGAGGACTCGGCGTCCGCTCAGCCGCGCCGCCGCGACTATCTCGACGGGTTTCTTGCCGAAAAGCCGCAGGGCGTAGCGCCGGGCGAGCCGGGCGGCGAGGTCTACGAGGCTGTGATCGATCGCCTGAAGGGCATCTACGATCCCGAAATTCCGGTGAACATCTATGATCTCGGCCTGATCTATGGCGTCGAGGTGAACGAGGGCCATGCCGTCATCACCATGACGCTGACGACGCCGCACTGCCCGGTGGCCGAGTCCATGCCGGGCGAGGTCGAGATGCAGGTCTGTTCGGTTCCCGGCATTGCCGATGCCGAGGTCAACCTGGTCTGGGACCCGCCCTGGGACCCGGGCAAGATGAGCGACGAAGCCCGGCTCGAAATGGGGATGCTTTGACAATGACCACCACCACCCGTGCCCGGCCTGCTGCGCTGACGCTGACCGCGTCGGCCGAAGCCCGTATCGCGCATCTGATGGCGAACGCGCCTGAGGGGGCGATCGGGGTCAAGCTGTCCACCCCGCGCCGGGGCTGTTCGGGCCTGGCCTATTCGGTCGATTATGTCACCGAAGAGGTAAAGTTCGACGAGAAGATCGAGACGCCCGGCGGCGTGTTCTATGTCGATGGCGGATCGGTGCTGTACCTGATCGGATCGGTCATGGACTGGGTCGAGGACGATTTCACCGCAGGCTTCGTGTTCGCCAACCCCAATGCCAAGGGATCGTGCGGCTGCGGCGAGAGCTTCACCGTCTGAAGCCCTCGCCTGCCGGTCCTCAATCGAGCGGGATAGCGCGTTCGCCGACGATCGACAGGCCATAGCCATCGAGCGCCACCAGGCTGTGGTGCGAGTTGGTGAGCAATTCCATCTCGTTCACGCCCATTTCGGTGAGGATCTGCGCGCCGATGCCGTAATCGCGCAGCTCCTCCATATCGGGCACCGCCTCGCCCGATTTCATGCGCACCGCATTGCTCAGGCTGTTGATCCCATGCCGGTTGAGCAGCACGACCAAGCCTGCGCCTTCCTCGCCGATCAGGTCCATCGCCTTGCCCAGCACGCCCGAGCGGGGCCCCGTCTCGCCGAAAATGTCCGAAAACGGGCTCAGCACATGCATCCGTACCAGGGTCGGCTTGTCGGGGTCGACATGGCCCTTTTGCAGCACGATCTGCTCGTTCTTCTCGGCCTTGTTGTAGAAGACGATCGCCTTCCACTCGCCGCCGTGCCGGCTGGTGAAGCGCGCTTCGGCGCGGCGTTCGACCAGATGGTCGTTGCGGCGGCGATAGGCGATGAGGTCGCGGATCGTGCCGATCTTCATGCCGTGGATGTGCGCGAATTCGATGAGGTCATCGAGCCGCGCCATGGTGCCATCATCGTTCATGATCTCGCAGATCACGCCTGAGGGGTTGAGCCCGGCGAGGCGCGAGACATCGACTGCCGCCTCGGTATGGCCTGCGCGCACCAGGACGCCGCCATCGCGCGCCATCAGCGGGAAGACATGGCCGGGGGTGACGATCTCTTCCGGGCCCTTGCTCGGGTCGATCGCCACGGTGACGGTGCGCGAGCGATCCGCCGCGCTGATGCCGGTGGTGACACCGGTGCGCGCCTCGATCGATACCGTGAACGCGGTTTCGTGGCGCGTGCCGTTGTTGCGCGACATGAGGTTGAGGCCCAGCTGCTCGACCCGGTCCTTGGTCATGGCCAGACAGATGAGGCCACGGCCGTATTTGGCCATGAAGTTGATCGCGTCGGGGGTCGCCATCTGCGCGGGGATGATCAGGTCGCCCTCGTTCTCGCGGTCCTCGTCATCGACGAGGATGTACATCCGCCCGTTGCGCGCCTCGTTGATGATCTCTTCCGCCGTTGCCATGACGCCGGCCGGGTCGCGTGACAGATAGCGCTCCAGCTTGCCCAGCGTTTCGGCAGTGGGGTTCCAGTCGGACTCGCCCAGCTTGCGCAGGGAATTGGCGTGAAGCCCGGCGGCGCGGGCTAGGCCGGCGCGGCTTTCCTGGCCGGTCTCGATGATTTCGACGATGCGTTCGATCAACTGGGCTGACATTGGAATATCCTTTCGGCGATTCCGATATCACATCGCAATGTGAGTCAAAAGTGGGAAATCACATTGAAAGCGATTTTGCCTCGTTCATCCGCATCAGATAGCGCGCCAGCACGTCGATCTCCAGATTGACCGGATCGCCGGGCTGCAGATCGCCCAATGTCGTCATCTCCCAGGTGTGCGGGATGATGTTGAGGCCGAAATGCACGCTGCCATCGCCCTGATCGGCATGGCTGTTGACAGTCAGCGACACGCCATCGACGGTGATCGATCCCTTGGCGGCGATATAGGGGGCAAGGGCGGCGGGCGCGGAAATGGTGAAGCGGATCGAATCGCCCTCGGCTTCGCGCGCAGCGACGGTGCCGACGCCATCGACATGGCCGGTGACGATATGCCCGCCCAGCTCGTCGCCGATCTTCAGCGCGCGTTCCAGGTTCAGCCGCTTGCCCTGTTCCCAGCGGTTGCCCGCAGTCTTGCTCACGGTTTCGGCGGAAATGTCGACGGTGAACCAGCCCTCGCCCTTGGTGGTCACGGTCAGGCACGCGCCCGAACAGGCGATCGACGCGCCGATGGCCACGGTGCCCATGTCATAGCTGCAACGGATGCGCGCATGCAGGTCGCCGCGCTGCTCGACATGGTCGATGGTGCCGATATCGGTGATGATGCCAGTGAACATGCGTGTCCTCGTGTCCTTTGAGCGGCGCAGCGTCAGCGCACCCGCTGGTAGCTTTCCATCCGGTCCTTGCCAAGCAGCCGTGTGTCGTCAAGCCGCCAGCGGCCATGCGCCTCGGCCAGATCGGTCAGGCCGATATCGCCCAGCGCTGCGCGCCCGCGCCCGATCAGCACGGGTGCGCGGTACAGTAGCAGCAGGTCGACCATGTCGCGCGCCAGGAACGCGGCGGCCACCTCGGCCCCGCCTTCGACCATCAGCCAGTCGGCCCCCTCGATCGATCCGATATCCTCGGGCGCTGCAATCGCCGTCCAGCCCGGCGGCGCATCGCCCATCCGGCTGAGCAGCACGCGGCGGGGGCTGCGATCCTCCAGCCCCGCGAGCCGGACGTCCAGCCGGGGCGCATCGGCACGCAGGGTGCCGCCGCCGACCAGGATCGCATCATGCTGCGCGCGCTCGACATGCACATGCGCGCGCGCGGCATCGCCGGTAATCCAGCGGCTGGTGCCATCGGAGAGCGCGATCTGCCCGTCGAGCGAGGTGGCAAGCTTGAGCGTGACGAAGGGCCGGCCAAGCCGCTGACGGGTGAGAAATCCTGCCAGGCTCGCGCTCGCCTCCGCCTCGGCGACACCGGTTTCGACGGTGATCCCGGCAGCGCGCAGCCGGGCGATCCCGGCACCATTGGTGCGCGGGTCCGGGTCCTGGCATCCGATCACGACACGCGCCAGCCCGGCGGCGATCAGCAGGTCGGCACAGGCGGGCCCGCGTGCACTGTCATGCGCGCAGGGTTCCAGCGTGACATAGGCCGTCGCGCCGCGTGCGGAATCCCCGGCCTGGTCCAGCGCCATCGCCTCGCCATGCGGGCGACCGCCGCGCGCCGTCCAGCCGCGCCCGGTGACGCGGCCCTGACGCACCAGCACGCAGCCGACAGAGGGATTGGGGCTCGACAGCGCCCGGCCGCGCCCCGCAAGCGCAATGGCGGCGCGCATCCAGTCGGCATCGGACCGGACGGCTGGAATCACTCGGTATCCATGCCCAGCTGTTCGGCCAGGCGGCGATATTGCGCCTTGCGCTCTTCCTCGCGCCGCAACGCTTCTGCCTCGCGCTTTTCCTTGAGCAGCTGGTTCGCCTCGATTTCCTTGCGAATCTGCGCGTCGCTGCGCCCCGGCTCAAAGCTGGTCACCCAGGTGATCTCGGGCCGCTTCCACTGCACCTCGAAGCCGGATTCGCTGATGAACGCACCGAAAATGGCGATGGTGCAGGCAGCCGACAGAGCCAGAAAGCGCCATTTATGCTCCTGCTGGTCGAACCAATAGGCCTTGAGGTCCGTTGCTGCACGCACCGGCGATATGTCGCGAAAGAATCCCATGCCGGCCAAGATAGGCAGATTTGCCCGTCTTGACCAGTATGGGGCCGGTTTATGCGACCGATCGCCTATTTGACGAGCGGTTTGGTGCCATCACCGAGCAGGATGAACGCCGCCCAGTAATAGGGATGCGATGTCAGCGGATCATCCATCGCAGCGCGCTGCGCCTTGGCCAGCGATTCGTTCATCGCGGTGCCCGGGCTGGCCTTGAACAGCGAGGAGATCAGATTTTCGGTGGCGTTGAAATCGTCCGGCACTGGCCAATGGCTGGCGAGAACCGAACGTGCACCGGCGCCCACGAACGCGCGGACCAGACCGTCGAGCGCGAAATTGCCGCCGGTCTCGATCCCCGCCTCGCGCGAGGCCGATACGGTGGCAAGCCCAGCCGTATCGCAGGCCGAGAGGATCACCAGATCGGCATCGAGCTTCAGGTCGAAAATCTCCTTGAAGCTCAGCAGCCCGTCAGAGCTCGCATCGCCGAACGATGTCACCAGCGCCGGGCGGGCCGGGCATTCGGGGCGCGGCGCAGTCACCAGGCCGTGCGTGGCAAAGTGCAGGATGCGATAATCGTTGAGATCGTCGCGGCCGAGCAGGGCGGTGTCGCTGAAGCTCTGCTGGGTCAGCACATTGGCGCGGCCTGCGCCCAGCACGCTTTGCGCCAGCTTGAGCTCGGCGGGCGAGATCGGGTCCATCCAGGTCGCGACCGGCCATTCGCAATCGGCGTCGCGGCTAGCCGAGGCCAGCTGGATGCGCTCGGGCGGCGGCGCGTTTTCACCCACGCCCAGATACGCCTGCTTGCCGCGCGCAGGCGCAATGGTGCGCACATCGGCGAATGAGCGCGGCGACACCGCGATCGAGAAGCGCCGGTCGCGCCCGAACCAGGCAACACCGGTAAAGTCGAACGGGTCGGCATCAAGCGCCGCAGACCGTTCCAGATAGGCATCGACGCCTTTCTGGTCCTCGACCAGCAGGCCCGGCGGCAGCTGCAGCAGCGCGCCATCGGGCTCGTAGACCAGATGCTCGATACCGGCCAGATCCTGTTTCAGGCCGGGGAACAGCGCATCATAGAGCTTGCGCGCCTCGACCACGTCGAAGGGATAGTTGGTCGGCTGGCCGTTTTCGATGACCACGATCGAATCGCGCAGCTTGGCGACGGTCTTGTCGAGATCGGACCGGGTCAGGTTGACGCTGACGGTGCGCACCTTGTCCGCCGTGATCAGCTGGCCATAGACCTTCGCGCCGACAAAGCTGACCTTGTAATAGCCCTCGCGCGGGCCGAGCAGCTTCTGCAGTTCGGGCAGCGTCACCGATGTCGGCGAGAGCACGCGATATTGCGAATACTGGCCCAGTCGCGATTGCAGCGCGGTCTGCTCGTTCTGCTGCGTGGTCAGCGATTCGCGCGCCAGCGCCAGCGTCGCCACATCATCGGGCGTGGGCGAGGGCAGCGCTTCCAGCCGCTGGATTTCCGCGCTGGTGCGGGAGATTTCGCGGGTGCGGGTTACCGCCAGGCGGAACAGCGCAGAGGCCTCGTCATTGCCTTCGGAAAGCTCGCGGGCCAGCACCGCCTGGGTCTGGGCGACGCCGGGGCGCTGCAGCAGCTGGCTGGCGTTGAACATCCGCGCGGCGACCTGCTGGTCGCTGTCCGCGCGCACCGCCAGCTGGGCGAAATAGGGGCCCAGCATTTCCTTCATCGATGCGCGCGCACTCGGCACGGCTTCGCCCTCGGCGACGATCTCGTCATAAAGCGCGATCGAGGCATCGGCCTCGCCCCGCCGCGCGAGGAACGCGGCGAGCCGCCCCTTGGCGCTGAGCAGGCCGGGTGATTGCGGATAATCGAGCTTGTAGATGTCGAGCGCCTCGGTGAGGCCGGCCCGCGCGCCTGCGAAATCGCCGCGCGATTCCTGGATCAGCGCACGCTGTGTCGCCACTTCCGCACGCAGCCAGCCGGTCGAGCTGATCCGGCCGTTGCGCACCGCGACGATCGTGTCGATACCCTGCTGCAAGGCGAGCAAGGCTGCGTCGCTCTGGCCCGACAGCCTGAGCGCGGTGCCGCGCAGCAGCAGCGCCTGGCCATCCAGAATCTGCGCGCGTTCCGGGCCGGTCAGGCTGGAATCGACCCCGCCCAGCCGCTTGAGGCCGGAGTTCTCGCGGTTGATCTGGTCGGCCAGCATCTTGGTGATCTCGCCCTGCGACAGGCGCGTTTCGCCCACCATCTCGGTATCGATCGAGACCGGGCGGTCGAGCACCTTGATCGCTTCGGCGGGGTCTCGCTGGTTGATCGCATCGATCGCGCGGAAGTTGCGGATCATGCGCTGGGTGACGCCGTCGCTCGACGCGACCAGCTTGTCCGCACGCGCGAACAGGGCGCCTGCTGTGGCGAAATCGCCCATGTTCGATTGCTGCAGCGCCTGGTTGGCCAGGAACTCCGCCGTCCGCTCGGTCCCGCCCTGTTCGCGCGCGGCCAGCGTCTCGAAGAATTCCGAGGATTCGGCATAGGCGCCGTAATTGTTGCGGACATAGGCCTCGACCCGCGCCGATTCCTCGTCCAGCGTGCCGGCCTGGATGCGGGCAAAGGCGGCAGGATCGCTGACCTGGGTGGTGGCGACATCGACGGTGCCCGGCACCGCGCGGTCGGTCACCAGTGATGCCAGCGCCAGCTTGAGCGCGGAATCATAGCCCGAAAGCCCTTCGGCCACGAACACCGTGTCACCGCGCACCGCGGCATAGATGCGGTAATCGACGCCGGCCTTGGGGTCGCGGCATTCGATGACGCTCGCGCCGCCCACGGTCTCGACCTCGGTCACCTGCTTTTCGCCGCACGACAGCCGGGTCATCGCCGCCTGAAGATATTGTGCGAGCCGGTCGCCTTCGCCGCCGCGCAGCGCATAGAGCGAGGCGACGGGGCTGGCAGCATCGCGGCACACCACGCGATAGCCGCGATCGAACATGCTGGTCAGCGCAGCATCGGTCGGGCGATATTGCGCGGTGCACAGCACCCCTGCCGATCCGACACGAAAGCTGTCGCGCAGCGCGATCGACGGCTGGGTCTGGGCCAGGGCAGGTGAGGTGATGCCGGCGGCCAGCGCCAGCAGCGCCGTGCCGCCATGGCGCAAGGCACGGCCAAACGTGCCGGGCTGCAACGACGGGGTGCGGATCATGGCTGTCCTCCGGTATCGGGTGCGGGATCGATCAGGGGCTGATCAAGCTGCAGATTGGGGTTGCCGCCGCTGGTCACGGGTTCATCGATGACCGGCTCGACGCCAAGGCGGCGGGTGTTGACGATGGTGACCGGCGGCATGATCGGGCGGCGCGGTGCCGCCTCGCCACGGGCTGCCTCTTCGGCTGCCGCTTCGGCTTCCTCCTGCTCCTGCTTGGCCTCACGCTCGGCCGCGGGCGTCGGCGGGGGCGGCCCGGCGTGCGAGATCACCGTCGGGCTCTGCTCGGTCACGCCGCCGCCACCGCATGCCACCGCCGACAGCAGACAGCCGTTGACGCTGGAATTGCTGGTAAAGCCGCTGGGCCCGCCACTGTCCTGTCCGGTGCTGCTGGCCGAGCGCGGGAAGATCAGGTCGCGCACCGACGTGCCGTTGCGCACCAGATCGCCGGTGTCGAGCAGCTGGCCGTAGATCACCAGGTCGATCAGCTGCGACGACGCGCTCTGCTGTGAGCTGCGCGGCGTCACCTGGAAGCTGCCCACGCGGCCGAAGAAGCCGGCATTCAGCAGCGACGTGCCGGTGTTCTGGATCAGCAGCGTGCTGCCCACCGTGAACTGCAGGCGCGAGGCCTGGATCACGCCATCAGGCCGCGATGTGGCGATCGGCAGGCCGAGTGCCGTGTCGCGTCCGGCGAAGTTCACGTTCGATGCCAGCTGTTCGAGCAGCGATGCGCTGGCGATGTGGATGTTGTTGGCATTGATCGCCAGCGTGCCGCCCGGCGAACTGCCGTTGAGGAAGATGCCGCCGGTATCGGCGTTGATCTCCACCCGATTGGCATTGAGCGCCACCCGGTTGGTGGTGGCCATGGCGTTGAACACCGCATTACCATTCACGCGGATGGTGCCCGACGTGTTGATCGTCAGGCTGCCTTCCGAACCGTTGAGGTTGACCCCGCTGGCCGCTGCCGATCCGTTCATCGTCAGCGCACGGATTTCGACCCCGGTGCCGGTGGAAGAGACATTGGGGGCGTTGATGACGATGTTCTGCGCGCGGATGCGCGAGATCTCGCTGCCATCGAGCGTGTAGGTCCCGCTGCTCTGGCTGTCGCTGGTGGTGCCGCCGATGATCACCGCGCCGCTGCGATTGGCGGTCAGGGTGATCGTGCCGGTGCTGGCATTGCCCAGGCCGCCTGCCTGCGAGAAGGCGATATCGCCCGAACTGATCGCGATTGTCGGCGCAGTGGCCAGGCCGCCGAACACCGCCGTGCCGCCGACATCCAGGCTGATCCGCGTGCCCGCCGTGATCGTGCTGCTGGCCGAGAAGCCGCCGGTCGAGCCGGAGAGCAGGGTACCGGTCGTGACCGGACCGCCGATCGACACGCTGCCGCCCGCGCGCGCCGGGGTGGCAGCGAGCAGGGCATTGAGGTCGATCGCGCTCAGCGTCGTCGTGGACGAGACGCCGGAACTGTTGGCGAGCAGGGCGGTGCCGCTAGTGCCGGTGGCGATGCTGCCGGTGTTGATGCTTTGCGAGGCGAGCAGCAGCGCATTGCTGCCGGTGGTGACATTGCCGGTATTGAGGTTGCCGTTCAGCGCTGCGGCAAAGACCGCATTGGTGGCATTGAGCGCGCCGGTCGTGATGCTGCCGCCACGCACGCGGATCTCGTTGGTCGAGCTGACATTGCCGGTGACGATGGCCTGGTTGGCGCGCACGAGCACGCTGCCGCCCGCCGTGATCGCGCCGGTGGTGATGCTCACCGCATTGCCGAAATTGCCCTGGCCATCGTCCGAGCCGATTCCCAGCAGGCCGAAGCTGTTGATCGTGCCGGTGACAATCGTGCCATTGGCACCCAGGCCGATGCTGAAGCCGGTGGAGGTCGTGCCTGCGCCATTGGTGCGCAGATTGCCCAGCGTCATGTTGCCGCCAACGACCGTGCCGATCGACGAGCCTGCGGTAATGTCGCCGCCGGTCACCGATCCGCTCACGTTGAACTGCGTGTTGGTGGCGGAATTGAGCGCGCCGAAGCCCAGATTGCCGCCCGTGGCGCCGATGGTGATGCCGCCACTGGTCGAGGTGACATTGGCCAGTGTCGCGGCTGTGCCGCTGATATTCACCACGGATGCGGTGATCGCCCCGGTCGAGGTGAAGCTGGCTGCGCGCGAGCGCAGCTGCGCCGCGCCGGTTGCGGTGACCCCGCCGATGCTGACCGCGCCCTGGCCATCCACGGTAACCGCGAGGTTCGCCGACGTACCAGTCAGCAGCGCGCCTGCGGTGATCGTGCCCGCAGAGGTCAGCACGATATTGCCGCCGGTTGCGGTAATCGCGCCGGTGCCGAGCGCTCCGCTGGTGGTGGTGAGGTTGACGCCCAGGGCCGCGTTCATCGCCTGCGCAGCGATGCTGTTGGCGGTGATGGCGATGCTGCCCGTCGCTGCGGTCACGGTGCCGCCGAAATTGGCACCCGTGCCGACGCCGGCGCGGATGTTGCCGGCAGAAACCGGTCCGTTCACCGTCAGGCTGCCGAGCGTACGCACCGGAGTTGCGGCGAAGATCGGAGCCGGGTCGCCGCCGACGAACGACGCATTGCCGCCCGCACCGTTATTGCCGCCGTCTCCGAACAGCGACTGCATCGACGAATTGCCGACATAGAAGAAGCGATCGTTCGCCGTGCCAGCGGTTGCGCCGCCGTTGATCTGGATATTGCCATCGACCAGCAGCAGGATGCTCGAACCGGTGGACAGCGCGCCGCTGGTGAAGCTGCTGGTGGTCAGTGCGCCGATATTACCCACCGACTGCACGGTGCCGATCTGGATCGCGCCATTGCTGGCCAGGCCCGTGCCGAAGAATTCGCCGGTAAACACGCCGCGCGTCACGATATTGCCGCCGGTGATGGTGCCTGCCGCGAGCACGCTGAGGTTCAGGCCCGCATCGACATTGCCGAACGTCGCATTGCCGATGGCCTCGATATCGGTTTCCTGGCCCGATCGCAGGTTGCCGACGGTGATGTTGCCTGCCCCCGTCTCGAGCGCGATATAGCCGCCTGCGGTGACGTTGCCGATGGTCAGATTGCCGGCATTGACGAGGATATCGACATAGCCAGTGGTGGCGGTGGCGGTGGACAGGGTCAGCCCGTTCCTCGCCGTCATCGCGATAAAATTGGCCGCGGTGACAGTGCCTGCATTGATCGCGCCCGATGTCGCGGTCAGGTTGATATGGTTGCCCGAGGTCAGGTTGCCGAGCTGCAGCGAGCCGCCCTGCATGCCGATCACGCCACCGGCATTGATGTTGCCCAGATTGATCGCGCCGGTTCCCACCGCCGTGAAACTGCCCGGGGTGGCGAGGCTGGCGGTGACGATGATGTTGCCCGCCGACTGCAGATTGATCGCGTTGGCCGTGATCGTGCCGATATTGGTCGGGCTGGTCACCACGGTGTCGGCCACGAAGGTGCCCGCCTGGATGCCGAATGCCCCCGCGTTCAACGCGCCGTTGTTGACCAGGACCGAAAGCTGGCCCGGCGTGATGAAGGTGAAGCTGCCCGTCACATTCACGGCGGCGTCGGTGATGCGGACATAGTCTTCGACAATATCGGTGGGATCAGGCGCATCGCCGGCATTGCCGATATTGTAGACGATGCTGTTGGCGGTGACATCACCATTGGTCGCCCGGAAGAACGATCCCGTCCCATAAGTCGTGGTGCCATTGACCGCACCCGTCCCGGCGGTTCCCCGGGCGATCGCGGTGATGTCGCGCGCGACCAGGCGTCCCCGGTTGGTCGGAGCCTGGAACTGCTCGGTGCTCTCCACGCCGATGGTGCCGCTTGTGGCATTGCCGCCATTGCCGCGCACTGCGCCGGTGCCGCCATTGCCGCCATTGGCATTGGCAAGCAGGGTCAGGTTGTTCACCTCGACCAGCGAACCGCGCGAGGCGAAGAAGAGGTCGCCGCCCACGCCCAATCCGCCGTTGCCGCCATTGCCACTTCCGGTGGTGCCGGTGCCGCCATTGCCGCCCGCGCCGCCAAAGCCATTGGCCTGGATCAGCGCATCGGTCATCTTCATGAAGCCGGTCGGTGTCGGGTTCGGACCATTGGTGATGGTGGCGCTGACCGTGCCCATCTGGGCGCTTCCGCCGGTGCCGATGCCGCCCGCGCCGCCATTGCCGCCCCGGCCTGCGGACCCTGTGCCGCCTGCGCCGCCTGCACCTGCAAAGCCGTTCATCGAAGCCTGGAGGTTCAGGATGTCGAGCTGACCGTTGCGCGCGGTGCCGATCGCCTGCGTTCTGCCGCCGGTGGCATTGCCGCCAGCGCCGCCTGCGCCGCCGGTCGTGCCATTGGCACCCGCACCGCCTGCGCCGCCAAAGGCGTCGGCCACCAGCGTGGCATTGTTGAAATCGAGCAGGCGTACGGTTGTGCTCGCACCGGAAATCAGGGTGGCAAGGCCGCCGATTGCATCCCCGCCGCGTCCGCCAAGCGCGCCATCGCCGCCGCGACCCACTGCGGCGATGAACAGGTCACCGCCGACCATCTGGCTGTCGTTCGAACCGAAGCGCGACGTGCCGCCCGATCCTGCGCCGCCATTGCCAGCCAGCAGCGCGTTGCCGCCGGTGCCGTTGGCGGACATCGATATGGTCCCACCGAAATTGAAGCTGCCGACGACGGCGATCGTGCCACCTTCGCTCAGCCCGCCGGTGCCGGTGCCGCCATTGCCGGTCTGCGCCGAACCGCCAAAGCCGTTCGATGCCATGGTCAGCGCGCCGCCCAGGGTCATCTGGCCATTGCCGGTGCCGAAGATCACCGCCGCCGTGCGCCCGCCTGCTGCATTGCCGCCATTGCCGGTGACCGTGCTGTTGCCGCCGAACGCGCTGGCATCCAGCGTGGTCGATCCGGTGATGGCGAGCGTGCCCGATTGCACCTGCAGCGTCGCCGTGCCGCCCAGGGCTTCGCCGATAATGCCGGTCAACGCAGAGCCGGTATCGGCAATCGCATCGGCCAGCAGGTTGCCGTTGATCGTGATGTTGCTGCCAGCATCGCGCGCTTCGACAATCACGATGCCGCCGGTGGCGTTGCCCACATTGCCCGCACCGTCGCGCACGTTCCCGCTGAGCCCCTGGGCCGACATGAACGCATCCTGGTTGAGCGTGATCCGCCCGTTGCCCAGCGCAATGATATTGGAGTTGCCGCCGAGCGCTGCCCCGCTGTTGCCGCCCGCGCCTCCCGAGCCGCCAAAGGCGCTGGAGTTCATGTTGGTCGCGCCGCCGATGGTGACGGACCCGGTATTTTCGGCAAAAATCTGCGTGTCGCCGCCATCGCCAAGGCCACCTGCGGTGCCGACGCCCGATCCCTGGCCGCCAAAGCCCTGCGCGCTGACTTCCGCCGCGCCGGCAATCTGGATGATGCCGCCGACGATCGACCCGATCACCGCGCGTCCGCCGGTGCCGATGCCGCCCGATCCCGTGCCGCTCAGCGCCGATCCGCCGGTGCCGTCGGCATTGGCCGTGCCGGTGCCGCCGATGGACAATGTGCCCGCGCCCGCGCCCAGATTCGCAAGCCCGCCGGTGCCGTTGCCGCCGCGAATGCCGCCAATGCTGTTGCCGCCGAAGCCGCGCGCATCGGTGACGGCATTGCCGGTGATGGTGATGCTGCGATCATTGACCGCGATCCGCACATCGCCGCCGGTGCCGTTGCCCGCAATGCCGTCACCGCCGCCGCTATTGTTGTCGCCGGTGCCGGTCGCTGCAACAAAGGCGTTGCCGGTGATGCTGATCTGGCCACCGGTATTCTGCGAAATCGATGCGTTGCCGCCGATGCCATCGCCGCCATCAATTCCGGTCAGCGCCGAGCCGAACACAGCGCCATTGGCGTTGATATCGACATTCCCGGTAACATTGATCGCGCCATTGGCCAGCGCGACCATCTGCGCTGTGCCGCCGCGGCCATTGCCCGACCGGCCCTGTCCCGATGTGGTGGCCGATCCGCCCACGCCGCCTGCGCTGATCCCGGCCCCATTGCTGAGCGTCATCACGCCGCTGGTATTGGTGCTGATCACCGCGATGCCGCCCGTGCCATTGCCGCCGATGGTACCCTGGCCGCCAGCCGCGAAGGCGCTGACATCGGCCGTACCGGTGACGTTGAGCGATCCGCCTGTTCCGTTGATGACCAGTTGCGCCTGGCCGCCGGTCGAATTGCCGCCGGTTCCACCCGGAACGCTCGCATTGCCGCCGTTCCCGATGGCCTGGATCGTCACGTTGGCGCCAGCGTTGAGCGTGCCACCATTTCCGAAGATCTGGACAAAGGCCGATCCACCCGTGCCGACGCCCCCGGTGCCGGTCGCCGCATCGGTTTGTCCGCCGATGCCGAAGGCCGTCACCAGCAGATTGCCGAGCACGCCGGTGGTGCCGCCCAATCCCGCTCCGAAACCGGCCGTGCCGCCCGTGCCATTGCCGCCAATGCCGATGCTGGAATTGCCGCCAAAGCCATCCGCATGCAGCGTGGCCGTGCCTCTGACGGTGAGGAAATTGCCCGAGCCGGGCGTCGCGGTCGGGTTGCCCGCAGCGACCGAGATAGTGCCGCCAAAGCCGTTTCCGGCGGTGCCCGAACCCAGGTCCCTGCTGCCCGTGCCATTGGCAGTCGCCAGCAGATTGCCGTTGATCAGCATATTGGCGTTGCTGCCGTTATTGGAGACAACCACCAATCCGCCACGGCCAAAGTTGCTCCCGAAAATGCCCGCAGTTTCGCTGTCGCCAGCAAAGCCGTCCGCAGACAGCGTGGCATTTCCGCCAATCGTCAGGTTGCCGCCATCGTCAGCTTGCAGCAGCGCCCTGCCGCCGGTGCCGCTGCCGACAGACGCTGCCGTGACCGCCGTGCCGCCAAAGGCGTTGGCGGTGATACTGGCTGATCCGAAGATATTGATCGAGCTGCCATTGAAGGCGCGGATCTGGGCCTCTCCGGCGGTGACGTTTTCGCCTTCCGCGATCGCGAAGGCGTCCGCCGAGACCGAAGCATTGCCGAGCACCGTCAGCGTGCCCGCCGCAGCGCCGTTGTTGCGCGAGGTGATCCGCGCTGCGCCGCGCGAATAGAGCGAAACATCGCCCGCAAAATCGAGCGTCCCGCCAAAGGCATCGGCAATGGCTTCGGTCACACCCGCGCCGAACAGTCCGGAGGTGATCAGCGAGTTGACGATGAACAGCCGCGCCTGCTGCGTCGGGTTGACCGGCGCGCTATTGTCGATGTTGTCGCCGAAGACATTGTAGCCGGCGGACAGGATGATCGAATTGCCGACGATATTGGCGGCACCTGCGACGTCGAAGCCAAGAGTGCTGCCCTGGCCGATCAGGTTGTAGATCGCGTTGTTCTTGGGCACCGCGACCATGTAGATGCGGTGATTATCCCCCGTGCCGCTGCTGACCGGGCCGCCTGTGGTTCCACCATGGAAAATGGCAGCGTTGCCCGTTGCCGGGTTGTTGGTGGCCGGGTCGCCATTGGTACCCGTGGTGATCTGGATATCGAACAGGCCGCCGGTGCCGAAGGTGATCGTCGCCGCTTCTGCGCCGACCATCAGTGCTGACCCATTGACATCGACCGTGCCGTTCTGCCGGATGATCGGTGCGACCATGGCAATGTAGCTGTTTTCGGGAGTCGCCTGGATCAGCGCGCCCGGATCGACCTGGACATAGCTGGTGGGGGAAGCCCCGGCCCCGCCCAGTGTGAACGAACCTGACGCGTTGATGAAATTGCCCGTCGCGTCGCGCACCGGGTCAAGGCTGGTCAGCAGTAGCCCGCCGACATCGATCACCCCGGTCGAGCCGATGACGATGCCGCCCGGGCTGTAGAACCACACATTGCCGCCGGAAACGAGGCCCGCACCGGTCTGCAACTGGCTGATGATGGTGCCATTCATCGCGATCGCGCGGGTGGGATCGGTGGGGATGATGCGGTTGAGGACGGTGAACTGGTTCTGCGCGGTCGGGTTGTTGCGGAAGAACGCGGTGCGGCCATTGGGCAGGAAGTTGATCACTCCGCCACCGATCGCGGTGTCGTTGGTCGTCCAGTTGATCACAGCCTGGTTGGTATCGACGCGGATATTGTCGGTATTGGTTCCGCGGGTGATGTTGACCCCGCCAGAGACGACCGTGGGCGTTCCCTCGAATGCACCGCTGCCTGCAGCCGCCTGGGCAAAAGCCGGCCCGGCACAGCCGATCGCCAGGCCCGTGGCCAGTGCAAGCGCAGAGGTCGCCTTTGCCAGCAGGACGCGGCGGGCGGTCAGGTTGCGATCATAAGCCATCAGCGGGCTCCCCAGGGCAAAAGCAGAGTGGTGAGGGTGAACAGGATGCGCGGGTCGGGTGTATCGGTGAGCAGGCCGGCGCGCTCGGTCGGCACTGCGACGGTGACATCCAGCCGGAACCGGTCGTTGAGGCGCGCGCGGGCACCGATGCCGACCGAGCTCAACCGCTGCGGATCGCCGGGGCGGCCATCATCCCAGGTCCAGGCGACATCCATGAAGGCAAAGGGCTGGAACGAGAAGTCGACATTCTTGATCGGCGTGACCTGCGGTCCGCGCAGCTCCGCCTGAAAGCCGACGCCATCGTCGCCGACGATCGTGCCCGGATCATAGCCTCGCCCGATGGTGAAGTTGCCGCCCGAATATTCCTCGAAGCTGAGCACCGGATCGAAGGCCAGCTGACCGCGCCCGCGGATGAAGATCGACGCATCGTCGCCGAGCGCCGCCTCGGCGGAAAGTTCGCCGCGGATCAGCGTCGAAGTCGGGTCGCCATCGCCGCGCGTGGTCGGCGTGCGCACCAGCGCGCAGACGAAATTGCACGGATCGCTCGCACCCAGGATCGACAGGCCTTGGCGGAATTCCAACTGGCCCGCCATGCGCCAGCGCGGCGCGGCACCATTAGCCATGTCGATCGCCTCGCCGGTGATCTGGGCATAGGCAATGCGGATGCGGTCGCGCGACAGCGGGCCGATGAAGTCAATGTCCTGATTGACATAATCGAGGCCCACCGCGCCATAGAAGGATGCCGCCTGGCTGCGCAGCAGCGGATAGCGCGCCTCTGCACTGGCGAGCAGCGTGGTCGCCGTGATCTTCGCGGCGACGCCGGCGGGCAGGTTGATATCGGGCTCGGTCCAGGCATAGGTGAAGCGGCCTGCCAGCGTCAGGCCTTCGCTGCCGACGCGGAATTCATGCCCCGCCTGGACGATCTGCTGTTCCTGGAAATCGAGCGTCGAATAGGCCGAGACATAGGTGCGGTCGCCCATGCCGGTCAGGCCATAGAATTGCGCGCGCAGCTGTGCGCCATAGGGCCCGGCGTCGCGTGCTGCCATGTTCTGGACGTTGAGGTCGAGCTCGAACGGGGTGCGGCGCACGGTCACATCGCCGATCAGCTCGCCCGGGCCGGTGCCCGCAGGGACCAGGGTCAGCCGGATGTCATAGCCCGGCAGGTCGCGCGCCAGCAGCAGATAGCGTTCGGCCAGCTTCTGGTTGAACACCGTGCCCTCGGTCAGCCGCTGCAGATAGCTGGCGACCAGCTTTTCGCCATTGCCGGCATCGCCGCGCACGCGGATGGAGGTGAGCTTGGCGTAGAGCACCTCGAACTGCACCACGCCATTGTCGATGCGCTGGGTGGGTACCTGGACCGCTGCGATATAACCGTCGCGGCGCAGCTTGGTCGCGACGGCATCGCGGATCTCGCACAGCACGGCCACCGGCTGTTCCGTGCCGATATAGGGTTCGTACAGCGGCCGCAGCTCGATCGGCGCGACAGGGCCCAGATTGTTGAAGCGCGCTTCGCTGAGCGTCAGCTTGACATTGGCATAGGCAGGGTCGGCCAGCGGGCAGGGCGCGCGCTCGATATCGCCATCGACGGTCAGGCGCGCGGGTCGCTCGCTGCGCTGCTGCACCGGCCGCTCGATTTCCTCGCGGGTGGGGGGAGAGGGAACATTGACCTGCTGGGCATGGCCCGCCGTCGTCCACAACAGCCCGGCGCAGGTAACACTGCCCAGAATCAGCTGTCGCGTGCGGAAAAAGCGTGTCGCCAAGATCACCCCCTGTAGCCTGTGCAGACCCCGGGGAGAAAAGGACACCAACCCATCACCCCGGACCATATTCTGGACCATACAGCGGTTGTTCCGCTTGCACACTCCCGGGCGACCTTGCGGATGTCTTAACTCACCCTCAAAGCGGGGGCAACCCGCAAATCCCCGGCGTTCCAGAATTGTCCAAACTTAACATACGCTTGGCACAATGGCCGATCATCCGGTCAAAGATTGTAACGGGTATTGATTTTGTTAAGCATTTTCGCAGCTCTGCAGATTGGAGGACACAGTCTGGCCGCTTCGATCCGCTCGCCGCTTCCCTCATCGCCCGACTCGCGCTATGCGCGCGCCCCATGACCAGCCAGCCTCAGCCCAAATCCTGGATCGCCGCGATCCATGCCTATGTCCCCGGCAAATCGACCGGAGAAGACGGACGGCCGCTCGTCAAACTGTCGGCGAACGAGAACCCGCTGGGCACCAGTCCGGCGGCGCTCGAGGCGCGGCTCAAGGGGGCGGCGCTCGCGCCTTCGCTCTATCCCGATCCGGACAGCGCGGCGCTCCGCGAGGCGATCGGCAAGGCGCATGGGCTCGATCCGGCGCGGATCGTCTGCGGTACCGGCTCGGACGAGCTGCTCAACCTCGCCGCGCAGGGCTATGCCGGGCAGGGCGATGAGGTCGTCTATGTCCGCTACGGCTTTTCGGTCTATGATATCGCGGCGCGGCGCTGCGGCGCGACCCCGGTAGTTGCGCCAGACAACTTCTATGCGACCGATGTCGATGCGCTGCTCGCCTGTATCACGCCGCGGACCCGCGTCGTCTATCTTGCCAATCCCAACAACCCCACCGGCACGCTGACATCACGGGCAGAGATTGCGCGGCTGCATGCCGGGCTGCGCTCGGACGTGCTGCTGGTGCTCGACCAGGCCTATTCCGAATATCTCAGCGCCGAAGAGGATGATCACGGCCTCGAGCTGGCCGCTGCGCACGACAATGTGCTGGTCACGCGCACCTTCTCGAAAATCTATGGCCTGGCTGGCGAACGCATCGGCTGGGGCTATGGCGCGCCGGGGATCATCGACACGCTCAACCGTATCCGCGGCCCCTTCAACGTGACGCTGACCGGCCAGGCCGCGGCGCTCGCTGCGCTTGAGGATACCGATTTCGTGACCCGCTCGCGCGAGCATAATGCGCACTGGCGGCACTGGCTCGCGGGTGAGCTCGCCCAGCTCGGCAATCATGGCGTGACCGTCGTCCCCAGCCATGCCAATTTCCTGCTGGTGCTGTTCGAAGGCGCGGTGAGCGCGGAAGCGGCCTATGAGGCATTGATGCAGGCAGGCTATATCGTGCGCTGGCCGAAAGGCCAGGGCCTGGGCCATGCGCTGCGCATCACCATCGGCGAAGAGACGCATATGCGCGCGATCGCCCAGGTGTTGCGCGATCTGGTGACCGCATGAGCCAGCCGTTCGCCACCATCGCGATCGTCGGGCTGGGGCTGATCGGGTCGTCGATCGCGCGTGCGGTGCGCCAGGCGCTGCCCGACACCCGCATCCTGGGCTATGACCGCAGCGCCGATGTCTGCACGCGGGCCGAGGCGATCGGGCTGTGCGATGCCTATCATGCCGAATTCGGACCTGACCTGGCGAGCGCCGAAATGGTGATCCTGTGCGTGCCGGTGGGCGCCATGACCGCCGCCGCCGCTGCCATGGCACCGCATCTGTCGGCGCAGGCGATCATCAGCGACGTCGGCTCGTGCAAGGCGAGCGTGCTGACCGCTTTGCGCGCGTCGCTTCCCGATGCCATCATCGTCCCCGCGCATCCGGTGGCAGGGACCGAGAATAGCGGGCCGGAAGCGGGCTTTGCCTCGCTGTTCAAGGGCCGCTGGTGCATCCTCACCCCCGACGATCAGGCCGATGCCGGGGCCTGCGACCGCGTCGCCGGATTCTGGCAGGCGCTGGGGGCGAATGTCGAAACGATGGAGGCCGCGCATCACGATCTGGTGCTCGCGGTCACCAGCCACCTGCCGCACCTGATCGCCTATACCATCGTGGGTACCGCCAGCGATCTGGAGGGTGTGACGCAGAGCGAGGTAATCAAATATTCTGCCGGCGGTTTCCGCGATTTTACCCGCATTGCCGCGTCCGATCCGGTGATGTGGCGCGACGTGTTCCTGTCGAACAAGGAAGCCGTGCTCGAGATGCTCCAGCGCTTCTCAGAGGACCTGTCCGCACTGCAACGCGCGATCCGCTGGGACAAGGGCGACGAGCTGGAAGAACTGTTCACCCGCACCCGCGCGATCCGCCGCTCGATCATCGAACAGGGCCAGGACGACGCGAAACCCGATTTCGGGCGCGAGCATAAATAGGGTCTTACAGCCCTCTCTCCTTCAGGGGAGAGGGAGGAGCCGCGCAGCGGCGGAGGGAGAGGGGAATGCGCCTTGCCGAGCCCCTCTCAACTCCGGCTAGCCAGACCAGCTGGCAAGCCTTCGTATCTCTCCCCTGAAGGGGAGAGAGCTGCTTGCATCACTCCCCCACATCTGCGACCGGTTCGGTCGGCAGCGCTTCGGGTGCGGGCGCTGCCATTGGCGCGTCCGCGGCGCCGCGGATCAGGTGGAAGCGGTCCTGCCGCCCATCCAGATACGCGACCTTCTCGCCGTCGAAGAACATGTCCTCCTCGGTGCGGAACGAGACCGCCTTGTCGCCCCATTCGGGCACGTTGTTGGTGACCGCCAGTTCGATCGACCAGGCGGTGCTGGCGCGGACCAGATAGTCGCCTGCGGGGCTTGCCTCCTGATTGTCCCAGAAACCGATCGCGGGGCCTGCGCCATGGCCGTGAAAGCCGATGGGGTGCGAATAGATGCTGGGCTGGTATCCCGATGAGATCGCGCGGGCCCGGGCGGCGGCAAGCAGGTCGTTGCCGGTGCGGCCGACGCGGAACTCTGCGGTCAGCGCATCCTGCACCGCATTGGCGGCGGCAAGGCCCGCTTTCAGGCCCTCGGGGGCATCGCTCTCACCGGGTTTCAGCACATAGGCGAGATGCTGCGTATCGGTGTTGAGGCCGAGATAGGTGATGCCGAAATCGGTCCAGATCATGTCGCCCGGCTGGATCACCGCATCGCCGGTCAGCTCGCCCGCCTCGCTGGCGCGGAAGATGTTGATCGAGGGCTGGAACCAGGTCTTGAGGCCCAGCGCGCTGATCTTTTCGCGCATCCACCATTGCACGTCCTCCGCCGTCGTCTGGCCGGGGGTGATCACCTTGTCGGACAGCGCCTCGGCAATGATCGCATGCGCCAGGCGGACGATGGAGGGATAGACCTCCATCTCGGCGGGAATGCGGCTTTCCAGCCAGCCGATGGCGAGCGGCCCTGCCGGTACGATGCGGCTGCGCAGCTCCTCGGGCAGCGCGGCCATGAAATCCTCGTGCTGGCTGTGGCTGAGGCCATCGGCGAGCGCGGTCTGCGACGAGATGTTGAGCGCGATCTTCTGCGGATTGCGCTCGGCGACGATCTCGGCAAGGCGCTTCCACTGGTCGGGCTGTTGCTCGGGCGTCCAGACCGGGGCGAACATGCCCGCCAGGCCATAGCGGCTGACCGTCAGCCGCTCGATCGGCTTGCCCTCGCCCGGATCGAAGAACACCAGGATCGTGCGCCGCCGCGCGTGCATCGATCGCGCATCGAGCATGGTCGCAACGACCGGGTCCTCGTCATATTCGCGCGCGATCAGCACCCACATGTCGACGCCCTGTTCGCGCATCAGCGCCGGCACCACCGTCTCCAGCCGCTGGGCGAGCCATGCATCGCGCAGCTTGGCCTGTTCGCGCAAGGGCAGCACTGCCGGGTAATCGGGCGCTTCGGCCTCGGCGGTATTGCCGGGGGCCTGGGCGAGCGCCTGGGGCGCGGCAAAGGCGAGGCTGGCGGCCAGCGCGGTGGACAGCATGGATGCGACGGTTTTCATGGGCTTCCCCGTTCAGCGGGTTGTAAAGCCTTTGCCTAGCCTGTGACGCCCTGTTGCGCCACCCCGCGCGGCGGGGCCAGCGTGCCGGGCCAGTCGAGCTCGGGCCAGCCGCGTTCGCGCGCTGCCAGCCGCATCGGCATATGCGCGTTGGTGACAAAGGCCTCATCCGCCATTTCCAGCATCGGCAGGTCGGACACATGGTCCGAATAGCAGCGGATGGTGCATTGTGCCGGGTCCAGCCGATGCTCGGCCATCCAGGCGGCGATCATCTCGGCCTTGTGCGGGCCATAGCAATTATGCCCTGCAATCTGCGCCAGCACCGTGCCGCGCGAGGCATGCAGATCGGTGGCGATCACGTCATCGATGCCCAGCCGCCGGGCGATCGCCTCGACATAGAGCCGGTAGGATGCGGTGGCGATGATGATGCGATAGCCCTCGGCCCGGTCGGCGGCGATCCGCTCCAGCGCGCCGGGGCGGATATTGGTTGCAAAGACATGCTCGGCATGCGCCGCCATCGGGCCGGCCAGCGTCGCCACCCGCAAATGGCCCAGCAGCAGCTTCTGGTTGATCTGCTTGAGCTCGTCGCGGCTGACGATGCGTGCGACATAGGCGAGGGCAGCGATGAGCGAAAGCGGCAGCAGCAACAGCCGCCATGGCGCCTGGCGCAGCGCCATCCACAGCAGAAAGCGCGCATAGGTGGGGTGGACGGTAATCGTCCGATCCATATCGTAAAAGGCCAGCCTCTCCCCCACAGGCTTCAGCCTTAATGCCAAATCGGTGCGAAACAAGCATGGGCGTGTAACTTGTTGATCGCGCTTTGGCGGGTCGCGGTGCGACGGATCGTGCGCCAAGGTGCTTGTGATTGCACCGTTTATCGCACAAGAAGGGCGGTATATGGGTGCCCCGGCCGACTTTGCGATCGAAGAGCGCGGTGAGACCGGCGCGGTGCTGCGCTTTTCCGGAAACCTCGACATCACCACCATCGCCGCGCTCGACAAGCGGCTGAAGCAGATCGACCAGCCGATCGGGCTGATCGACATGGCCGATGCCGGGCATATCGATACCGTGGGCGCGTGGGTGGTCTACCGGCTGGCGCGCGACCAGCGCTGCGAGATCGTCAATCTCGGCGAATCGGGCAGCCGCCTGGTCGAGGCGGTGGGCCGATCGGACATCAGCGATGTCGAACCGCCCCAGCGCCCCAATGCGCTGATCCGCATGACCGCCAGTGTCGGCGAGGCCGTGGTGATGGCGCTCGGCTCGCTGCTGGGCATGCTCAGCTTTTTCGGTGCGCTGGTGCGGTCGATGCTGTCGTTGATGGCGCACCCGCGCCGCATCCGCTGGGCCGCGACCGTGCGCCATTTCGAGCTGGTCGGCGTCTCGGCACTGGGCATTGTCGGGCTGATGAGCTTCCTCATCGGTATCGTGATCGCGCAGCAGGGCGCGGTGCAGCTGCGCCAGTTCGGCGCCGAGGTATTCACGGTCAATCTTGTCGGACGACTGACGATCCGCGAGCTGGGTGTGCTGATGACCGCGATCATGGTCGCAGGCCGGTCGGGCAGCGCCTTTGCCGCGCAGATCGGGACGATGAAGCTGACCGAAGAGGTCGATGCGATGCGGACGATCGGCGTGTCGCCGGTCGAGGCTTTGGTGCTGCCGCGCGTTACGGCCGCCGTGCTGATGATGCCGCTGCTCGGCTTCTATTCGATGATCGTCGCGATGATCGGCGGCGCGTTCCTGTGCTGGGTCGTGCTCGAGATTCCGCCGGCAACCTTCATCGTGCGCATCCAGGAAGTGGTGCCGATCACCGACTTTTATGTCGGCATGATCAAGGCACCGGTATTCGGCCTGATCATCGCGCTCGCTGGCTGCTATCAGGGCATGCAGGTGCGCGGCAATGCCGAGGAAGTCGGCGCACGCACCACTGCGGCGGTGGTCCAGGCGATCTTCATGGTCATCGTGCTCGACGCCTTTTTCGCGGTGTTCTTCACGGAGATCGGCTGGGGATGAGCGCGGCACGGGACAAAGAATGCGATGTCGCCATCCGCATCACCGGGCTGAAGAACAGCTTCGGCGAGCAGGTGGTGCATGAGGATCTGTCGCTCGACGTGCGCCATGGCGAGATTCTGGGCGTGGTTGGCGGATCGGGCACCGGCAAGTCGGTGCTGATGCGATCGATCATCGGCTTGCAACGGCCCGATGCCGGGCAGATCGAGGTGCTCGGCGAATCCATCCTCGATGGCGAGGAGGAGGATGTCTCGATCCGCAGCCGCTGGGGCGTGCTGTTCCAGGGCGGGGCGCTGTTCTCGACGCTCACCGTGGCCGAAAATGTCATGGTGCCGCTGGCCGAATTCTATCCCAAGATCGATCACAAGCTGCGGCGCGAGATCGCGCTGTACAAGATCGCGCTGTCGGGCCTGCCCGAGGATGCTGCGGACAAATATCCGTCCGAGCTTTCGGGCGGCATGAAGAAGCGCGCAGGCCTTGCGCGCGCGCTGGCGCTCGATCCCGATGTGCTGTTCCTCGACGAGCCCACCGCCGGGCTCGACCCGATCGGCGCGGCGCGTTTCGATGCGCTGACCCGCGAACTGCAGCGCACGCTTGGCCTCACCGTGTTCCTGATCACGCATGACCTCGATACGCTGCACGAGATCTGCGACCGGGTGGCGGTGCTGGCTGATCGCAAGGTGATCGCCATCGGCACCATTCCGGAGCTGCTAGCGACCGACCATCCGTGGATCCAGGAATATTTCAACGGCCCGCGCGGCCGCGCCGCCGCTGTCAGCCATGCCGACGAGGAGCGCAAGAAGACGCGGCTTCCGGCCAGCAGCAAGAGCCGGGGGTTTCTAAGGTGACCCGCCGGAACGACCATGCCGCTTTGGCGGTAGACAGCATCAGACCATCAGGGGCATAACCAAAGCCATGGAAACACGCGCCAATCATGTCTGGGTGGGGACCGTCACCCTGGTGCTGCTTGCGGGCATTGCCGCCTTTGTCATCTGGCTGGCGGGCCTGGGCGAGACCGATCGCAACAAGTACGACATTTTCTTCAAGACCTCGGTCGACGGCATCGCCAAGGGTTCGGTCGTCGCCTATTCGGGCGTGCCATCGGGCCAGGTGACCGAGATCGCGCTCTGGGCCAAGGACCCGCAATTCGTCCGCGTGCGGATCGAGGTCGATGCGCATGCGCCGATCCTGGAAGGCACCACCGCGACGATCCAGGGGGTGGGCTTTACCGGCGTGTCGCAGATCCAGCTTGATGGCGCCAAACAGGGCGCGCCCGCGATTACCGAGCCGGGACCGGAGGGCGTGCCGGTGATCCCGACCAAGCCGGGCGCGCTGGGCGAACTGCTCAACAACGCGCCGCTGCTGCTCGAACGGCTCGCGACGCTGACCGAACGCTTCACGCAGGTGCTGTCCGACGACAATCAGAAGTCGATCGCGGTGCTGCTGAAGAACAGCGGGCGGCTGACCGGCGAACTGGCCGATTCCGCGCCGCAGATGCGCGCGGCGCTCGCCGAATTGCGCGTGACGCTGGCCAAGGCAGGCGTCGCTGCCGAGCAGCTGGGCATGACCGCGCAATCGACCAAGGACGTGCTCGACAGCGAAGGGCGGCCGCTGGCGCGCCAGCTCGCCAAGACGCTGGCGGATACCGACAAGGCGCTGATCAAGCTGACCGAAACGATGGAAGAGGCCAAGCCCGGCCTGCGCCAGTTCTCGACCACGACCCTGCCCGAGACCGAGGCGCTGGTGCGTGACCTGCGCGTGACGGCGCGGGCGCTGTCGGCGATTACCGAAAAGATCGATCAGGAAGGCGCGGGCGGTCTGCTGAGCGCGCCGCCTCTGCCCGACTACAAGCCGAAGAACTGAGAGGGGCCGATATGACCGCCCAGCCGAACAGGAAAGCCCAGCGCATGGCCGCACATATTCGTATCCTGCTGCCTGCGGGAGCCGCCTGCCTGTTGCTGGCCGGGTGCGTCAGCTTCGGCGCCAAGGCTCCGCCGCAGCTGCTGACGCTGACGTCCAGCGCGACGCCCAGCGCAGGGTCGATGGCCTCTGCGTCGGTTACCGACGCGATCGTGGTCGATGTGCCCACGGTCGAGCGCACGCTCGATCAGGTGCGGGTGCCGGTGCAGGTCAGCGACAGTGCGATCGCCTATGTCAAGGACGCGATCTGGGCCGACAAGCCCGCGCGGCTGTTCCGCACCGTGCTGGCAGAGACGCTGGCGGCCAAGAGCGGCCGGCTCGTGCTCGACCAGGTCGAAACCGGGGCAGAGCGCAGCACGATGCTGTCGGGCCAGCTCCACCGCTTCGGTTATGACGAGGACGCCCGCGTGGCGATCGTCCGCTTCGATGCCGTCGTGCGCAAGCCTGGCAGCCCATTGCGCAAGCAGCGCTTCGAGGCGAGCGTTCCGGTCGCCGTGGTCGACGCGGTGACCGTCGGCGCGGCACTCAACCAGGCGGCCAACAGCGTCGCCGCGCAGGTTGCCGCCTGGACCGTCGGCTGAACCACCACCTTCTTCCTATCCGCTAGATTACGGGGCACGAAACATGGCGCATTTCCTCATCGTCGAGGCACGCTTCTACGATCATCTCAACGACCTGCTGCTCGAAGGCGCGCGCGCCGCGATCAAGGCGGCGGGGCACAGCCACGAGACGCTGACCGTTCCGGGCGCGCTCGAGATTCCGGCGGCCATCGCCATGGCATCGGAAACGCAGCGCTATGACGGCTATGTCGCGATCGGCGTGATCATCCGCGGCGAGACCTATCATTTCGAGGTCGTTTCGAACGAAAGCGCGCGCGCGATCATGGCACTGACGCTGGACGGCCTGCCGATCGGCAACGGCATCCTGACGGTCGAGAACGAGGCGCAGGCGCTGACCCGCGCGAAGAAGGACGAGAAGGACAAGGGTGGCGACGCTGCCCGCGCCGCCATCACCATGCTCGAAATTTCCGAAAAGCTAGCCGGCTGAGCCCGGCCCGCGCCGCCCCCTTATTTGGAGGAGAGCGGTGCGGGGACGGGCCGTGGCGGCATGCCGCCCGGTGCCCTGCCGCCCGGTCCCTTGGCGCCAGTCGGCGCTGCCGCTTCGCCCGCCGGCGGCGTGGTGAACGCCAGCGTGATCGAGATGCGCCGGTTGGCAGGGTCGTTGCGGTCGATCGGGTTATAGGGCTCGTTGTCGGCCACGCCCTCGATGCGATGGACGCGTCCGGGGTTGATCCCGCCCACCACCAGCGCCCTGCGCGTCGCTTCGGCGCGGCTGGTGGACAGCATCCAGTTGTTCATCGTCTTGCCCGATGCGTAAGGCAGCGAGTCGGTATGGCCGCGGATGATGACCGGGTTGGGCATGCCGTTGATCACCTGCGCCACCTCGCGCAGCAGTTCGGCCGCCTTGGGCACCAGCTTGTCGGTCGACAGCGCGAACATGCTGAAATTGGCCTCGTCCACCAGATCGATGCGCAATCCTTCGCGCGTATCGGTGAAGCGGACATTCTTCATCAGCTTGGCGAGTTCCTCGCTGCTGCCCAGGCGCTTTTCGAGCTGCTCCTTGAGCTTCTCGAACTGCTCGCGTTCGGCCATCTGCTGGGCCTTCTTGATCGCCGCCTTCTGCTCTTCGGTCATCGACGCATAGGCGCTATTGCCTGCTTCGTCGGCGGTACCGGTGGCATCCTGCGGAATGGTGATCGACTGCGTGCCCGTCTGGCCGGCGCGATTGGGATAATCGTCGCGGCCGACGATGGACTCACCGCCGAACAGGCCGTTGGACCCGGCGCTGCCCGATTTCAGCTCGACAATGGTCGGCGCGAAATAGTCGGCAATCGCCTTGCGGTCCTTTTCCTCGGTCGCGCCGAGCAGCCACATCAGCAGGAAGAACGCCATCATTGCCGTCACGAAGTCAGCATAGGCCACCTTCCAGGCGCCGCCATGATGGCCGCCATGCCCTTCTTCGATGATCTTCTTGACGATGATCGGGCGGACATTCTCCACCGGATCGGGTTTGCGCTTCGCCATGGCTTAGCGGCCCCGCATGCCGTCGAACACGTCGGCAAAGGTCGGCTGGTTGGCATGACCCAGGCTGGAGCGTGCGGCTTCGATCACCAGCGGCTGCGGATGGCCGTGCAATGATGCGATGATGATCTGCTTGGCGACATGGTACATCGCGCCATCGGCCTCGATCACCTGCTTGCAGCGGTTGGCCAGCGGACCCACCAGGCCATAAGCCAGGAAAATCCCGAGGAACGTACCGACGAGCGCCGATCCGATCATCTCACCCAGAATTTCCGGCGGCTTGTCGATCGAGCCCATGGTCTTGACGATCCCGAGCACGGCCGCGACGATCCCGAGTGCGGGCAGCGCGTCGGCCAGGTTCTGCAGGCCGTCGGCCGGGCCGACCGCTTCGTGATGGTGCGTCTTGATCGCCTGATCGACGACATCCTCCACCGCATGCGGATCGAGCTGGCCCGACGAGACGACGACCAGCCGCAGCGAGTCGCAGATCAGGTGGATCAGCGTCGAATCCTTGAGCAGGGTGGGATATTCGGAAAAGACCGAGGAGCTCTTGGGGTCCTCGATATGCGGCTCCAGCGCCACCGGGCCTTCGGTGCGCAGCATCTTCATCAGCTTGGATACCAGGAAGATGCAGTCGAGAAAATCCTGCTTCTTGTACTTGGATCCCTTGAACGCGGTCATGACACCGCCGCCGATCGCCTTGATATGCGCACCGGAATTGCCGATCAGCATCGAGCCTGCAGCTGCGCCGCCGATGATCATCATTTCCAGCGGAAGGGCGTGCAGAATGACGCCCATGCTGCCCCCGGCGAGAATGAAACCGCCGAAAACCATGACAATCAGAACGACAAAGCCAATAGCTGCGAACATGGCGGTTCCCTTGATCCTCGCACCGCGCCGCTGTGACTGGGCGCAATGAGGGCCGAAAATCGGCCCGTTCAGATCGTAGAACGGCTTTTGCCGATCGTGGTTAAGCGCAAAACAGGGTTAATATGAAGGGCTTATTCGTTAACCACGAACAGGCGTCAGCGAAGATAGTCGAGCAGCGACTGCTGCGAAATCTTGGCATAGACGGCTTGCGTCGCCTGCAGGTTGGTCAGCAGCGTCTGCAGCCGGGTCAGCGCTTCGGAAACATTGGCATCCACCAGTTCCGATTTGCGCGATGCGAGCGAGAGTTCGCTTTGCTGCAGTTCCTCACGCGCGCTCTCGATCGATCCCTTGACCACGCCCTGCCGGGTGAGCAGCTGCGTCATCCGGTCGATGGCACCATCCAGCGCGGTCAGCTGCGCATCGCGCGCGGCCTGACCGGTGGGGGTCTGGTTGTTGATCGCGGCTGCGGTATCGGACATGATCTGGGAAAGCGTCCTGGTCGTGCCGCCGCCCACGTCGATATTGTCGTGCACCTCTTCCAGATTGGGCGCGGCAATGACAAAGCGGGTATCGCCCATCGGCACGCGGATCGCCTGGCCGGTGCCGAACAGCTGGCCGCCGAAATTGTCGCGCTGGCCCAGGGCATCGTTGAAGTCATTGGCAATGCCGTTGACTTCGAGCGCCAGAACCTGCGGGTCGGTGGGGCTGATCGTGCCGGTATTGGCAGAAAGCAAAAGCTCGCGCGTGCGGATGAGCCCGCTGACGATGGTGTTGAGGCTGGCTTCGGCCTGGTTGGCGCGCGTGTCGGCGCGGCCCAGATTGTTGGTCCACGCCTCCTCGTCCGACTGGAAGCGCGAGATATTGGCCGCTTCCAGCCAGGCCTTGGGGTCGTTGGAGGGGCGCGCGATGCGGCTTTCGCCGCCCACCAGCGCCTGCTGGTCAGCGATCGCGCGGCTGAGGCGGACCTGCTGCGTCACCTCTTGCGGAGCGCGATAGCGATTAACGGACTGGACCATATCGACTTACCCCGGCCTTAAAACACGTTCAGAATGGTTTGCATGGTGTCGCGCGCCACCTGGATTACGCGGGCAGAGGCTTCATAGGCCTGTTGCAACCGGATCAGGTCAGCGGCTTCGCGGTCCAGATCGACCCCGGACATCGCATCGCGGCGACGGCGTGCCCCCTCGTCGAGCGCGGTGGCGGCCTCGGATTCGCTGCGCACGGCGGACAGGTTGGTGGCGAAGCCCGCCATGAAATTGTTCCACTTGGTCTCGACGCCATCGGTGGTGCGCAGTGCAGGCAGCGTCAGCAGATTGCCGTTGGGCGTGCCGTCAGCCGCCGCCAGTGCCAGCTGGGCGGTGTCGCGCGTGGTCACTTCCAGGGTCGAGATGTCGCCCGGCATGGTCAGCAGCGGTGCGCCGACCGCGCCGCTGAGCGTGCGGCCCTGTGCCTGCCAGGCGTTGATATCGGTGACCAGCTGCTGCGCGAGCGCGTTGAGATCGTTGAGCCGACCCTGCGCGGTGGCACCGGCGCGGCTGAGCCCGGCCAGCGATCCTTCGCTGGGCACGGCCACCGCGGTGCCATCGACCTGCAGGGCCAGGCTGCCATCGGCATTGCTCGATGCGGTCACATTGGCAAAGAAATTCACCCCGGCCAGCTGCTGGCCGCCATAAGAGATGGTGGCGGTGCCGTTGGGGGCCAGGCTGATCGTGGCGTTGAGCTTCTCGGTGATCGTCGCCAGCATCGCATCGCGCGCATCGAGCAGGCCGGCATGCGCATCGGTGCCTTCCTTGGTGCGGGTAATGTCCAGGTTGATCTTGTTCAGGTTTTCCAGCGCGGCATTCAGCGTATTGGCCTCCTGCGTCGCGCCCTGGGTGACCTGCTGCGCGGTCAGCGTCATGTTGCTCGACGTCCGGCGGAAGGCATCGACCACCGCATCGAGTTCGGTCAGCAGGGTGAGCTTGAGCGAGTTGTCGAACGGCGCTGCCGCGACTTCCTCGGCCCGGCCGAAAAAGGTGTTGAGCCGTGTGCCGACATTCGACCCGGCATTGTCGAGATTGGTCTCCAGCCGCTCGAGCCAGCTCAGCTGGGTTTCCGCACGAATGCGCGCCGCTCCGGTCTGACGCACCTGCGCCTCGACGAATTCGTCCGATGCGCGCACCGTCTGTGCAATGCGCACGCCGTTGAGCCCGGTCTGCGACAGATAGGCCGGATTGAGCGATCCCGAAACGGTGGCGTCGCTCATCTCCACGCTGCGGCGGACATAATCGGGGTTTTCGGCATTGGCGATGTTGTGCGACACCGTCTCCATCGAGCGGGCAAAGGCGCGCAGGCCCGAACGGCCGATGTTCAGCAGGTTGCTCATGGCTTATCGATCCCGAACTGCTTGAGCACCATGTCGGCGATGCCGAAGCTCTGCTTGCCTGCCATGTCGTCGGCGACGCGCGCGTCCATCAGGTCGCGGAACTGGTCCGTGGCGGTCGAGCCGAGCAGCGTGTCGCCGTCGGTTGCGGTGCGCATCGCCCCGATCATCTGGCGCAGGAAGATCGCCTCGAACGATTGCGCCGCCTTGCGCAGCTCGGCCTTTTCGGCCTCGCTCTTGCCGGGCGTCGCGCCATCGGCACCGCGCGCAGCCTCCGCCGCCGCCTTTGCCTGTTTGTCGAGCGGCAGTGCAGCGCTGGTGCGGGCCAGCGGAAAGGCGGCAGAGGCGGGCATGACGGTCACAGGATCACGAGCTCCGCCTTGAGCGAGCCGGACTGCTTCAGCGCTTCCAGGATCGCGGCGAGATCGCTCGGCGAAGCCCCGATGGCGTTGATCGTTTCGACAATCTCGGACAAATTGGCACCTCGCTTGATCTCGAATGCCGGGTTGGTCTCTTCCTCGATCGCGACCTGGCTGCGCTGTTCGACCGCGGTCTGGCCCTGGCTGAACGGCGCGGGCTGGACGACGGTGGGCGCTTCCTGGACCTTCACGGTCAGCTTGCCATGGCTCACTGCCGCAGGGCCAATCCGCACCGCGCCATTGATAACGACCGTACCGGTGCGCGCGTTAACAATTACTTTAGCCGGGGCCTCGGCAGGGGTGACCGATATGTTCTCGATTCGGGACATCATCTGCACGCGTTCCTGCGCGGTGACGGGCGCGGCGATCCGCACCGAAACCGCATCATTGGCGACCGCGAGCGCATAGCCGAACTGGCTGTTGATGGCGTCGGCCACGCGCATCGCGGTGGTCAGATCGGCATCGGCCAGGTTGAACATCAGATAGGGGCTCTGTTCGAACCCGGTCTCGACCGCGCGCTCGACCGTCGCGCCGCCGGCAATGCGGCCGACCGAGGGAATGTTGACCACGGTGCTCGATCCGTCGGCGCCGCTGACACCCAGTCCGCCGACCGCCAGATTGCCCTGCGCCATCGCGTAGATCTGGCCATCGGCACCCAGCAGCGGCATCATGATCAGCGTGCCGCCGCGCAGCGACTTGGCGCGGCCCAGCGCCGAGACGGTGATGTCGAGCCGCTGGCCGGGCTTGGCCATCGGCGGCAGTTCTGCGGTGACCAGCACCGCCGCTGCATTCTTGGTCGCCGGGTTGATGCCCGGAGGCAGCGTCAGGCCGAAGCGGTTGGTGACCCCGCGCATGCCGACGGTGGCATATTCCAGCGCGTCATCGCCAGTGCCGGCCAGGCCGACGACGATGCCATAGCCGGTCAGCTGGTTGGCGCGCAGACCCTGAAAGCCGCCCAGATCCTTGATCCGTTCGGCATGTACCGGCTGCATCGCGGCCATCAGCGCCAGCATCAGCGTGGCAATCAGGCGAAGGGGCGTGAAGTGGGTCATGTCAAAAGGGCCTTCAGAACGGGCTGACGATTTCAAAGAAGCGCTGCAACCAGCCCTTCTGGCTGGCGCGCGCGATCTCCCCGGTGCCGCCATAGACGATCTGCGCATTGGCGACGCGCGAGGAGGGGATGATATTGTCTGCAGCCACATCGATCTGGCGAACGATGCCGCTGAAGCGGATATGTTCTGCGCCGCGGTTGAGGCTCATCAGCTTCTCGCCGCGCACCAGCATGGTGCCGTTGGGATAGACCTCTGCGATGGTCACGGTGATCTGGCCCTGCAGCGAGTTGGACTGCTGCGCGGTGCCGGTGCCCTGGAAGGTGGTGTTGCCGCCTGCGGAGACGTCGCTGGGGTTGAAGAAGCTCAGCGGGCCGGTGGTTGGCGGGGTCAGGCCGATGCTGCCATTGCGGTCGGTATTGGCACCGTTCGACTTGACCGCCTGGGTCCGTTCGACCAGCGCGATGGTCAGCACATCGCCGACCATCGCGGCGCGCGCGCCGTTGGTCAGCGCCGAATAGCCGTTGCTCGCCTGGAAGATCGCACCATTGGGTGCAGCCGGGGCCTGGCGCGGCATCGACAGGGTCGGCGCATATTCCGGATCCGGCTGGATCGGCTGCTTCTTCTTCTTGGCGTAAGCGGGGCTCGACGCGCACAGCGCGAGAACGAGCGCTGCGGCCAGCATATTGCGGAGCGGTGCGGTGGACATCATGCTCTACCCTCAACCCATCTGCTGATTGGCGAACTGGAGCATTTCGTCGGTCGCCTTGATCATCTTGGAATTCACCTCATAGGCGCGCTGGGTCTCGATCATGTCGACCAGCTCCTCGACGATATTGACGTTCGATCCTTCAAGCGCGCCCTGGCGCAGCGTGCCGCGGCCTTCCAGCCCGGCCAGACCCACAACCGGCGCGCCGCTGGCGGCGGTTTCGGCAAGAAGATTGCCACCCAGCGACCTGAGGCCCGCCGGATTGACGAAGCTGGCCAGTTCGATCTGGCCCAGTTCATTGGCTTCGGCCTGGCCGTCGATCGTCGCCGAGACGGTGCCATCCTTGCCGATGGTGATGCTGGTAACGCCCTGCGGAACCTGGATATTGGGCACCAGCGGCAGGCCTTCGGGCGTTACCACCTGGCCTTCGGCGGTCAGGTTGAAATTGCCCGCGCGGGTATAGGCGTTGGTGCCGTCGGGCATCTGCACCTGAAAATAGCCCGCGCCCTCGATCATCAGGTCGAGCGAATTTTCGGTGATCTGCGCACTGCCCTGCGTATCGATGCGGCTGGTGCTGGTCAGCTTCACGCCGGTACCGACCGAAAGCCCGGTGGCGAACTGGTTCTGCGCATCGGCGCGCGCGCCGGCGGCGATCTGCTGCTGATAGGCCAGCGTCTCGAAATTGGCGCGGTCACGCTTGAAACCGGTGGTGTTCACGTTCGCCAGGTTGTTGGCGATGACGCGCATCTTGGTGTTCTGCGCATCCAGCCCGGTGCGGGCGACCTGAAGGGCTCCGTTGCTCATCTCATTTCACTCCGTTTCGCGAGGCTTAGCTGGGCATCCGCATGATGGATGCGCCGCCATCGTCCATTTCCTGCGCCGTGGTCAGCATCTTGACCTGGGTTTCCCAGGCGCGGCTGGCTTCGATCATGTCGACCAGCGCCTGGGTCATGTTCACATTCGATCCCTCGAGCGCCCCGGTGGTGACCGTGGCATCGGGGTCTTCGGGCAGCGCGCCGTCGCCCGGCACGCGGAACAGGCCATCGAGGCCCTTCTTGATCTCGCTGCCCTGGGGGCTGACCAGCTTGAGCCGGCCGACCTCGATCTGCTGGGCGGGGTCGCCGCCTGCCGGGACGATCGAGATCGCGCCATTGGCAGCGATGCTGATCTTGTCGGCGGGCGGCAGCGTGATCGGGCCGCCCTGGCCAAGCACGGGGAACCCGTCGCCAGTGGTCAGCAGCCCGCTTTGATTGACCATCAGGTCGCCGCGCCGGGTATAGGCCTCTGCGCCATCGGCGGCCTGCACGCCCAGCAGCGCATCGCCATTGAGCGCGACATCGAGCGCGCCGCCGGTATTCTCGACCGTGCCGGCATGCATGTCCGCGCCGGTCACCGCCTCGCTGGTCGAGGCGCGGCTGGCCAGGCCATTGCCCTGCACATAGAGCGCGCGGGCGTTGACGACCTCTGCCCTGAACCCGGTCGTGTCGGCATTCGCCATATTGTTGGCGATCGCCGTCTGGCGGTTCATGATGCCCTGCATGGCTTTCAGGTTGATGTGGATCATCTTGTCCATGTCAGGGCACCTTGGTGTTTCGCATTACAATCGGGTTAAGGGCGGATCATCAGGTCTGCAGGTTGACGATCGTCTGGGTCAGCGTGTTCGCGGTTTCGAGCGCCTGGGCATTTGCCTGGAAGTTGCGCTGCGCTGCGATCAGCGAGACGAGCTCTTCGGTCAGGTCGATATTCGCCGCTTCCAGCGTTCCCGAACGCACCGTTCCGAGCGGGCCGTTGCCGGCCTGGTTGATCAGCGGGGTGCCCGATACGCCGGTCGACTGCCAGTGCGCATCGCCGATCGGGCGAAGGCCTTCGGCAGCGGCAAAGCTGGCCATCGCGACCGCGCCGATGCGGGTCTGGCTGCCGTTGGAGAAGGTGGCGCTGACCACGCCTTCGTCGCTGATCGTGATGTTCGACAGCACCGCGTTCGGATCGGCAGGATCGCTCTGCGGCAGGACGAAATCGAACAGGTCGGCCTGGTTGGTCGAGGTCACGCGGCCCGCGGCGTCCACCGGCAGCATCTGCACGCGGTTGCCGATATTGTCGACAACCTCGCGGTTGACGTTGACGAAGAACGATCCGTTGCGGGTGAAGCTCTGTGCCTGGCGGGGCGAGGAGCCTTCGACGATGAAGAAGCCGTCGCCTGCGATCGCAAGGTCCAGCGTGCGGTCGGTCGAGTTGAGCGAGCCTTGCGTGAACTGCTGCACGATCCCGGTCAGACGCACACCCTGGCCCGCGACCGACTTGGTGCTCTGCGTCGGCGCAGAAGCGAACAGGTCACCGAACGTGGCCTTGGACTTCTTGAAGCCGGTCGAGCTCGAGTTGGCGATGTTGTTCGAGACGGTGGCCAGATCCGTCTGCGCTGCCTTGAGGCCGCTGAGCGAGGTGATGAAGGACATTTGAGCTTACTCCTCAGTGAAATCTGTTCGTATTCGGGTTGAATGGTTCGGGCAGGTCAGGCGATGCGTCTGGCGCTGCTGGCGGAAATCGAGCCGGCGGGGGTCACCAGCATGGCGTCGGCGCCGGTGCTGCTGGATTCGACCGCTGTCACCGGCAGCCAGGTCGAAACGGTGGTCGCGGCGGCACCCTTGATGCGCACCTTGAGCGGGCCGATATTGACAGGGTTGCCGTTGTCGTCCTCGCTGAGCAGCTGGAACGGCACCTTGCCCGCCGGGACATTGCCCATGTCCTGGGTGTGGACGACATTGCCCGCGCTATCGAGCCATTCGAGCGAGACGTTGCTCGCCGGATTGGTCAGCGTGAATTCTCCGGCATAGCGGCCCTGTGCGTCGGAATAGGCAGTATCGCCATCCTGCAGCACCGAACGGCCGATGAAATTGGCGGCTTCGGCAAGGCGCGAGGTGCCGAAGGACCCTGCGATCGCCTTGAGCGAGGCATTCATTTCCGAAATGCCCGCAACCTGACTGAACTGCGCCATCTGGGCGACCATGTCCTTGTTCTCGACCGGATTGAACGGGTCCTGGAACTTCAGCTGCGCGGTCATCAGCTCCAGAAACGCGGTCTGATCGAGCGATTCCTTGCTGTTGTTGCTCGGAATGCTGTCGGTCTTCTTCTGCAGGCTCGACACGAAATCATTGGTGATCGTCGTCATTTGCCCATCCTCACGGTATCGAGGATCAGCGACTTGGCGGTCTGCATCACCTGCACGTTGTTCTGATATTGCCGGGCGGTCTCCAGCATATCGATCAGCTCGGCGGTCTCATCGACCCCGGCATCCCAGACATAGCCTTCGTCATCGGCGAGCGGATTGGTCGGGTCGTGCCGCTTGACCGGCTTGATGTCCGACTGGATGACCTTTTCCACCTGCACGGTGGCGACGCCGGGGCGTTCCTCGATGGTCTTGAACACCGGCTTGATCGCGCGATAGGCCTCTTTTTCGCTCGCATAGGTGGTGCGCGCGTTGGCCAGGTTCGATGCGGTGGTGTTCAGACGCGACAGCTGGGCCGACATGGCGCGGCCCGAAATGTCGAAGACGCTCATGGGACCGGGCATGGCTTATTCTCCCTTGATCGCGCGGGTCAGCGTCGCGACGCGGCCCTCGAGGAAGGAAAGCGTGGTCGAATAGCCGATGGCGTTTTCGGCAAACAGCGTCTGCTCGGTCGAAAGCTCGACCGTGTTGCCATCCATCGACGGCTGCAGCGGCACGCGGTACCCGGCATTCTCGCCCAGCGCAGCGTCCAGCGTGTCGCCGCCCTGCACGCGCTGCATGGCCTTGTCGAAGTCCAGGTCGCGCGCCTTGTATCCGGGTGTTCCGGCATTGGCGATGTTCGATGCCAGCATCGACAGCCGCTGCGATCGCAGCTGCAGCGCCGTGCCGTGCATTCCGAAAAGCCTGTCTGCCCCCATGGGACCATTCCTCTTAACCTGTGGCTGCACCTGCCGTCTTAAGAGAAGGACAGAATGCGTCGCCCAAGGCAGAAGCAAAGCCTGTGCCATTTCGCGAAAATGCCGGATTTCCGCTGCTTTCGCTGAGATGATCGGGGTTTGACCAGGCCTGTGCCTGGGGCAGGGCGGCAAGTTTCTGCCGGTCGGGCGGCAAGTCATTGCCGCCTGCGCCGCCCTGGCAGTCGAGAGGTTTGAACGGTTAGATAATGTCGATTGCCGCTTTTATCGATCCTGTCGCGCTAGTGGGTGTGGTCGGCAGCAGCTTTGCCGTCGCCTGGGCGCAGAACGGTACCGCTGCAGCGCTTAGCGGGCTGAGCGCGCTGCGCCGCGAGCTGTGGATGAAGGTGCAGGAACAGGCCGATGAGGCGCACCGTGCGGTGCTGCGCATCGAGCATGTCGTCGACAGCCGCGGCATCAGCTGCGCCGACCGGGTGAAGTCGGGCGGCAGCTTCGTCTCCGCCGCCGCCGATGCCATGGCCAACCACCGCTCGCTCGACGGTTTTCAGGCCGCGATGATCCGGCTGGCAGCGCAGCGCCGCGCGCGGTTGACCGCGACGGTCCGCTTCTGGGAAAATGTCGCCGATTGCGCGCCTGCGATGGGCATGCTGGGCACCGTGGTCGGCCTGATCATGCTGTTCGGCAATGTCAGCGATGCCGCCTCGATCGGCCGGGCGATGGCGGTCGCGCTGCTGACCACCTTATATGGGCTGGTGCTCGCCAATGTGATTGCCGGGCCGATTGCCCAGCGCCTGGCCCGTATCGCGGGCGAGCAGGTCGGCTGGGAAGAAGACGCCGCGCGGCGTCTGGTCGATATCGGTCGCCGCGAATATGCGGACATCGCCGCTGCTGCCCAGCACAGCCATGACCAGGCCCCCGCGCCCGGTCATCCGCACCCGCGCCATCCGGTGGAGCATATATGACCCCCGCGCAGCGCACGACGCTGTCCTTTCTCGACCTTGCGCTGATCATGACCGGCGTGATGGCGATGATCGCCAGCGTGGGCGATCGCCACCCTGCGGTGGCCGAGGCGCTGTCCGACAGCTTCGGCAGCCAGCAGGCAGCCAGGTCGCAGCAGGTGGCATTGCCGCTGTCCAGCCTGTTCGAACCGCAGGAAGCGCGGATGACGGCAAAGGGCATGCAGGCGATTGCCGCTCTGGGCGGCAAGAACCGGCAGGCGCAATTCGTGATTGCCGTGCCGGTGCTTGATAACAAGGCCGTATCGCGGCTGGACCGCTGGGAGCTCGCCGCCGCGCGCACCGCCGCGATCATGCGCGTTCTGGCCGATCAGGGCGTGGCCGATCAGGCGATGCTGCCCGATCTGGCGCGCCCTGCAGATGGCAAGGCGGGCGCAGCCGGCAAGGTGCGGCTGATCATATCCGAACAGCCTGGCGCACGATAAGGCGGTTCTGGCACGGACCTTGCTCTGATCGGGGCACAGTCATCAAAGGACCGTTCATGCCCGTACGCAAAGCCCTATTGGCGATCGCCATTGCCACGCCGCTGCTGGCGCAGGCCGTGCCCGCCCAGGCGCAGGCCATTCAGGACCTCAATGAAATCGACGTCCTGGTCGCCGCGACCATGGGCGCAGGCATTGGCGAACCCGGCGGCGCGCGTGCGCCCGTCGATCGCCGGCTCAAGCTCAAGGCCTGCCCGGTCGCGCTCGAAGTCACCGGTCCCGATCTTGGCGCTGCTGCAGTCCGCTGCCCGACGCTGGGCTGGCGCATCCGCGTGCCGCTCGATCTGGCCGCCGAGCGCGAACAGGCCGCAACCGCGCGCAGCCCCCAGGGTCGCGCCGTAGCCGGTCAGGGCGTGGAAGGCGTCAAGCGGGGCGAACCGATCCTGCTCACCGTCGACCGGCCGATGTTCTCGCTGTCGCGGGTGATGATCGCCGACAAGGACGGCCGCGTGGGCGAGGTTATCCCGGTGCGCGACGACCCCAAGGGCAAGCCCATTTTCGTGCGGATCGTCGAGCCGGGCCGCGCCACCATATTGAGTAACTGACGCGTTTACCAACCCCGGCTAATCCGCGTTAACCTTTCATCAAAAAATCGCCTTAAGCAACTGCTGCCAAGGCCGTTAAAGGACGTAAGTGATGCTAGAACGAGGTCTTTATTCCATGTCCCGCATTTCAGCCTATGGCAGCCCGACCGTCGGTGCGACCCGTAAGGGCGGCAGCACCGAGAAGACCGTTGGCGCAAGCGCGGCCGCGACGGCGACTGACAACACCCTGCGCAACGCCGCATCGGTGAGCAGCTTCCTGCAGACCGCATCGGCCTCTGCGCCGATCGACGAGGGCCGTGTGGCGGCGATCCGCGATGCGCTCGCCAATGGCAGCTATGTCATTGATGCGGAAAAGCTTGCCGCCAAGATGATGGAACTCGACCTCGGCGTCGTGGCCAACTGATGCAGGGCGAACTGCTTGAGCGCTTTGCCGACACGCAAAGCGCGCTGATCGCCGCGCTGGACGCTGGTGATACCGAAGCCATGATCGCGCATACCCGCGATCTGGGCGGAATCACCGATGCCCTGCGCACCCAGGGCGTGCTGCGCGCCGATGCCAGCACCCGCACCCAGCTGGAAACGCTGATGAAGTACAATGCCGCTGCCGCGCAGCGTCTGCGCTTCCTGCGCGACCATGTCGAACGCCGCGTCGCCGCGATCCAGGGCGAACAGGCGCTTGGCACCTATGGAGGCCCTGCCGGCCGCCGCTGATCAATTTTTCCGAAAGACCTCGATCTGGCCCTTCGCCCTTAGCGGGCGGGGGGCTTTTTGTTTGGACCACAGGGTGCAACGACCACCTCTAGCCCTCCCCCATCAAGAGGGAGGGCTTCGGGTCGTGCGAGCCTGGCATGACGCGCATCCCCTCTCCCCTCCCCGCTGGGGAGGGGCAAGTCCGGTTTGCCGGACCGGGGTGGGGCAGGAGCACGACCATCGGCGCAGGCCCACTCCGCCCTTCGGGCACCCCTCCCGCACGTGGGAGGGGAAAAGGGGGCGGCAACATCCTCAAATTGGCACAGCTTTTGCTGTGTTGGTCTCCAGTAATCCTGGAGAGCAATTTTGTCCTCGTATCTTGGCAGTGTCGGCAACAGTGGAGATCGCGTCACCCGCGCGATTGCCGCGTCTGCGCGCCGCACCGGCGTGGATTTCGACTATCTGCTCGGCCAGGCGCGGATCGAAAGCGGTCTGAACCCCGATGCCAAGGCGGGCACATCGTCTGCCACCGGCCTGTACCAGTTCATCGACCAGAGCTGGCTCGGCGTGATCGAAAAGCACGGGACCAAGCACGGGCTGGACTGGGCCGCCAACGCCATCCAGCGCGATGGTCGCGGGCGCTATCGCGTGGCCGATGCCGAAACCCGCCAGTCGATCCTCGCCTTGCGCAAAAACCCCGAAATTGCGTCGCTGATGGCGGGCGAATTCGCTGCCGACAACCGCGACTATCTGGAATCCTCGTTGGGCCGCAGCGCCGCTCCGGTGGACCTCTACCTCGCGCATTTCCTGGGCCCTGAAGGCGCCCGCCAGTTCCTGGCTGCGCACGATGCCAATCCCGATGCCGCTGCCGCGCCGATGTTCGCGCGCGCCGCCGGGGCCAACCGGTCGATCTTCTACGATCGGTCGGGCGCGCCGCGCAGCTTTGCCGAAATCCGCGGCCGCTTTGCCGACAAGCTCGGCGGGGCGGCAGCCGGCGGCAGCCGCTTGCCGCGCGATGGCAATGATCTGCCGCAGGTTCAACCTGCCGATTACGTCCGGCTCGCCAGTGCGCGCGCCGCCCGACCCGAAATGACCGCGAACCTCAGCGGAAACGACAATGCGCGGCTGGCTTACATGCTGCTCGCCGCGATGGGAGCCTGACCTAGATGATACCTGCGCCCAGCAAGCTTGCCAATATCCTCGCCATGTCGCGCGGCTCGATCCTGCCGCTCGCCACCCTCTTGCTGGTGGTGTTCCTCGTGCTGCCCGTGCCCGCCCTCGTGCTGGACATCGGTTTCATCTTCAACATCATGATCAGCCTTGCGGTGCTGATGGTGGCCCTGAACGTCACCAAGCCGCTCGACTTTTCCAGCTTCCCCACCGTACTGCTGTTCGCCACGCTGCTGCGCCTCGGCCTCAACGTCGCCTCCACCCGCGTGGTGCTGGTGCACGGGCATGAAGGCGGCGCTGCGGCCGGCCATGTGATCGAGGCCTTTGGCAGCCTGCTGATCGGCGGCGACTATGTCGTCGGCATTTTCGTCTTCGCCATCCTGATGATCATCAACCTGGTCGTTATCACCAAGGGCGCCGGCCGCGTGTCCGAAGTGTCCGCGCGCTTCACCCTGGATGCGATGCCCGGCAAGCAGATGGCGATCGACGCCGATCTCAACGCCGGTCTGATGACGCCCGAAGAGGCCAAGGCCCGCCGCGCCGAGGTTGCGACCGAAGCGGACTTCTACGGTTCGATGGACGGTGCGTCCAAGTTCGTGAAGGGCGATGCGGTCGCAGGCGTGCTGATCCTGGTGGTCAATATCGTCGGCGGCATCATCCTGGGCATGGCCAGCCACGGCCTGGGCATCAGCGAAGCCGCCTCCAACTACACGATGCTCGCCATCGGTGACGCGCTGGTCGCACAGGTGCCCGCGCTGCTGCTGTCGATCGCCGCTGCGTCGATCGTGACCCGCGTCAACTCGCCGCTCGACCTGCCCGGCCAGATTTCCGGCCAGTTCGCGATCGCCAAGGCCTGGACCCCGGTGGCGGCGATCCTGGGCATCATGGGCCTGCTGCCCGGCATGCCGCACCTCATCATCCTGCCCGCTGCCGCTGCTGCCGGGTTCATCGCCTGGAAGCTGTCGCGCCCCAAGCCGGTGGTCCCCGAAAGCACCGCGCCTGCCGTGCCCGAAAACCCCAATGCCATCGACTGGGAGGACGTGTCCGACGGCGCGATGCTGGGGATCGATGTCGGCTTTGGCCTGGTGCCGCTGGTCGACGAACGCCGCGATGCCCCGCTGATGCGCCGCGTCACCGGCATCCGCAAGCAGATCTCCAAGGAACTGGGCTTCGTCATCCCGCTGGTCCGCATCAAGGACGACATGCTGCTGGCCGCCAACAGCTATCGCATCACCATCGGTGGCACGATCGTCGCCGAGGACGAGATCTGGCCTGACGATCTGCTCGCGCTGGACAGCGGCGATATCGACAGCCCGATCGACGGCCGTCCCTGCAAGGACCCGACCTTCGGCATGGATGCGGTGTGGATCAGCGCCGACAAGCGCGCCGAGGCGATCGTCGCAGGCTATACCGTGGTCGATGCCGCAACCGTTATGGCGACGCATCTCAACCAGATGGTCCGCCTCAACGCCGCGCAGCTGTTCGGCATGGACGAGACCAAGAAGCTGCTGGAAACGCTCAAGGAAAACTCGCCCCAGCTGGTCGACGGCCTCACCCCGCAGCCGCTTTCGCTGTTCACCATCTCCGCCGTCTGCCGCGAACTGCTGCGCGAGGGCGTGCCGCTCAAGGACTTCCGCCGCATCTGTTCGGCGATGGTCGAGGCTGCCGCCGAGGGCACCACGGTCGCGCAGATCGTCGAGGGCGTGCGCCAACGGATCGGTTCGATCATCATCCAGTCGCTGGTGCCGGTGAACCTGCCGCTGCCGGTGGTCACGCTGGATGCCGAGCTGGAAACGCTGCTCGCCCAGTCGCTGCGTGTCGCCGGCGATGCCGCCTTCCCGATCGAACCGGGGCTGGCGCAGCGCATTCTCGGCGCGATCGAACAGGCGGCGCGGCCGCTGATGCTCGAGCAGCGCAATTATGCACTGGTTACCTCGCCCCAGGCCCGCAAGCCGCTCGCCGATCTGCTGCGCCCGCGCTTCCCCGATACGCCGGTGCTCTCGTTCCGCGAGCTGCCTGACGACAAACCGGTCGAGGTGGTCGCCACCGTGGGCGGGCAGGCGGGCTATCGCACGCCCCAGGCCGAACATTCCTTCTCGCGCGGCTGATGCAGACGCGATCTTGAACATTCTCATGAAGCTGGACAAAGACTATGCAGCATCTACCCATTGAGACGATCACCTACGGCCGCAAGCCTGCCGCGGTGCCACCCGGCAAGCTGATCGAGGCGCATCTGCCGCTGGTCCGCAAACTGGCCTGGCATGTGCGCGGCATGGCGCCGGGGGTCATAGAGATCGAGGACCTGGTCCAGATCGGCATGGTCGCGCTGGTCGAGGCGGCGAACAATTACGAGGATCGCGGCCACGGCTTTGCCACCTATGCCAGCATGCGCATTCGCGGCGCGCTGATCGATCATCTTCGCGCCAACAGCAACATGTGCCGTTCCGCGATGGATTTCCGCAAGCAGCTGCGCCGGGTGCAGGAAAAGCTGGTGCGCGAACTCGGCCGCAACCCGACCGAGCAGGAGGTCGCCGCTGCGCTGGGCATGGACGCCGCCGAATTCCGCATGCGGTCCGATGCGGCGCAGGACGTGAAGTTCGAATCGATGGACGAGGTCTATTCCGAACATTCGATGTGGTTTGCCGATAGCGAGGATTCGGCCGAAACCCGCATGGAGGCGGACAATCTCAAGAAGCTGCTCAATGCCAGCATCGGCACGCTCAAGGAGCGCGAGCAGCTGATCCTGCAGCTGCATTATATCGAGGAGATGAACCTCGACGAAATCGGACTGGTGCTGGGCATCACCGCCGCGCGCGTGTGCCAGATCAAGAAGTCCGCGCTGGAAACGCTGCGCAAGCGGCTGGCCAGCTCGCGGTAAGGCATCTGCTCTCTCCCCTTCAGGGGAGAGAAGCGAGGCTTGGCGGCTTGCCGCCTAGCCGCAGCTGAGAGGGGCTGCCGTTGCGCCACCCCCTCTCCCAACCCTCTCCCCTGAAGGAGAGAGGGCTTTCTGCCCACTGCCCCCAAGAACGAAAAACCCCCCTCCCGTTTAGCCGGGAAGAGGGTTGATCGAATATCAGCTCAGGCCATTGAGTTGTCGGTAACGGCCGTTGCGTCCCTTCCTACGGTTGAACCGCAGTCGGGTTCCTGACCAATTAACGGATCAGGCTCAGAACACCCTGCTGGCTCTGGTTGGCCTGGGCCAGCATCGCGGTCGATGCCTGGCTCAGGATCTGGGCCTTGGCGAGGTTGGTCGATTCCTCGGAGAAGTTCGCATCCTGAATACGCGAGCGGGCTTCCGACAGGTTGGTCGAACGGTTGACCAGGCTCGACACGGTCGCCTGCAGACGGTTCTGGCTGGCACCCAGGCTTGCCTGTGCGGTGGTGATCGTGTTCAGCGCAGTATCGAGCGCGGTCAGCGCGGCGGCCGGATCACCGGTGCCGCTGAGGTCGCCGATGTCGACGGTATCGATGCCCAGGCCAACGGTCGTGACGTTGGTGAGCGCGATATTCACGGTGTCGCCCGAGGCGATTCCGGTCTGGATCGCGACCGGGGTTGCAGTGTTTAGCAGCGCAACGCCGTTGAAGTTGGTCTTGTTGGCAACATCGTTGACCTGCGCCTTCAGCGCGGTGACTTCCGCCTGGAGGTTCGTACGGTCGCTGTTGGCCAGCGTGCCCGAAGCCGATTGCACGGCCAGTTCACGCATACGCTGCATCATGTTGACGATTTCGTTCATGCCGCCTTCAGCGGTCTGCGCCAGCGAGATGCCGTCGTTCGCGTTACGGACGGCCTGGTTGAGGCCGCGGATCTGCGAGGTCATGCGCGTGGAAATGGCATTACCGGCAGCGTCATCCGCCGCGGAGTTGATGCGCTTGCCGGTCGACAGGCGATCGATCGACTTCGACAGGCTCATCTGAGCCGAGGACGAAGCATTGGCAGCGCGCAGCGCTGCAACATTGGTTCCGATAACAGTCATTTGTGGTTCCTTCCACTGGTCTCAGGGGTGGCCCCTGTTCCAAGGACGACCTCAAGAGGTTTGACGGCTGGGCTGACGGGCAGCCAGGCAACTTGCGTCATGAAATTGGCAGACGCTTCGTTATCCTGACCTGGCCGCCGTCAGCCCAACGTCGTCGTTTATCGGATCAGGCTCAGCACACCCTGCTGGCTCTGGTTGGCCTGGGCCAGCATCGCCGTCGACGCCTGGCTCAGGATCTGGGCCTTGGCGAGGTTGGTCGATTCATCCGAGAAGTTGGCGTCCTGAATACGCGAGCGCGCTTCCGACAGGTTGGTCGAGCGGTTCACCAGGCTCGACACGGTCGCCTGCAGACGGTTCTGGCTTGCACCAAGGTTCGCCTGTGCGGTGGTGATCGTGTTGAGGGCGGTGTCCAGAGCGGTCAGCGCCGTGCCGGCACCAGCGGCAGTGCTGATGTCGATGGCGTTGATCGACAGGCCGGTCGCGGTCACGTTGGCAAGGCCGATATTGACCGTGTCGCCCGAGTTGATGCCGGTCTGGATGGCCACGGGGCCAGCCGTGTTCAGCAGCGAGACGCCGTTGAAGTTGGTCTTGCCGGCAACGTCATCGACCTGCGCGAGCAGGGCGGTAACTTCCGCCTGCAGGTTGGTGCGGTCACCAGCTGCCAGCGTGCCCGATGCCGACTGCACCGACAGTTCGCGCATACGCTGCATCATGTTGACGATTTCGTTCATGCCGCCTTCGGCCGTCTGGGCCAGCGAGATGCCGTCGTTCGCGTTACGCACAGCCTGGTTGAGGCCGCGGATCTGCGAGGTCATGCGGGTAGCAATCGCATTACCGGCGGCGTCGTCGGATGCGGAGTTGATGCGCTTGCCGGTCGACAGGCGATCGATCGACTTCGACAGGCTCATTTGAGCCGAGGTCGAAGCGTTTGCAGCACGCAGTGCTGCGACGTTCGTTCCAATTACGGTCATCGTGGGTTCCTTTCACTTCTTCCCTGCGACCACCTTCTTCCATAGGTGGCCTCAAGCACGTTGACGGTGGGGCTGACGGGGGATTAAGCAAAAAGCGTCAGAATTTTGTCGGGCGCGTCATTTTATTGACTGCTGGCCCGTCAGCCCGACCCTCATTTCTTACCGGATGAGGCTGAGGACGCCCTGCTGGCTCTGGTTCGCCTGGGCGAGCATCGCGGTCGATGCCTGGCTCAGGATCTGGGCCTTTGCGAGGTTGGTCGATTCATCCGAGAAGTTGGCGTCCTGGATGCGCGAGCGCGCTTCCGACAGGTTGGTCGAGCGGTTGACCAGGCTCGAGACGGTCGCCTGCAGACGGTTCTGGGCAGCGCCGAGGTTCGCCTGTGCGGTGGTGATCGAGTTGAGCGCGGTGTCCAGCGCGGTCAGCGCGGTGCCCGCGCCAGCGGCGGTGCTGATGTCGATCGTGTTGATGGCCAGGCCCGTGGCGGTCACGTCGGTCAGTGCGACGTTCACCGTGTCGCCCGCGTTGATGCCGGTCTGGATGGCGACGGGGGTTGCGGTGTTCAGCAGCGCAACGCCGTTGAAGTTGGTCTTGCCGGCGACGTCGTTGACCTGCGCCAGCAGGGCGGTGACTTCCGCCTGCAGGTTGGCGCGGTCACCGTTGACCAGCGTGCCCGAAGCGGACTGAACCGACAGTTCGCGCATACGCTGCATCATGTTGACGATTTCGTTCATCCCGCCTTCGGCCGTCTGTGCCAGCGAAATGCCGTCATTGGCATTGCGGACGGCCTGGTTCAGGCCACGGACCTGAGAGGTCATGCGGGTGGCAATGGCATTGCCGGCGGCATCGTCGGATGCGGAGTTGATACGCTTGCCGGTCGACAGGCGATCGATCGACTTCGACAGGCTCATCTGTGCCGAGGTCGAAGCATTGGCAGCACGGAGAGCCGCAACATTGGTTCCGATAACAGTCATCTGTTGTTCCTTTCAATCCAAGGGCGGCTCGGTCCCACCAAAGCGGCCTCGAAAGGAATAACGGCGGTGAATGACGGGCTTTAAGTCAAAATCTCACCAGTATTTTGACGCCCGTCATTTTCCCGACGATGCTGTTATCTTTTGATCCACCTGATTATCCGCGGATCAGGGTGAGGACGCCCTGCTGGCTCTGGTTCGCCTGGGCGAGCATCGCGGTCGATGCCTGGCTCAGGATCTGGGCCTTGGCGAGGTTGGTCGATTCATCCGAGAAGTTGGCATCCTGGATGCGCGAGCGGGCCTCGGACAGGTTGGTCGAGCGGTTGACCAGGCTCGACACGGTCGCCTGCAGACGGTTCTGGCTGGCGCCAAGGTTGGCCTGTGCGGTCGAGATGGTGTTGAGCGCGGTATCGAGCGCAGTCAGTGCCGCGCCTGCACCGGCAACGGTGCTGATGTCGGAGGTGCCGATGGCCAGACCCGTCGTGGTCACGTCTGCCAGGCCGATGTTCACCACGTCACCAGCTGCAAGGCCGGTCTGGATGGCGATCGGGGTTGCTGCTGCAGCGGCATTGAGCAGCGGGACACCGTTGAAGTTGGTCTTGCCGGCCACATCGTCGACCTGAAGGATCAGCGCCGCGACTTCCGCCTGCAGGTTGGTGCGGTCGCTGTTGCTGAGCGTGCCCGATGCCGACTGCACGGCCAGTTCCCGCATACGCTGGATCATGTTGGTGATCTCGTTCATGCCGCCTTCGGCCGTCTGGGTCAGCGAGATACCGTCGTTCGCGTTGCGGACCGCCTGGTTGAGACCGCGGATCTGCGAGGTCATGCGGGTGGCAATGGCGTTGCCGGCAGCATCGTCAGCGGCCGAGTTGATGCGCTTGCCGGTCGACAGTCGGTCGATGGCCTTGCCCAGCATGGCCTGGGCCGCGGTCGATGCATTGGCAGCGCGGATAGCGCCGATATTCGTTCCGATAACAGTCATCAGTCATTCCTTTCGCTTCGTCAATCTTGCAGCCCACTGCCTCTGTCAGCGGCCTCGACATGGTTAACGGCACGGTCGGAAAGCCATTAAGAAGTTTTCACACACCTTTCTCAGAGGTTGTCATTTGGCTGACAGCCGTCAATTTCTTGACGCTCCGGCCCGGCAAAACCCGTCAAGATTTTGGCAGGGGTGCTGTGCCTTATATATATAGGGGGGTGTGGGCGGCCATTTTCTGCCGTTTTCCCGATTTGGCACGGCGATTGCTTTGTTTGGACCTGCGGGGGCCAGTTTAACGGCTGGCCCAGCGATCCATTAAGTCGGGGGACTGAAAAAATGATCGAATGCACTCTCAGCCAGGCGGTACGTGAAAAACTGCCGATGCTGGAAAGCTGGCTCAAATCGGCCTGGATCAACCCGGTCGCAGGCGGCGCTGCCGCCAATTGCGCCAAGGTGCTGATGGCCGAAGAGATCGCATCGGCCAGCCATCGTGACATTCTCATCGATTTCCGCGACGGTGCACCGGCACTGGTGCGCGCTGCCAATGGCCTGCCCGCCCGCATCGCCTTTGGCTTTGACGACATGGCCCTGGGCCTGGCGCTGGTGGCAGAGCTGCTGCGCGCTGGCCGTGGTCCTGCGGTCGGCGAACCGGCCATGGCCAAGCTGATGGGCTATGCCGCCCGCATCGCGCGCAGCGAAGCTGCCGTGCTGATCCAGGGTGAAACCGGCACCGGCAAGGAGGGCATGGCCCGGCTGGTGCATGACGAAAGCCCGCGCGCCAAGGGGCCGTTCATCGCGGTCAACTGCGCGGCTCTCCCCGAAACCATGGTCGAAGCCATATTGTTCGGCCACAAGAAGGGCGCCTTTACCGGTGCCTCGGCCGATGGCGAGGGCCTGTTCCGCGCCGCGCATGGCGGCACCCTGTTCCTCGACGAAATTACCGAGCTGCCGCTGGCGCTGCAGGCCAAGCTGCTGCGCGCGCTGCAGGAAGGCGAAGTTCTGCCGGTGGGTGAAACCCGCGCGGTCAAGGTCGATGTCCGCATCGTCACCGCTGCCAACCGCGACGCTGCCGACCTTGTTGCTGCCGGCGAGTTCCGCGAAGACCTCTACTGGCGCCTCAACGTGATGCCGATCGCACTCCCCCGCCTTGCCGATCGCCGTCAGGATGTCCGCGCCATTGCCGCTGCCATGCTGCTGCGCATGCAGAATGACGCACATGACTTTGCCTGGCTGAGCGCCGAGGCGCTGGAAACGCTGCAGGCGCACAGCTGGCCGGGCAATGCCCGCGAGCTGGGCAATGTGCTGCAGCGTGCGCTGGTGCTGCGTGAAAGCGATGTCATCGAAGCCGAAGACCTGGGTCTGGCCCCGGTGCGGCTGTTCACGCCCGCCCCGGTTCAGCCCGCCGCTGCGCCTGCCATCAGCACCCCGCGTGCCGATCCTGTGCCGGCGGCCGGTTCTGCCCGGCTGATGCGTGGCAGCGATCTGCACAGCCTGTCGCGCGCCGTGGAGCATGACGCCATCCAGCGCGCGCTCGACGAAAATGGCGGCAACCGCCGCGAAACCGCCAAGATGCTCGGCATCTCCGAACGCACCCTGCGCTACCGCCTCGCCAATATGCGCGAGCTGGCGGCTGCGGCCTGATCGATCACGGGAACGCTAGATCATGAGCACCAATATCAGCAGCTCCATCATGGCCGCGCGCAATGCCATTCTGCAGCAGAACAGCGCGCTGCAGCAGCTCAGCAAAAAATCCCCCATGCTGGGCACCGAGACGACCGAGACCAAGCCCGACGGCTTTTCCGGCACGCTCAAGACGGCGCTCGACCAGGTCAACCAGGTGCAACACGCCTCGTCCGACGCGGCGACCGCCTATGAAATGGGCCAGACCACCGACATCGCAGCGGTGATGATGGCCAAGCAGAAGGCGTCGATCGGTTTCGAAGCGACACTTCAGGTCCGTAACAAATTGCTGTCCGCGTATCAGGACATCATGAACATGCCGGTGTAATCCATGTCCGATATCACCATTACCCCGAATTCGATCGATGGATCCGCCCCGGCGGTCATCCCCGGCACCCCCGGTACGGGCGCAGGCGCTTCGGCGCGTGTGCTGAACGGCACCGCCATTCCCGCGCAGGTCCGCAATTTCATCAGCCAGCCCGCCGTGGCCAAGGCGATGCCGCTGATGGGCTTTCTGGGCGTGGTGCTGCTTTCGGTGCTCGCCTGGGCGGCATTGCGCGAACCGCCGCAGCGCGATCTGTTCCGCGGCCTGCCCGATAGCGACAAGGCTGCGGTCATTGCCGCGCTCGACAGCTCGACCATTCCGTACAGTTTCGAGGAAAGCTCGGGCACGATCATGGTGTCCGAAGAGGATTACCATAAGGCCAAGATTGCGCTGGCCGCACAGGGCCTGCCCAAGAGCGCACCCAGCGGCGACGAGCTGATCTCGTCGATGCCGATGGGTGCCAGCCGCGCGGTGGAGAATGAAAAGCTCCGCGCCGCGCGCGAGCTGGACCTTGCACGCAGCATCGAGGCGATGGAATCGGTCGTCTCCGCACGCGTCCATCTGGCGGTCGAACCGCCCAGCGTGTTCATCCGCGATCGCAACGAGCCTGCTGCCTCGGTGGTGCTGCAGCTCGCCAATGCCGGACGCCTGCCTGAATCGCAGGTGCAGGCGATCGTCCATCTCGTGGCGAGCTCGGTCCCCGGCCTGTCTGCCGACAATGTGTCGGTGGTCGACCAGAACGGCCGCCTGCTTTCGGGCGATGGCACGGCCGGCATGACCGGTGTCGAACAGCAGATCGAGATGAAGGAAGCGATCGAGGAACGCTATCGTCGCCAGCTCAACGCGCTGCTGACGCCGGTGCTGGGTGCAGGCAATTTCGTCGCCGAGGTCTCGACCGAGGTCAACATGACCGAACGCCAGGCGACGACCGAAACCTTCCCCGCCGATGAAGCCCGGGTGAAGAGCGAACAGACTTCGATCTCGACCGAGGCCAATCCGGCGCCTGCCGGTGGTGTTCCGGGGGCACTGGCCAACCAGCCGCCCGCCGATCCTAATGTGACGCCCGAAGCCGGTGCCCAGCTGCAGGGTGCAGAGGCAGCAGCGCCCGGTGCGACCACGACCCGCAACGAGCAGACCAACCGTAATTTCGAGCTTGGCCGTCAGATCGCGGTGACCAAGGAGCCTTCGGGCAAGGTCACCCGCATCTCGGTTGCCGTCGCGGTCAAGAACCTGCCCGGCGGCAAGGAGCGCAGCGCGCAGGAAATTGCCGCCATTGAGGCGCTGGTCAAGGGTGCGATCGGCTTCGACACCGCTCGCGGTGACCAGGTGGCCATCTCGTCGCGCAATTTCGAACCGGTGACCAAGGTTGAAGAGCCGTTCTACGAGGCGAGCTGGTTCAACATGGTGGTGCGCAACGTATCGGCGCTGCTGGTTGCACTGGCGCTGATCTTCGGCATCGGCCGCCCGCTGCTGAAGCGCTACACCCGCCAGAAGGCCGACGACAAGGCTGCGGCTGACGCGGCCAAGGCGGCCGAGACCGGCGAAATGCTGACCCAGGCCCTGGCCAGTGAAGGCAAGGATGGCAATGGCGGCGCAGCCCGCGCCCAGAAGGAAAACGAGCCGGTGACGCTCGACATGATCAACGCCGCTGCCACCTATCAGGAGCGTGCCCTGCTGATCCAGAACTTCGTCCGACAGAATCCGGACCATGCCACGCTGGTCGTCCGCGAATTGCTGAAGGGCAATGCCGATGCCGCCAAGGAGCCTGCAAATGCCTGATGCGCTCGACACCATGGCCGAAGACGGCGGTGCACCTGCGCCCGAAGCCCGCCGCCCGATCCCCGGCCAGCAGGCCGCGGCGATCCTGATGCTGCTCTTCTCCGAAGAACAGGCCGCAGAAATCCTGACCCGACTGGAGCCCGACGAGGTCCGCCAGCTTAGCGAGATGATGTACACCGTCGCCGATATCGGTGCCGAGGACATCAACGAGGTGCTGGACATGTTCATCGACAAGGCCCGCAACCGCACCATGCTGGGCTACAAGGCCGAAGAGCAGATCGAGGGCATGCTCAAGCGCGCGCTCGGCGATCGCCGCGCCGAAACCATGCTGACGCGGATCGCGCCGAAAAAGGCAGGCGGCGGGCTGGAAGCGCTGAAATGGATGGATCCGGTCGAGATCGCGCTGCTGGTCGAGCATGAACATCCCCAGATCGCAGCCGTCGTGCTGTCGTTCCTGAAGCCCGAAATCGCCGCCAATGTGCTGCAGCTGCTGCCCCCCGATGCGCAGGAGGACGTCGTGTTCCGCCTCGCCACGCTGGGTCCGGTCAGCCCCGAGGCGGTCGAGACGATCGAGGCGCTGCTCGTCAGCCAGGGCGGTGCGCCGCGTGGCGGCGGTGGTGCATCCTCGTCGGGCGGCACGTCCGATGCGGCAGCGATCATGAACATCATCAACAAGCGCGAAAGCCAGCGCATCATCCGCGCCGTCACCAAGCGCGACAAGGAAATCGCCCGGCGTATCGAGGACGAGATGTTCGTCTTTGCCGACCTTATCCGGCTCGACGCCAAGGATCTGGGCACGCTGGTCCGTTCGATCGAATCCAAGCTGCTGGTTCCGGCGCTCAAGGGTGCGGAAGACAAGCTGCGCGACAAGATGTTCGGCTGCATGTCCAGCCGCGCTGCGCAGTCGATTGCCGACGAGATCAACGATCGCGGACCGATGCCGATGTCCGAAGTGCTCGAGGCGCAGCGCGCCATCATCCAGGCCGCCAAGCGCATGGCCGATGCGGGCGACATCGTGATCGGTGGCGGTGGAGACGAATATGTCTGATCGCCCGATCTCGATTATGGCCACCGGTGAAGCCCAGTTCATGCCGGTCTGGCAGATGCAGCCGGCGGCCAGCGCCTTTCGCCCGTCGCCGATCTTCTCGTCGATGGCCGATCTGGCCGAGGCCGATCTGCATGCCCAGCCGATGGATTATGGGCTCGACGCCATGGCCGATGACGACATGATGGTCGAGGAAGGTCCCTCGCCCGAGGAAATGCTCGTCCAGGCCTATGATCAGGGTGTCGCCGATGGCATCGCCCAGGCCCAGGCCGAGATGCAGGCGAGCGATGGCGCAACCCAGGCGCTGGCCCAGGCGATCGTTGCGCTGCGGCCCCAGCTTTCGCAGGGGCTTTGCGCGATGCTGCTGCACGCGATGAAGCAGATGCTCGAACGCTCCAGCGGTTTTGCCGAGCCCGATGCCGCCGTGCTGGAAAAGCATTGCCGGTCGCTGGCGACGCTGGTCACCCGCGACATGCGCGGCAGCACTTTGCACCTGCACCCTGACGACCTGAAGCTGCTCGGCGATGCCGAATGCGGCCTGGTGCTGACCCCCGATGCATCGATCCGGCGCGGCACGGTTTCGCTTAACCATGCCGATGGATGGATTGAGCAAGGAACCCAGCCGATGCTCGACGCCCTGCAGGGGCTGATCGACGATCTGGAGGGCGACCAATGATCGCGGCACAGGAAGAGGCGGTTCGCCAGTTCACCGACAAGGTGGCGTCGCTGGAAGCGGGGCCGCGCCGGGTCGGACGGCTGGTCGCGCATGAAGGCGGCATGCTGGAAGTGACCGGCTTCGATTATCCGATCGGCTACGGCGGATCGGTGCGCGCCGCCGATGGCCGCCGCATCCGCGCCGAAATCGCCGGTTTTCGCGGTTCGCGCGCGATGATGGTGCCGCTGGAAAGCGATGCGGCATTGCGCAGCGGCGCGCGCGTCGAACCCGACGCCCAGGCCAATATGGCGGTTGTCGGCGATGCCTTGCTCGGCCGGATCATCGGCCCGATGGGCGAACCGCTCGACGGCCTGGGGCCGATCATCGCGCACGACCGCTGGCCGCTCGCCGGCAAGCGCGAGAATGTGCTCAACCGTGGCCGCGTGACCAAGACGATCGACCTCGGCGTTCGTGCGATCAACGCGCTGCTGACCGCAGGGCATGGCCAGCGCATCGCCGTGGCGGCTGGTTCGGGCGTCGGCAAATCGGTGCTGATCGGCCAGATCATCGGCTTTGCCGAAGCGGACATCATTGTCGTCGGGCTGATCGGCGAGCGCGGCCGCGAGGTCAGCGATTTTGTCGAGACCAAGATGTCGGGGCCGATGAAGTCGCGCACCGTTACCGTTGCGGTTCCCGCCGACCACAGCCCGATCCTGCGCCTGCGCGCCGCCTTCCGCGCGACCGCGATCGCCGAATATTTCCGCAAGCAGGGCAAGAAGGTTTTGCTGATCATCGACAGCCTCACCCGCGTCGCGCATGCGCAGCGCGAGATCGGGCTGGCGCTGGGCGAGCCGCCGACGATGAAGGGCTATCCGCCTTCGGCGCTCGCGCTGATCCCCAAGCTGGTCGAGCGCGCCGGCAATGACAAGGAAAGCGGCGGATCGATCACCGCGCTGTACACCGTGCTGGCCGATGGCGACGATCTGGACGACCCGGTGGTCGATGGCGCGCGCGCGATTGTCGACGGGCATATCATCCTGTCGCGATCGATGGCCGAGCAGGGCATCTTCCCCGCAATCGACATCGGCAAGTCGCTGAGCCGCGTCGCAACCGACATCATTCCCGATGAACATCGCCGCGCGATGGCGAATTTCCGCCGAATCTGGTCCGCCTATGAGGAAAATCGCGACCTGCTGCTGATGGGGGCGTATCGCGAGGGATCGGACGCCAATATCGACGAGGCTGTGGCGCGCCGGCCCGATCTGCTGGCGTTCATCCGCCAGGGACCGCACGACCGGATCGACCTGGACGAGAGCGTCGCTGAACTGTTGCAGAGCTTTGGCGCATGAGCCTGAAGCCCAAATCCTGGAAACGGGTGCACGCGGTGCGCGAGGCGCAGGTCAAGCTGGCCATCGGCGCCGCTGCCGCTGCGCAGCGCAACGAGGCCACGTTGGTCAACAATGCCGAGCGGCTGAAGCGGCTGCGCGACAATGCCTTTGATGCTGGGCACTGCGCCAATGGCGCGTCGCTGCACGCGCAGCTTGAGCTCGCCCAGCGCCTGATCCGCGCGGATGGCGAGATCAACGTCGCCTTGGGCCGGGCGCGGCAACACCTTGCCCAGGCGGAGCGGCAACGCACTGCCGCCTATATCGACCGTGAAACCACATCAAAGCTGCTGGGCAGAGCCATTGCAGCGGCGGATGAGACCGCCGAACGCAAGGCCGCGCGCCTGCCGCTCAAGAGAAAATATCCAAAGGAGGCAGAGGAATGAGCCAGGACATGATGCAGACGCTCTCGGGGTCGTCGCTGCTTTCACTTTCAATTGGCACGCTTCCTGCTGTCAAGTCTGGCATGAGCCTTGACGCCAACCCCTTTGCCAGCCAGCTCGCGCTGATGTCCGGAACGGAAGCCTCCGTTGCGGGCATGCTTGCGCCTGCCGCCGTGCTGCCGGGGGCAGGCGAGGGCGCCTTTGCCGCAACGCTGGCGGATGTGGCTGTCCCTGCGCAGCCCAGCGCGCTGGCTGTGGACGGCGCTGCCATCACTGTGCCAGCAGCTGAAGCACCCAGCGTTGCGCCGGTACCGGTCGCACTTGCAACGCCCGTTGTCGCGCCGCTTCCCGAAGAGGCGAGTGCATCGCAGCTGATCGAGGCTGCGCTCACCGGGGCCGCTACGATCGCCCCGGCACCCGCTGCGCCCGTTGCCACGCCGGCCCAGGCGAAGGCCCCCGCCGCTCCGGTGGCAGAGCCCGAAGCCCCGAGCCTGCCGATCCAGGCCGGCACGCAGGTGCCGGTGACGGTGCAGCCGCTGCCGCGCGCAGCCGATGTGCCGCATCTGAAGAATCTGATCCGCTCCGATGCACCGATGCCGATTCAAGCCCAGCTTCCGGCCGAAGCCGAGCCTGTGGCGGCGGACAGCGTGAGCCCCGCCGCGCCGCGTCCGCGCAGCCGCGCCGAGAATGCGGACGAGACGATCCAGGTCGAAACGCCGATCGTGCACGCCCTGCCGCTGGCGATCGCGCCGGTTCAGGCGCCTCGTCCCGAAACACCGGTGACCGATCTGGGGACCACCCGTATCGCCGCCGAAGCCGCGCCGGAAGCGCCGCGCCAGCCCGCCGCCCTGCATGAGGCGGCAGGTCCGGTTCAGCCCGCCGCGCGCGCACCGATCAGCGATCCGCTGACGGCCGCCCAGGCCCAAGCTCCGCTCGGACAGTCAGCTGCGGCCGCGGTCGATCCTGTGGCCCCGGCACCCCTCGCGCCCGCGCCTCTGGGCGTGACAGCAGAGTCCGTGGCCGAGGTTGATCAGCCCATTTCGGCTGAGACCGCCGCGCCGACGACCCTCTCCTCTGAGCTGCCGCATGGGCGCAAGGCGCGCCTGGCTCAGGCTCCGATCGAGACTGTCCAGCCTGCCATCGTGCAACCGATGCCCATGGCTGCGGTGGCTGATGCCCCCGTTGTGCCCGCGCCGGTGGTCAGCGAAGCCGTCGCTGCGCCGATCGATACACTGACGCCCCGTGCCGCACGGTCCGCGCCCGCACAGCAGCCCGGCATCCCGGCACCCGCCGCCGCCGCGCCGCAACCGGGCCAGCTGATCTCGCCCGCCCCGGATCAGGCCGCAGCCACGCCGCCCGCACCGGCCGCACCGCTCGTGCAGTCGGTTGAACAAACCATCACCGCCGCAGCGCCGACATTGCCGCAGGGCGTAGCGCAGCCCGCACCTCAGGCTCAGGCTCAGGCCCAGGCCCAGCTCCAGGTTCAGCCCGCAGCCCCGGCGCAGGTCCCCGATGCCGCTGAGGCTGCACCCATGGCGATGACCGCTCCGGCCCAGGCACAGACCGCAGCGCCCGCTCCGCGCACCAGTGCGACGCGCGCGCCGATCAGCGCGCCTGCGCGCCGCATGGTCGAAGGTGCAGTCCAGGCGCCGCGTCCGGCAGAGGCCCTGTCGGCATTGTTCGACCTGGCCGATCCCGGCATCCAGCCTGCGATCTCCAGCCTCAGCGCCGAACAGGGCGTCGTCCAGTCGATCGAGGCTGTGCCGCCCGCCTGGGCCGCCGCGCTCAACGCCGTGAGCCCCCAGGTCCAGCAGCCCGCCAATGTTGGCGCGCCCCTCGGCGCTTCCAATCCGGCGCAGGTTCCGGTCCAGAATCTGGCCTTTGATGCCGGTTTCGTCGCGGGCATCGAAAGCCAGATCGCGCGGCTCGCCGATGGCGGGCAGATGGTGAAGATCCAGGTGATGCCCGAGCATCTCGGCCGCATCGATATCGAGATGCTGGCCGGACCCGAGCGTGACCAGGTGCGCATCGTGACCGAGCATGACGCAGTTCGCGATACGCTGGTCAGCTCGCAGCACCGGCTGGAGCAGGATCTGCGCGCCAATGGCCAGCGCAATGCCGAAGTGACCGTCGAACTGCGCCAGCAGTCGCCCGGAACGCAGAACGGATCGGCGCAGCAGCAGCAGCGCGGCCAGTCCGGTGCGGAAAGCGCCTCGGCGCGTGATGCCGCACAACGCGCAACCACGTCCGACGGACAGGCCGATGCGGCCCCCGCACCCCGACGTCCGCGCGGCAATGTCCGCTACGCTTGAACTTTTGAATGCAAGAAATTCTCTTGAGGGAACCGAGAAATGGCTGAAACCGAAAAGGAACCGAAAAAGAAGGGCGGCATGGTCAAGAAGCTGCTCATTCCGCTTGTCGCCGTCCTGGTTCTGGGCGGTGGCGGTGCGGCTGCAGGCTTTTTTGCCGCCGGCATGGTGGGTGGCGGGGAGCATGAAGACCCCAATGCGCCCAAGGTGGTGCTGAAGGATGGCACGACCGTGTCCGCCAAGGCCGCAGGGCTGAAGCAGGTCGCATCGGGCAGCCATCTCGATGCCAAGTTCAAGGTCACCTATCTGCCGATCGAAGAGCCTTTCACCGCCAATCTGCGCGGCGGCGGCGGCTTCGCCCAGATGTCGCTCGCGGTGTCGACCTATTTCGACGAGAAGGTCCCCGCCGCGCTGACCGAGCACAATATCGCGATCCGCTCTGCGGTGCTGATGTCGATCAGCGAGTTCGATCCGGTTCAGCTTGAAACGCTCGAGGGCAAGGAGATGCTCAAGGGGCAGCTCAAGAAGGTGATCAACGACGTGCTTGTCGACAAGACCGGATTTGCCGGGGTCGAGGACGTCTATTTCACCAGCTTCGTGGTTCAGTAAGCCCAAGATCGAGAGCGCAGATGAGCAGCCCCGATACCATCCTGGATGCCGCAGACGGCGCGACCCCGGCCCAGGCCGAGCGTCGCCCGGCCGAGCACAGCTTTGCCAAGGCCGATGCCGATCAGAAGACGGTGGTGCCGGTGCTGCGCCGGGTCGCGCGATCGATGTGTGTCGGCCTGCGCAATGCGCTGGAGCCGATTGCCGGGGTCAAGCTGCGCGTCGATGCGCCCGATGCCGAGTTCACCCAGTTCGACGTCTGGTGCGACCGCCAGGCCGAGCTGGTCAGCATCAGCCAGTTTCAGCTCGCCCCGATGCAGGGCCGCGTGCTGCTGAAGATGGAGCCGGTGTTCGTCTCGGCGATGCTCGATGCGTTCTTCGGCGGTGCCCCGCGCGAGATGGCCGCGCCCAAGAAGGAATTCACCCAGACCGATATCCGCCTGATCGGCCGTGTCGCACGCGCCATCGGCGAGCGGGTGGGTGCATCCTGGAACGAGGTCGGCAGCTTTTCCTGCCACGCCGCAGGCCATTCGACCACGGTCGACGGCGCGCGCGTTGCCTCGCCCCAGGCGCGGATGGTGGTGCAGCGCTTCCGCATCACGCTGCCCGACAATATCCGTTACGAGCTTGAGCTGGTCTATCCGCTCGATGGCCTGCAGGCCGCCGAACAGTGCCTGACGCCTGCCGGCTTTACCGACGAGCAGCTGCCCGATCCGGCTTGGCGCGACCAGATGTCGCAGGCACTGGCGCATGTGACGCTGCCGGCGCGGTCGGTGCTGGCCCGTCCGGTGCTGACCCTGCCGCAGCTGGCCGATCTGAAGCCCGGCGACATCATTCCCATTCCACCGGCGCGCAACCTGCCGCTGATCATCGGCGACCGCATTTTCGCGCGGGGCAGCCTGGGTGAACAGAACGGCCTGGCGGCGTTCCGCATCGAAACCATAGAAAGAGGATAAATCCCGACATGAGCGATATGACCGAAGCACCGCTGCTGGGCGCACCGGCAGACCCCTTCGACATGGGCGGCAACGGATTGCACGAGGCGGCAAATCATTACCGCTTCCTGGCGGACATCCCCGTGCGGCTTTCGGTCGAGGTCGGCAGCGCATCGCTGCGGCTGGCGGAAATCATGGAGCTTTCCGAAGGATCGGTGGTCGAGCTGGACCGCCAGGCCAATGATCTTCTGGATATCAACGTAAATGGCACGCTGGTTGCAAGAGGGGAAGTCGTGACCATCGATGGCCGGTTCGGAATCCGGGTGGCCGAGGTGGTGTCGAAAAACGTCGGCCACGCACGGGTCGAACGGCGCATCTGACCGGACTGCTTTGCAAGTCCCTGTCGCAAGCGCCGGATGATCCGGCGGCACGGCGACAAGGACTTGGAAGCGGACCGGCATGACCTATTACATCATCAAACTCCTGATCATGCTGCCGGTGATGGGCGGCATGATCTACGGCAGCCTCTGGCTCTACCGCAAATACCAGCCCGGCATGATGGCCCGGCTCGAGATGGGCGGCCAGCAGCGCGAGCTGAAGGTGACCGAAACGGTCAGCATGGGGGTTTCGGGCAAGCTCGCGGTCGTCGAGTTCGCCGGACAGAAAATTCTGCTTTCGGTAACGCGTGCGCGGATCGACACGATCGCCAGCGCCGATGCCGGAACCGGTTCGGCCAGCGCTACACCCCCCCCGGCGGCGCTGGCCGGACATAACCGCGATCTGCTTTCCGCCCTTCGGGAGCGCGGCGCATGAGCGTTTTCCTCTCTGCACAGAGTTGGGTCCGCAAGACCGCTGCAGCAGCGCTGCTGGCGCTGTCCCTGGTGACGGCTGCCACCCCCGCCATCGCGCAGCAGGCACCGGCACCCGCCGCTGCCGCCCCTGCAGCGACCGGCGCTGCGACCGATCCGGCAGCCCCCGCTGCGCCTGCCGCCAACCCGGTCACGGTCCCGGCCCAGACCGCCACCGGCTCTGCCACCGGCACGCCCGGCGCGTCCGAAGCGCTCAGCCAGGCGCTTGACGATGTCGCCGGCAATGGCAAGCCGCTCACGCTCAGCTTGCAGATCCTGGTGGTCATGGGTCTGCTCACCATCCTGCCGTCGATGGTGCTGATGATGACCAGCTTCACGCGCATCATCATCGTGCTGTCGATCCTGCGTCAGGCGCTGGGCCTGCAGCAGACGCCGCCCAATCAGGTGCTGATCGGCCTCGCGCTGTTCCTGTCGATGTTCGTGATGGCCCCCACATTCACCCAGATCAACGACCGTGCGGTCGGACCCTACGCCGCCGATGCGATCGAGCTGGAGACTGCGGTGCAGATCTCGGCGCAAGAATTCCACAAGTTCATGATCAAGCAGACGCGCCAGACCGACCTCAAGCTGTTCATGGACATGGCCAAGGCCAAGCCCGTCGCCGCGCCGAAGGACATTCCGTTCTCGATCCTGCTGCCTGCCTTTGTCACCAGCGAGCTCAAGACCGCGTTCCAGATCGGCTTCATGATCTTCCTGCCGTTCCTGGTCATCGACCTTGTCGTCGCCTCCACGCTGATGGCGCTGGGCATGATGATGCTGTCACCCACGATCATATCGATGCCGTTCAAGCTGCTGCTGTTCGTGCTGGTCGACGGCTGGGCGCTCACCATGGGCTCGCTCGCCGGTTCGTTCGTGAACTGACGCGCCAGGACGGACCCGGAACATGGAACAGACCGACTATTTCATTGGCCTGGCGCAGCAGACGCTGTGGATTACCGCGCTGGCTTCGGCCCCGCTGCTGATCCCCGCATTGCTGGTCGGCGTGCTGCTGGGCATGGTCCAGGCGGCCACCTCGATCAACGAGGCGACCTTGAGCTTCGTGCCCAAGCTGGTCGTGCTGGGCGTCATTCTCGCCCTGTTCGGTGGATCGATCCTGTACCTGATCGCCGACTTCACGGTCGAGATCTACAGCCGCATTCCGGACCTGCTGCTGTGATCGCACCGGGCTTTGCCTCTGTCGAAGCGCAATTGTGGATCTGGATCATGGCGATGATCCGGCCCGGCGCGGCGTTGATGGCGGCCCCGGTCTTCGGCGCAACCGCCGTTCCGCTGCAGGTGCGGATCATCCTGTCGGCGATGATCGGCATCGCTGCCGCCAACTCGGTATCGATCAGCCTGCCCGACACCACCCTGGTCAGCTATACAGGCTTTCTGTTCATCATCGGCGAAATCGTCTGCGGCGTCGCCATCGGCTTTGCGCTGCAGATCGGCTATTCCGCCGCATTCGTCGCGGGCGAACTGATCAGCAACGCGATGGGTCTGGGCTTTGCCTCGATGGCCGATCCGCAAAGCGGCCAGTCGAGCCCCGTGATCGGCAGCTTCCTGTCGATCATCGCGGTGCTGCTGCTGCTGGCGATGGACGGCCATCTGATGCTGATCGCGATCATCGTGCACAGCTATGAGGCGCTGCCGCCCGGCGATGCGATGCTCTCGCCCCGGCTGATCATGAATCTCGTCGAATTCGGCGCGTCATTGTTCTCGATGGGGCTGGTGATCGCGCTGCCGGTGGGTGCGGCGCTGATCATCGTGCAGCTGGTAATGGCGATGCTCGCCCGCTCCGCACCGCAGCTCAACCTGTTCTCGGTCGGCATTCCGGTTGCGGTGCTGGCCGGGATCGTCCTGCTCGCCATGGCCGCGCCGGTTCTGGCCGATGGCATCATGCGGGCGATGGAAACCGGGCTGGAACAGTCCGAAGTGATGGCAGGGGAGGGCTGACGCAATGGCAGACGGCCCATCCGGTGGTGGTGAAAAAACAGAAGCCCCAACTGACAAGCGGCTCAGGGAGTCGCGTGAGAAAGGGGATGTTCTTCAGTCCAAGGAACTGGGTACCGCGATGATCATCATCGGCGGTACGATGGCGTTCGTGCTGTTCGGCGACATGATGGTCTCTTCGATCGCCGGGATGCTGCGCGCGGCCCTGGTGTTCGACATCTATCAGGCTACCGATTTCAATGTCGGCCAGCGCACGCTGACGCTGCTGGCCCCGCTCGCCCTGCCCTTTGGCGGGCTGTTCCTGTTTCTGCTGATTGCCTGTGTCGCGACCCCGGCGTCGCTCGGTTCGCTGGGCTTTCGCTGGAGCGCGGTCGCACCCAAGGCGTCGAAGATGAACCCGATGTCGGGGCTCAAGCGCATGTTTGGCACGCACGGCCTGATCGAGCTGGTCAAATCGATCGCCAAGGTCGCGCTGATGGGCACCGTGGGCGTGGTGATGATCATGTCGATGCTGCCCGAAATGGCGGAGCTCGGCCATGGCGATGTCCGCCAGGGCATTGCCGCATTCGGCAACCTGTTCTCGATGACCCTGATGGTGATGGCGGGCTGTCTGGGGCTGATCGCGATGATCGACGTTCCCGCGCAATGGTTTCAGCGCAACCAGAAGCTGATGATGACCAAGCAGGAGGTCAAGGACGAGCACAAGGAGGTCGAAGGCTCGCCGGAGCTGAAACAGGCCGTCCGCCGCCGCCAGTACGAGATGCTCAACGGTTCCACCCGCAAGGCGGTGGAGGATGCCACCGTGCTGCTGGTCAACCCGACCCATTTCGCCATCGCGCTGCGCTATGACCGGGAACGCGATCCCGCGCCGGTGGTGCTGGCGCGCGGCCGTGGCGCGATTGCCCAGGCGATGCGCGAACTGGCGATGGAAAAGGGCCTGACCATCCTGCGCTACCCGGACCTGACCCGCGCCATCTATTTCACGTCCAAGCCCGGCGCACTGATCGACGAGCGGCTGTATCTGGCGGCTGCCACGCTGCTCGCCTTTGTTTTTCGCATCAACGAGAAGATGGATGTCGGCTTTGGCCAGCCCGAACTCGACATACCCAAAGACCTGCGGTTCGATATGGATGGCAAACCGCAGAAATGAACCCAAAACCCCTTAAGGCGGCCTGGCCCCAGCCGTTAATCCTTTCAAGAGGATATGGCGATGGTCACGAATAGCGGAATTTCCAATCTCATCACCGGCTTTACCGGCGTCAACAGCGCCGAGCTGGTGAATGATCTCGTGACGGCCCAGCTGGAGCCGAAGCAGTCCGAGGTTCGCAACCGGCAGAACCTCAACCAGGCGCGCATTTCCGCGCTGGCCTCGGCCTCGTCGGCGCTCGAAACCTTCTCCAAGGCGCTGGGCGAAGTGCTCAATGGCCGCCAGCTGACCGGCAATCTCGTCTCCACTCGTGGTGATCTGGTCGCAGCAAGCTTCATCCCCGGCCAGAAGCCGCAGGGCCTGCCGGCGACGGTTCAGGTGACGCAGCTCGCATCGGCGCAAAGCGTGGTTTCGGCCACCAGCTTTGCCAGCGGCGCGCAGGTCGGCGAAGGATCGCTGACGATCAACTCGGCGGCGGGCAGCTTCAACGTCACCATCAATTCCACCAACAATTCGCTCGGCGGCCTGCGCGACGCGATCAACGCGACCAACAGCGGCGTCACTGCCAGCATCGTCACCGACAATAGCGGTTCGCGGCTGGTGCTGCGCGGTGCAGAGGGCGCGGCCAACAGCTTCACCGTCACCGGATCGGGCGGCGCTGCGGCGCTTGATGCGTTCGCCTTTCCGCCTGCAGGTGGCGCGGGGATGAACTCGGTCACCAGCGCGGCCAACAGCGTCGTGCAGGTCAACGGCATCCAGCTGACCAATTCCAGCAACCAGATCGACACCGCCGTTCCCGGCGTGCGCATCAACCTGCTGACCGCTGCGCCCGGCACCAATGTGGTGATCAGCGGCGACCAGCCGACCACCTCGGTCAAGGACATCGTCAACGAATTCGTCACCGCGTATAACGATCTGCGCGGTGCGCTGAACTCCGCCACTGCGCCGGGCATCGATGGCGCGAGCGGTGGACCGCTGGCCGGTGAACGCGCCGCGCGCGACATGATGCGCTCCATGGCGTCGCTGACCACCAAGGCGCTGACCGATACCGGAACCTTCCGTTCGCTGGCCGATATCGGCGTGAAGACGAACCGCGATGGCACGCTGACGCTCGATTCCGCCAAGTTCGACCGCGCGCTCGCTGCCGATCCCGAGGGCATCGGCCGGATGCTGGAGCCCGCCACACCGACCGCCGGCAATCCCGGCCTGGCCAAGGCCTTCGAAGACATCAAGACCGGCCTGAAGGACCCCAACGGGTCGCTCACCGGCGCGCAGAACCGGCTGAACAAGATCGCCAGCGACCTCACCAAGATGATGGAGAAGGTCGAAGAGGACAGCGACAAGTATCGCGAGCAGCTGGAAAAGACCTTTGCCGCGATGGACCGCCAGCTGACCGTGCTCCGCTCTACCCAGAGCTATATCGAGCAGCAGGTGTCCGTCTGGACCAACAGCGACAGCAACTAAAACAGATAGAATGACAAGGAAATCCGCATGAGCTTCATCTCGCCTCGTCGCCACATGGGCAGCTATCAGGCCGTCGATACGGTCAGCCGTGTCGAAGGTGCCAATCCGCACCAGCTGGTGGTGATCCTGTTCGACGAGTTGCTGCTTCGGCTCGATGCGGCGATCCGCCATGCCCAGCGCGGCGAGGCCGTGCCGATGATCCAGGCCCGCGCGCGCGCCTCTGCCATCGTCATCGCGCTGGAAGAGAGCCTGGATTTCGACAAGGGCGGTGAACTGGCGCTCGCGCTGGCTCGCATCTATCGCGAAGCCAGCCGCCGCATCAATGCCGCGATGAGCCCGGACAAGGTCGACGTGCTGATGTCCGCACGCCAGATGCTCGCCGAAATCGCCGAAGCCTGGAAGCGGATCGCGCCGAAATAAGGCGCAGCAGGCATCAGAGCTGCGGAGGTCCGCCCGCCAGCGGACCGGCCGCCGCGCCCTGCGGATCGAAGCGGGGCATCACCACCCCCGGAACCACCTTGCGCGCCAGCCGCATCTGACACAGCTTGCTGTCGATGCCGTTCCACAGCCGCCGGAATGTCTGCGCGGCAGGTGCTTGGGGAGCAATTGCGCCCAGCGGCAACTGCGCACTGGTCATCTGCTCGGCCGCACTGGTCATCGGTACCACGGGCCAGTCCGGATGCTCGGCCAGTGCAGCCTTGTGCAGCGAACGGCGTCGATCGACCATCGAGAAGATCGGCAGGATGGGCGCATGCCGTCCGCGCTTGTGGGTCACATAATGGCGCACCCGTTCAAGCCCGCGTTGCGCCAGCGGGGCGGGGATGACCGGCACGATGATCAGATCCGCCACCAGCAGCAGCTTGCGCGCGGTGTCGCCCAGGCCCGGCGGGCAGTCGATCACGATCCGGTCGTAGCGCTCCTTCAATTCCACGAACAGCCGGGCCAGCCGTTGCTGCTGCGCCATATGGACGAACCAGTTGTCGGTCCGCCGCATCTCTTCATCGGGGACCAGCACGTCGAGACCCGCCACCTTGCTGGGCAGAATATGCGTGCCGATCTCTGCAATGCCATGCATCAGCCGCGCGGCATCCAGCCGGGGCGGCTGGCGCGTGGTGACCAGAAGCGCGGTGCTGTCGCCCTGGCCGTCCAGATCCCACAGCAAGGTGCGGTTGCCGGCATGGGCTGCCTCCCAGGCCAGGTTGACGGCCAGCGTGGTCTTTCCCACCCCGCCCTTGGGATTGAACACAGCAATGGCGGCCACAGAGAATCCCCCCGATCTGGAGGAATTTCAGATACGCCGCTTGCTACTTTCAGGCAAGCTGCCCCGGCGGCCCATCAGCCTGGCCGTGCGCAATGTCCCGTTGCAGGACCGAACGCCGCAGAAGCGTTAACCGGGCCGTCAGCCCACGGGCCATTCGGACATGATCGTCGCGACATCGAAATAATCGCGCCAATAGACGATCAGGCCGTCCTTCACCTCGAACACGCCTGTCACCGGAAGCTCGACCCATTTGTCCGCCAGCCGGTGCCGGTCGAGCCGCTCGAGCATCACGGTGCTTCCATTGACCGCATGGCGCAGCACGCGGAACTCGTTTTCGACCGTGGGCGAAAAGAACGGTTCCAGCACTGCCCTGATCCCCGCCGGACCCTGTACCGAACCAAGCGGCGGCGGATTGGTATAGGCGCAGTCCGCCGCCACCCATTGCAGCGCGGTGTCATAGTCGAGCGGCTCCATGGCCTTCAGAAAGGCCTGGACGATCGAAAGAGGGTCTGTGGCGGCTGTCATGTATCATGCTCCTGTGGTCGATGCCGATCAGGATGCAGCAGCGCCGGGACCCCGGCAATTACGTCGTAGGTCAAGTCACCGCCCGGTTACCGCGCCGGGTAGCGCAACCGTCCCAGGAAGCGCGACAGGCTCAGGGTTTCGCCCTTGCTCGTCCATTTGGCCTTGGCTTTCTCGAACTGCATCACATTGTCGATGCGGCGTTCGAGAAACGCGTGCGTGTCGGCGAAATCGGGGCTTTCGTCGTCGAGAAACGCCATCAGGGTCGAGCCATAGACGCCCGAGAGGATCGTGCGCTTGGTATAGTGGTTGTAATCGGTCGCGGTGTCGCCGGCCAGCCGCCACATCAGGTCTGCCGTGCGCCACGATATGCGCGCGGTGCGGGCCAGGTTGGCGGGTAGCGCCATGATCGATGTTGCGCGGCGCAGGGCCTCGCGCTGATGGGCCACCGCCTCGAACCGGAAGGCCACCAGCGCGCGGATGCGTTCGCGGATCTTCATCGCGGCGATGCGCTCGGGCGGGAAGGCCGCAATCATCTGCGCGTCGATATGGTTGATCCAGGCATCGATCATGTCCATCGGCCCATGATCGAAGGCAAGGGCAGCGAGCCCGGCCTCCACGCCCTGCGCGCTGGCAGCGGCATCGCGCGCCGCCGGGGTCCAGCCATCGAACACCGCCTCATCCGCAATGAACGGCGGCAGGAACTGCCGGACCTCGTCCATCGTCGGGTCGGCGGGCAGGGTGTCGATCTTGGTCGGGCGGTACATGAAGGGTGCCTCCTTGGGTGCCTTGAACAGTTAGGGAGCCGGAGGCGAAGCTGCAAGCCGCGCCGCGCGCCGGGCCTCGGGCAGCCGAACCAGCACCAGCGCCGCGCCGATCGCGACCATGCCGATGGTGTCGTTGACCGACAGCCGTTCGCCAAAGGCCTGCCAGCCGATGACCGCGGCGATCGCGGGCTGGCTGAGCAGGGCAATGCCCAGCACCACGGGCGAGAAATGGCTGACCGCATAGACCATCAGCCCCTGGCCGAAGAGCTGGCATACCAGCGCGAGCAGCAGCACCGGCGTCCAGTCGGTCGGCCAGACCGGCTCGCCCAGCGCCAGCGCGATCGCCAGCAACGGCGCGATGCCGAAAACGGTGGACCAGACCAGCACCGACCAACTGCCCAGGTCATTGCGGACATGCCGGATGCTGAGCAGATAGACGACGTACAGGATGCCGGCGAGCAGGCAGAACAGGTCGCCGACGAGATTGCGGACATCAAGCTCGTACGAGCTGCCCATCAGCAGCCCGGCGCCGATGATCGCCAGCAGCACCGCGCCTGCTTCGGCCTTGTGCGGCCAGGCGCGGCTGATGACGAAGCCGTAGATCACCATGATGACGCTGCCCATATTGCCGAACAGCGTCGAATTGGCGAGCTTGGTGCGCTCGATCCCGAAATTCCAGCTGGCCAGGTCGAGCGCAAAGGCAACACCGCCCAAAGCGAGCATCCACCAGATGGCGCTGCGATAGCCCGTCATCGGTTCGCGCTGCTGCAAGGCGATAACGATCAGCACCGGCAGCGCCAGCGTCAGCCGCCAGAATCCGGCGGAAACCGGCCCGGTATCGGCCATCCGCACGAACAGCGGCCCGAAGGCGAGCGCCACATTGGCGAAGATCAGCGCGAGAATGGCCAGGATTCCGCCCCGCTCGGTTGCTTTTGTCATGGTCGGCCTTTAGCCATTCGGTTAAACACGCGCGCGGGGCTTTCCCCGAAAGAGCGCTTTGGAGAGATGCCGCCTATGCCTACCCTGTTCGATCCCGTCCAGCTTGGCGCGATAGCCTGCCCCAACCGCATCCTGATGGCGCCGCTGACCCGCTGCCGCTCAACCAAGGCGCATGTGCCGGTGCCGCTGATGGGTGAATATTATGCGCAGCGCGCCAGCGCCGGGCTGATCATTTCCGAAGCCACCGGCATCAGCCCGGAAGGCCTGGGCACCCCCTTTGCGCCCGGCATCTGGAACGACGAGCAGGTCGAAGGCTGGAAGCCGGTGGTCGAGCGCGTGCACAAGGCGGGCGGGCGGATCATCTGCCAGCTGTGGCATATGGGGCGTCTGGTGCATTCGGACTTCAACGGCGGCAAGCCCCCGGTCTCTGCCTCGGCGACGCGGTTCGATTATCATGCGCATACCTATGAGGGGCTGAAGCCCTATGACACCGCGCGCCCGCTCGAAGTCGCGGAAATGCCGCGCATTCTGGACGACTATGCCCGCGCCACCGAAAATGCGCGCAAGGCCGGGTTCGATGGCGTGCAGATTCATGCCGCCAATGGCTATCTGATCGACCAGTTCATCCGCTCCTCGTCCAACCTGCGAGACGACGAATATGGCGGCCCGATCGAAAACCGCATCCGCCTGCTCGGCGAGATTGCCGAACGGCTGGTTGAGGTGTGGAGCCACGACCATGTCTCGGTTCGTCTGTCGCCCAATGGCGAGACGCAGGGCGTCAACGATGCGACGCCGGAAGAGACGTTTACTGCAGCAGCCGCGCTGCTCGACAGGATCGGAATCGCGTTTCTCGAACTGCGCGAGCCGCCGATGGACGGCACCTTTGGCGCCAGCGATGTGCCGCCGGTCAGCCCGCAGATCCGCAAGGTATTCAAAGGCCCGCTGGTGCTGAACAGCGACTATGATCGCGACAAGGCGATCGCCGCGATGGCGGGCGGCATTCCCGACGCGATCAGCTTTGGCCGCACCTTTCTGGCCAATCCTGACCTGCCCGCAAGGCTGGCCGCCGCAGCGCCGCTCAACCCGGACAATCCCGCGCGCTGGTATGGCGGCACGCCCGAAGGCTATACCGACTATCCGACCATGGCCGAGCAGGGCCTGGACGCCGAAGCCGCAGCGGCATCATGATCGCCAGCAGCCAGCCCTGGCTGATCAGCGCGGTGCTGGTCGGCACGGCGCTGGCGCTGCTGCTGGCTGAAGCAATCTGGCCGCGCCGCCGGCGCAGCCTGCCGCTGGCGCGGCGTTGGCCTGCGCATATCGGCTTTGTCCTCGTCAACATGCCGGTCGAACGCGGGGTGCAGGCCTTGATATTCATCGCGCTGTCCGGCGCGGTGACCGGCTATGCGCCGCAGCCCGATTTCGGCTTGCTGCCGATGACCGGCCTGCCCGGCTGGGCGCAGGGCCTGCTCGCGATCCTGCTGCTCGATCTCGCCGTCTGGGCACAGCATTGGGCGACGCACCGCATTCCGCTGCTCTGGCGAATTCACCGGGTACACCATGCCGATCGCGATCTCGACATGTCGACCGCGCTGCGATTCCATCCGATCGAGATCGGCCTGTCGATGCTGTTCAAGATGGGCGTCGCGCTGGCGCTGGGGGCGCCCTTATGGGCGCTGATCGTGTTCGAACTGCTGCTGGCGCTGCTGCCGATGTTCAACCATGCCAATCTGGCGCTGCCATTGTGGCTGGACAGCGTGCTGAGGCTGGTCATCGTCACGCCCGACATGCACCGCGTGCATCACAGCACCCGACGGATTGAGCATGACAGCAATTATGGCTTCTGCCTGTCGGTCTGGGACAGGGTCTTCCGCACCTATCGCGCGCGCCCCAGCGGCGGGCATGATGCGATGGCGATCGGCCTCAGCGATTATCCCGGGCAGGAAACGGCGCGCTTCGGCTGGGCGATGCGCTTGCCGTTTCGGTGAGGATGCATCCCCGTCACCAATCCCCCGTCACCCCCGCTTTCGCGGGGGTGACGGGGTGCAATTGAGGCAAGAGTTTATAGCGGGAACGCCTGGCGGATCGCCAGCAGGCGGCGCAGCGCGCGTCCTAGCGGCAGTTCTTCGGACATGCCCATGCCGCCGTGCAGCTGGATCGCCTGCTTGCCGACCTCGACACCGTCCTCGCTGACCGCGCGATAGGCGGCGCGCGCGGCGCGGGTGGCTTCGGCAGAATCGCCTGCGGCATCGTGAGTCACCGCCTCATAGACCAGCGAGCGCGCCTGATCGAAGGCGACCTGCATGTCGACCATCCGATGCTGCAGCACCTGGAACGAGGCGAGCGGCACGCCGAACTGCTTGCGGTCCATGGTATAGGCCTGGGTGGCCAGGCACACGCGGCGCATGATGCCGGTGCCTTCGGCTGCCAGCAGCAGCCGGGCCTTGTCGATCACCTTTTCCAGCGCTTCGCCAGCCGCGCCGGGACCCAGCAGCAGGGCGTCGGCGCCAAGCGCTGCGCCTTCCAGCTTCACATCGGCCACCCAATGGTCGTCGCGCAGGCGATAAGGGGTAACGGTGACGCCCGCACAATCGGCGGGGACGAGGAACAGGCCCAGACCAGCAGCACCGCTGCCCGGCTCACCCTCAATCCGGGCGAGGACGATGATGGTCTCGGCGGCGGCAGCGCCATGGGCCAGCGACTTGTGGCCGCTCAGCGTCCAGCCGTCGCCGCTCTTCGTCGCCTTCGCCTCGCAATACCAGATGTCGTGCCGCGCGCGCGGTTCGTGCAGCGCCACGCCCACCGGCGCACCGCCCGAGACGATGGCTTCGATCAGGTCGCTGCGGCTCTGCGATTCAGGTGCGGCGGCGATCAGACCGCCGGCCAGGATGGTGCTGGCCAGCACCGGCTCGACCACCAGGCCTTCGCCCAGCACCTCGAACAGGCTGACGCAATCGCCCAGGCCCGACTGGCCTTCGCCCTGCAGGCCGCCATCGGCCTCGGCAAAGGGCAGCATCAGCCATCCGGCTTCGGCCATTTCGGCCCAGAGCGCGGTGTTGAGCGGAGCTTCTCCCATCTGGCCGAGCCTGTCGTCGGCATAATGTTTCTGGGTGAAGCGGCGGGCGCTGTCGATCAGCAGCTGCTGGTCATCATTGGGTGCGAACATGAAAATCTGGTCCTGTCACTAAACCCGTTTGTCCCGAGCCTATCGAGCGACGTGCGCACACGTGTCTCGACTTTGCTCGACACAAACGGGGAGGAATGGTTGGTCGAGGTCGCCCTCAGATCCCTGCAGCCATCATCTTGGCGAGAATGTTCTTCTGCACCTCGTTGGTGCCGCCATAGATGGACTGGGCGCGGCCGAAGAGGAACACCGACATCGCGTGTTCGCCTTCCTGGCCATAGGGATGGACCGGGTCATTGGCCGGGCGCGGCAGGGCAGCGGGCCCTGCAATGTCCAGCGCCAGTTCGGACACGTCCTGCGACAATTCGGTCCCCAGCAGCTTCAGGGGCGCGACCAGCCGCATCGCTTCGGCCGACTGGCTGGGCGATTCAAGCGCGCGGGCTTCCAGTGCGGCCAGCTTGGCGAGCCGCTGTTCGAGCGAATCGAGCCGCTGGGCGATGACGGGATCGTTGATCGGCGGGTTGATGAAATGCTCGACCGAGCTCGCCCATTCGCGCAGCCGGACCAGATCGCCGGTGGTGCGGGCGACGCCGGCAATCCCGGCGCGCTCGTTGCCGAGCAGGAACTTGGCATAGGTCCAGCCGTCATTCTCGTTGCCGACCAGGTTCTTCACCGGCACGCGCACATCGGTGAAGAACACCTCGTTTAGATGGTGCATGCCGTCGATGGTGCGGATCGGCCGCACTTCGATGCCGGGCGTGTTCATGTCGATCAGCAGGAACGAGATGCCGTTCTGCTGCTTCACTTCGGTGTTGGTCCGCACCAGGCAGAAGATCCAGTCGGCCCAGTGCCCTTGCGTGGTCCAGGTCTTCTGGCCGTTGACGACATAATGGTCGCCGTCCCGCACTGCGCGGGTCTTCAGGCTGGCAAGGTCCGATCCCGCGCCGGGCTCGGAATAGCCCTGGCACCAGAAGCGGGTGCCGTTGACAATGTGCGGCAGATGCTCTGCCTTCTGCTCTTCGGTGCCGAAGGTGTAGATCACCGGGCCGACCATGGTCAGGCCGAACGGGCTGTACGAAGGCGCACCGGCCTTGGTCGATTCATCGGCGAAGATGCGCTTCTTGGCGAGCGACCATTCGCAGCCGCCATATTGCTTGGGCCAGCCGGGTGCGCCCCAGCCGCGCTTGGCGCGCACGCCCTGCCACCAGGCGGTCAGCTCCTTGCTGCTATTGGCAAAGCCGTCTGCGGCGAAACGCTTTTCGGGCGGCAGCTCGGCGTCCAGAAACGCGCGAACCTCGGCGCGGAAGCTCTCCAGATCTTCGTCTTCGGTCATGATCCTCACCTTGTCCTCAAATGGGTTTGTTGGTCGCCAATCTGCACCCTGAATGACCAAATGCAAGGCGTCTTCGCCAAGAAACTGACGCATTGCCGCGATAGCATGCTAGGCTTTCGCAGGCTGGGCCAGTGCTGACGCTACGGCGCACTAAGGTCAGGCAAAAGGGGACTAGAATATGGGCAATTCGGCACCTGATACGCAGCTGGTCGACAGCAGCGATCCCTATGCCCGGCTGGAACAGACATTTCCGGTGCTGAGCGCGGAGATGGCGGCGCGAATCGCCCGGTTCGGCTCCTGCGAAGCGCTTGCCGATGGCGATCATGTCTTTCGTCGCGGCGAACGCGCGGTCGACTTTTTTCTGGTCTGTTCGGGCGAGATCGAGATCATCGACCATGGTGATCATGGCGAGGAAGGCATCGTCCACCGCCATTGCGAGCGCCAGTTCACCGGCGAGCTCGACCTGTTCAACGACCGCAAGATCCTGGTCAGCGGGCGGGCGGTCGGCGCGACCGAGGTGATCCGGGTGAAGCGTGCCGATTTCCGCAACCTCATCGTCGCCGAACCCGATATCGGCGAGATCATCATGCGCGCCTTCATCCTGCGCCGGGTCGCGCTGATGCAGCATCAGCAGGGCGCGGTGACGCTGGTCGGTCCGGCGCGCAGCGCGGATACGGTGCGGATCAACGCCTTCCTCACCCGCAATGGCTATCCGCACCGCACGATCGATTCCTCGACCGATCCCGACGCCGCGGCGTTCCTCGAAGGCTTTGGTCTCAGCGATGCCGATCTGCCGGTGGTGATTTCCAAAGAGCAGATCCTGCGCAACCCCAGCACGCACGATCTGGCCGATGCGCTGGGCGTGGCGGTGGCCATCGACCAGCACCGGCTGCACGACCTGATCGTCGTGGGGGCCGGGCCTGCCGGGCTGGCAGCGGCGGTCTATGCCGCGTCCGAGGGGCTCGACACGCTGATCGTCGAATCCACCGCGCCGGGCGGACAGGCGGGGACGAGCAGCAAGATCGAGAATTACCTGGGCTTTCCCACCGGCATATCGGGTCAGGCACTCGCGGGCCGCGCCCAGGTCCAGGCGCAGAAATTCGGCGCGCGGCTGGCGGTGTCGCGCGCGGCGACCGGGCTCGATTGCAGCGGAGGCCATTTCCGGCTGATGCTGGAAGACGGCACGGTAGCCGAAACGCGCGCCGTGGTAGCCGCCACGGGCGCGCGCTATCGCAAGCTCGACCTGCCCGATTATGCCCGGTTCGAAGGGGCTGGCGTCTATTATGCCGCGACCGCGATCGAGGCGCAGCTTTGCGCCGATCGCGCGGTGGTGGTGGTTGGTGGCGGCAATTCCGCAGGCCAGGCGGCGGTCTACATGTCGCGCCATGCATCGCACGTGCACATTCTGGTGCGCAGCGAGGGGCTGGCCGCGACGATGTCGAGCTATCTGATCGACCGGATCATGGCATCCGACGCGATCACGCTGCACCCGTATAGCGAGGTGACCGCGCTCACCGGCGACACGCATCTCGAAGGCCTGGCCTGGCGCGACCGGCGCAGCGGCCAGGAGACGCGGATCGAGGCCGGCGCGCTGTTCGTGATGATCGGCGCGCAGCCGTGCTCGGACTGGCTGCAGGGCTGTGCGACCCTCGACGAGGCGGGCTTCATCGTCACCGGCGATGGCTGCTCGCCTTTCGAGACCAGCAGGCCGGGCCTTTTCGCGGTGGGCGATGTCCGTTCGGGCTCGGTCAAGCGCGTCGCCTCGGGCGTGGGCGAGGGCTCGGTGGTGATCCAGGCCGTCCACCGCTTCATCGAGCGGCAGAAGACCGACGCGATGGGGTGCAACTGACCCAAATCCTCCCCGAGCTTGTCTCGGGGAGGATTTTGGAGGCCTCACCGATCCCGGTATTCCGGCGCGCGCTTTTCCATGAACGCCCGCCTGGCCTCGGCATAATCCTCGGTCATGCTGAGCAGGATCTGCTGGCGGTCCTCGAGCGCCAGCGCGGCCTCGAAGCCGGGCGCGTCGATATTGCGATTGAGCGCATCCTTGCTGAGCCTGAGGCCCATGGGGCTCGCAAGCAGCATGTCGGCGGCAAGCGCCTCAGCCTTGGCGAGCATCTCGTCCGCCCCGGCAATCTCGCTGACGAACCCGGCGCCAAGCGCACGCTCGGCCCCGACGAACCGGCCCGACAGGATCATCTCGGCCGCGAGCGAGCTGCCGACCAGCCGGGGGAGGAAATAGCTCGACCCCATGTCGCAGCCGCCCAGGCCGATGCGGATATAGGCGGCGTTCATGCGGAAATCGGGGGTGCAAAAGCGCACGTCGCTCGACAGCAGCAGCGACATCCCGCCGCCGCACGCTGCGCCCTGCGCGCAGGCGATGATCGGCTGGGGGCAGGCGCGCATCAGCTGCATCACTGTCGCGATCGCGCGCTGGGTGCGCCAGCCGCCATGCACCGCGCCTTCGCCCTCGCGCGGGGTCCAGCCCTTGAGGTCCAGCCCCGCGCAGAACGCCCGGCCTTCGGCGCGCAGGATGACGACGCGGACCTCGTGCCGTTCGGTCAGGCTGCGGAAATAGTCCTGCAGCTTGACGATCATCGGCTCGTCCATGGCGTTGAGCGCTTCGGGGCGATTGAGCGTGACGGTCTCCACCGCGCCCTGGGAGGTGATAGCAATCGGGTCGGTCATCAGGCCATGTCCTCTCGCGCCGCTCTTGGCCCGGAATGGGGCTGCGCGGCATTTTGATGGTTAATCGGGTTTAAAGCCCCGTTTTGCGCGACTACATCGCTAGGCCTGCCGAAACTGGGCGATCCCCGTCAACTGCAAAGGTGCGTTGCCACATATGCTCTCGTCCATCACCCAGCGCCTGAAGGGGCGGTCCGCCGCGGAAATCGTGCGGTTGATCGGGCACAACATCGCCTATCACGCGCGCGAGCTGACGCCGCAGGCGCGCGCCCGCGACCGCCAGTTCCAGGCGTTCGATGCGCAATGGGGCACCGACACCTTCGCGATGCGCGAGCTGCACACGCTGTCGGTCGATCCTGCGCTCGCCGCGCATGCCCGGCGCTATCAGGCGAGCAGCGGGGTCAACATGCCGGTCTGGTTTGCCGACCTGAAGGTGGATTTCGCGCGCACCGCGTTCATCGATTTCGGTTGCGGCAAGGGCCGGGCGGTGCTCGAGGCGGCGCGCTTTCCCTTTGCTCGGGTGATCGGCGTCGAATTCGCCCCCGAACTGGTCGAAATCGCCAACCGCAACCGCGACATCATGGCCGCCAAGAATGCGCTCGCAGCACCGGTCGAATTCATCTGCATGGATGCAGGCGCCTATCAACCGCCGAGCGACCTCGACCTGGTGTGTTTCTTTTACGATCCGTTTGGCGATGCCGTGATGGCGCCGGTGGTCGATCGGCTGGCCGGGCTGGAACAACCGGTATCGATCATCTATCTCGAACCCAATTGCATCGGCCAGTTCCGCCGTTCCGGCCGCTGGACCGAGGGGGTGAGCGTGGACAATCTGGTGATGCGCAACCCGGCGGCACTCGCGCGCTGACATCAGCCCGTCGCGGCGCGGTTATTTTACATTCAATCTTCAAATTGACGGAACTCGAGCGTCATCGGCTTGCCTTTTGTCTGTGCCAATGCTTAATCGCGAGCAGGGGCGAGGTTTGCTGGCTTCATAACGAAGCGGCTGATCCTTGCAGGATATCGGCACTGGACGATCGTCCGGTTTTCAAGGCTTGGTGATCTGGCGCACAGTCCGGATCGGCTGGCCTGTCTACCGGCCGGGCGGGGCTGAATTCTGCCGTTCCGAGGCGGGGTCGCACCCTCTCTATTCCCTTCGGGGTGCTGGATTTTGTGAACCGCATGGTGAGCTGGCGGACTTTGAATTGGCAGACCGGTCGCAAGGCCGCGATTGATCGTGCGGTTTCCCTGGCCTTGGTAGCCACAGTGCTGGGCCTGCCTGGCCTGGCCCAGGCCCAGGCGATCCCGGGCAACGTGCGCCCGCCTGCCGGCACGTTCGAGCGCGAGAACCGCGAGGCGGAGGTGCCGCTCTCCACGCCGCGCACGCCCTTTACCATCGATCGCCCGCGCACCGACCCGAGCAGCGTTGACGATACCGCCAAGGTGCGCGTCACCAAGTTCCGCATCACCGGCTTCAACTATCTCGACGAGGACCGGCTGCAGGCGCCGCTCAAGCCGTTCCTGGGCCAGGAACTGACGCTGGCGGACATCTACCGCGCCGCCGATCTGCTGACGCGTGTCTATGCAGATGCCGGTTTTGCGCTCTCGTTCGCCATCGTGCCCGCGCAGGAAATCGCCAATGGCGTCGTCGTGCTGCAGGTGGTCGAAGGCAGCGTCGATGCGCTGGAGGTGCAGCTGAAATCCGAGGCGGGGCTGGTCGGCAAGACCCGGCTGACCGAGATGATCCGCCGCCGCTTCACCCCGCTCATCAAGCGCGGACCGGTAATGGTCGACGAGCTGGAGCGCGCGATCCTGACGACCGGCGATCTGGGCGGGCTCGACGTATCGGTGGTTGTCCGCCCGTCCGAGGCGACGCCGGGCGCGGCCAACCTGCTCGTGGTGGTCAATCTCGATCCGCTCGAGGTCGAGGCGCAGTTCGACAACCGGATCCGCGATAATCTGGGCGAGCGCCGGTATCGCGCCGGGGCCACCGCCAATTCGGTCCTGGTGCCGGGCGACCAGCTGGTCGCCGATGTGCGCGCGACCATACCGACCGATGGCTTTGTCTCGGGCTTCGTGCAGTATAGTGCGCCGATCACCGATGACGGGCTGGTCGGAACCGTCAGCTATTCGCGCGCCCGGTCGCGCGCAGTGCGCGGTTTCCTCTCCATCCTGCAGTTCCGCGGCGAGGAAGAGGTGGTGCGTGCCGGCCTCAGCTATCCGCTCCGCCGCACGCGCAATTCCAGCCTGATCGTCGGGCTGGAAGGCACGGCGATCAATTCGGACAGCGGCATCTTCGGCGTGACGCTGATCGACGATCGCAGCCGGTTCTACGAGCTGTACGGCAGCTATGACTGGGCCGCCGCCGATGGCAGCGTCGGGCTGTTCCGGCTGGGGCTGAGCCAGGGGATTGACGGGCTGGGCGCGACCGGGCGGTTCAACCCGCTGCGCAGCCGCACCCAGGGCGATCCCGAGTTCACGTCGCTCAACGGCTCGCTGGTGTGGACCGCGCCGCTGATCGGCACCGCGCGGTTCCGCGTCAATGCCGAGGCGCAGATCGGCCTCAATGGCGGCGCGTCGGCATCGCGCGAGTGCAACTTCGGCGGCGACCGCTTCGGCCGGGCCTATGACTATGGCGCGGCGGGCGGCGACCATTGCGTCAACGTGGCGATCGAGGTCAACGACCGGCTGAGCTATGGCGGGATCACGGTGCAGCCGTTCCTGTTCGTCGATGCCGGCATTCTGCGGCAGAGCGGGCGGCTGGATTTTGCAGAGCTGCGCGTCACCGAATTGTGGTCGGCAGGCGGGGGTTCGCGCATCGCGCTGCCTTATGGGCTGTTCGGTGAGGTCTATGCCGCCTGGCCCGGCAAGTCGCGCTTCACGCCGGACGGCAGCAGCGACCCGCGCATCTTCTTCTCGATCGGGGCAACACGATGAGCCTGTATCGCAAGCAGCGCCACGGCGCGCGGCATTTCCCCAGCTGGCAGGTGGCTTTGCGCACCGGCGTGGCGGGCTTTGCCTTTGTCGCTGCCCAGACCGCCTATGCCAATCCGAACGGCGGGCAGGTGGTCGCGGGCCAGGCGACGATCAACGGTCAGGGCACCGGCCGGGTGCGGATCGACCAGGCCAGCGACCGGGTCGTCATCAACTGGGACAATTTCTCGATCAATCTGGGCGAGGGCGTCGACTTCCGCCAGCCCAACAGCCGCTCGGTCGCGCTCAACCGCGTCACCGGGCCGGAAATCAGCCAGATCATGGGCGAGCTCACCGCCAATGGTCAGGTCTATCTGATCAATGGCAACGGCATCGTCTTCGGCAAGGACGCGAAGGTCGATGTCGCGGGGCTGGTCGCGACGAGCGCGGATATCGGCAACGAGGCGTTCATGGCAGGCGGCGCGCTTCGCTTCGGAACGCCGGGCCGGGCCGGGGCGAAGGTCACCAACCACGGCACGATCACGGTGCGCGATGCGGGCATCGCCGCGTTCGTCGCGCCGCAGGTCGCCAATGACGGCATCATCACCGCGCATATGGGCCGCATCGCCTTTGGCGGCGCGCAGGCCTTCACGCTCGATCTGCACGGCGACAATCTGATCCGCTTCCAGGTCGGCGATGCGGTGACGAAGCTCGACGACAAGGGCGCGCTGGTCGGCATCGACGGCGTCGTCGATGCGCGCGGCGGATCGGTGCTGATCACGGCTTCGGCGGCGCGCGATCTGGTCAACCAGTCGGTGCGCATCGGCACGCCCCAGGCCGCCAGCCTGCAGACCGGGCCTGATGGCAAGGTTTCGCTGGTCGCCGCCAAGGTCGCGATCACCGCGCCGGGGGAGGTGCAGGTCGGCCGCAATGTGGCGATGGACCTGTCGTCGGCCACCAACGCGGTGACCACCGGCAGCGCCAAGGGCAAGGGCGGCAAGGCCAGCAGCAATACCGAAAGCAATATCGGCTGGGTCGGGTCGCTGAATGGCGATGGCAGCGCGCCGGGCCAGGCCATGGCCACCAGCGGGTCTGGCGGCACGCTGACGATCAGCGCCGCCCGCACGATCCTGGATGGCACGATCAACCTCGACGGCAGCAAGACCGGCGGCACCGCGCACATCACGGGCAGCGATTTCCTGTCCTTTGGCTCGATCCTGTCGGCCAGCGGCGTGGATGCGGGCGGCAAGATCCAGCTCGATGCGGGCGGCTTCTCGCTGGCCGGGCGGATCACGGTCAACGCCGCGCTCGGCAAGGGCGGCAGCGTCGATATCCGCACCAGCCGCCGCGCGATCGATACCGGCGATGCGTTCATCGATGCAAGCGGCCTGCATGGCGGGTCGATCCGCTATGTCTCGGACGATCAGATCATCTCCTCGGGCAAGTTCCGTGCCTCGGGCAGCCATGGCTTTGGCGGCAATATCGATGTCAGCGCGCCCAGGCTCGACCTGTTCTCGGCGCAATTCTATGCCCAGGGCGGCATCCGCGGCGGCCGGGTGCGGCTGGGCGGCGAGTTCCAGGGCGGCCAGAATCTGGTGGCGGACGAGCTGCCCAATGCGCTGAGACTGGTTGCCACCGACGCGGTGACGATCGACGTCTCGGCCATCGGCATGCGCGGCAATGCGGGCGAGATCGTCATCTGGTCCGACGAGAAGACGACCTTCCTCGGCAATGCGATTGCGCGCGGCGGGCTGGTCGGCGGCCTGGGCGGGCAGATCGAGATTTCGGGCAAGGAGACGCTGGTCTATCGCGGCACGGTGGAAACCGCGCGCGACGGCCAGCGCGGCGGTACGCTGCTGCTCGACCCCAAGAACATCATCATCGCCGATGGCGTCAACGCGCCCAGCCAGTACGGGCTGGTGCTGCAGGCCTTTGCGAGCGCCTTCCCGACGTCGCCGCCTGCGCAGCCGGGGTTGGAGGCGGGCGATGGCCTCGAACTTGCGGTCTCGCTCGATGGCAACAGGCTTGCTCTTGGCGTGCGCGGCGACGATGGTTCCGGCAATGCGCGAAATGACGCAGGCGCTGTGTATCTGTTCAGCTTTGCCGATAGTGGTTTTTCGACGCCCGTGCTCTCCGCCGTTATCGGATCGGGTTATAGCGGCGGCAACAACATCTCGGTCGCCGCGCTGGAGGCTGACGATATCTTCGGCCATTCGGTTTCTCTGGACGGAAACCGGCTGGCGGTATCGGCACGCGGCGATGACGGTGAATCCAACGGTTTCGGTGGTGCCGGGGCCGTCTATCTGTTCACCTTTGCCGATGCCGCCTTTACCGGCGGACAGCTGCGCGCCGTGCTGGGTGCGGGCTATAGTGGCGGCTCGAACCTGTCGGTCGACAATCTGGAGGCCGGGGACCTTTTCGGGCAGAGGGTATCGCTCAACGGAAACCGGCTCGCAGTAGGCGCGATGTTCGATGACGGCGCGGGCAACACCGTTCAGGATGGCGGCGCAGTCTATCTCTTCACCTTTGCTGACAGTATCTTCTCGACCCCGAGCCTCGCAGGGATCATCGGCCAGGGTTACAGCACCCGTCCGAATGACCTGTCCGTTACCCTTGATGTCGAAGACTTTTTCGGCGGTGGTGTTTCGCTCGATGGCAACAGGCTGGCAGTCGGTGCATTCGGCGATGACGGCCTGGGCAACAGCTTTGTCGGCGGCGCGGTCTATCTGTTCAGCTTTGCCGATGCCACCTTTGGCAGCGCCGCGCTGGAAGGCCGGATCGGTGGCGGATATACCGGCCCCAAGGACTTCAACCTTCCGAACCTCGATGGCATCGGCCGCGACCATTTCGGCGATGCGGTGTCGCTGGACGGCAATCGTCTGGCCGTTCTCGCAAGGCTCGATGACGGTTTGAGCGACAGCGTCGCCAATTCCGGCGCGGTCTATCTCTTCACCTTTGCCGACGCGGGCTTTGCTGCACCCAATCTGGCCGCGCGGATCGGCATCAATTACGGCACTCTGGGCGGTAGCAACCTTTCTATCCTGGGCATGGAGGCTGGCGACACGCTTGGCGACGTTGCACTTGATGGCAACCGGCTTGCGATGGCGTCGCTGGGCGATGATGGCCGCGCCAACACGGTCGCCGATTCGGGTGCGGTCTATCTTTTCACCTTTGCCGATGCCCAGTTCAACGGCGGCCGACAGGTCGGCACGCTGGGGGCCGGCTATACCGATGCGCTGGGCCTGTCGCTGATCGGCAAGGGCCTGGAGCAATCGGACAGCTTCGGCGTATCGGTGGCGCTCAATAGCAACCGGCTGGCCGTCGGCGCGCTGCAGGATGATGGTCAGGACAATGCCAACCCGGATTCGGGCGCGGTCTATCTGTTCACCTTTGGCGACGCGCGCTTCAGTGGCCCGGTGCTGCAGTCGATCATCGGATCGGGCTATTCGGGCGGCAAGAACATTGCGGTCGCCCGGCTTGGCGCTGGCGATGCCTTCGGCGCATCGGTGGCGCTGGATGGCCTGCGGCTGGCGGTGGGTGCGCCGAACGATGCCGGGTTGAACGACACCGCGACCGGGGCTGGCGCGGTCTATCTGTTCACCTTCACCGAGGCCGACTTTACCGGCGGTGCCTTGGCCAGGCTGGTCAATTTCGAGACGCTTGATCCGGCAGGCGGCACCATCCGTGCCAATGGATCGCAATTGGGCACAGCCGTGGCGCTGCAGGGCAATATCCTGGCGGTGGGCGCTGCCGGGGATGCAGGCGCAACCGGCTCGGGCAGCAATCTGGGCGCGGTGCACCTGTTCGATGTCGGCGGTCCTGCGTTTTCATCGACCCCGATCCGCCTGGTCACGATCGGCAAGGACTATACCGGCACCAACGATATCGGCATGCCCGATCTGGGCGAGTCTGACCGGTTCGGCAGCGCGGTGTCGCTGGACGGACTGCGCCTGGCGGTGGGTGCGCCGGGTGACGACGGCTTCAACGACGACTTTTTCAATACGGGCGCAGCGTTTCTCTACACCTTTGGTGCGTCGAATTTCTCGGGCGGTTCGCTGGAAGCGACCATCGGTGCCTTCTACCCCGGATCGTTCGACTTCACGCCGATCGGCATCGGCACCGGGGGTACCGATCAGGACTTTTTCGGCAGTTCGCTGGTGCTCAAGGGGCTGCAACTCGTCGTCGGCGCGGAAGGCGATGACGGCGCCAGTGACAGCGTCTCCAATTCGGGCGCGGTCTATCTGTTCACCTTTGCGGCACCGACGTTCGGGGGGATCAGCCAGGCTGGGGTGATCGGTGCAGGTTATAGCGGGAACATCAGCTTTCCGCTGAAGCTGAATGCCGATGACGGTTTTGGCCGCGGCCTGGCCTTTGATGGCGACCGGTTGGCGGTCGGCGCGCCGGGCGATGACGGCAAGGGTGTCATCGCGGGCGGCGCGGGCGCGGTCTATCTGTTCACCTTCGGCAGCCCGGGCTTCAATGAGGCCCGGCTGGTCGATACTCTGGGTTATGGCTATACTGGCCAGCGCAATCTTTCCGTTTCGGGGCTTGGCCTGACGCCGGCATCGCTGGGCGACCGGTTCGGCTCGGCAGTGGTGCTGGATGGCTTGCGGCTGGCGGTTGGCGCGCCGGGCAATGCGGGGCCCGATGGAACGGGATTCGAAAACGGGGCGGTCTATCTCTTTTCCTTCGCCGATCTCGCCTTTGGCGCGCCGGTGCTGGAGGGGATCATCGGCAGCGGCTATACCGGCGGCAAGAACATCGCCATGTCGGGATTCTTCGGCCCGGATTTCGGCGAGGCCATTGCGCTGGATGGTAACAGGCTGGTGGTCGCGGCACCCGGGCATTCCGGCAACGGCAGCCCGGTTGGGGTCGGCGTTGGTACCGTTTATCTGTTCACCTTTGCCGACGCGCTTTTCACCGATGGCGCACTCGTTGGCAGGGTCGGTCAGGGCTATACCGATAGCCAGAGCATCGACGTTCCGACATTGGAAAGTTTTGATCGCTTCGGCACGGCCGTGGCCTTGCGCGGCAACAGTCTTGTGGTCGGTGCGCCGGGTGATGACGGGCAAGGCAATTCCTTGGCCGATTCCGGTGCTGTCTATCTTTTCACCTTTACCGATGCAGCTTTCAACGGGGGCGTACAGCAGGGCTATATCGCCAGCGGGGCACCTGCTGCCGGCAAGAACATCAACCTTACACAGCTTGATTCAAACGACAACTTCGGCAGCTCGGCCGCTCTGGGTGCTTCCGGCACCCGGCTGTTCATTGGCGCGCCAGGCGATGCCGGATCAGGCAATGTGTCTACTCTGGTTGGCGCAGTCTACGAATTTGCCTTCAGCAGCGCAGCCTTTGATTCCGGCACGCTGACGGGCACTATCGGTCTGGGTTATACCGGGCCAAGCGATGTCAATGTCGCCGGCATCGGGTCCGGTGACCTGTTTGGTTTTTCAGTGGCTTTCGACGGGTCCCGGCTGGCGATCGGTGCCATTACCAAGGACTATGGCCCATTGACCGATGTCGGCCAGGTCTATCTGTTCACCCAGCCGTCGACGGCATTCGTGCTGTCTGGAATCATCGGCAAGCTGGGCAGCGGCAACAGCGATCTTGCGATCGGCAGCCTGGATTCCGACGACTATTTTGGATCTTCGGTTTCGTTGAACCTCAACCGGCTGGTCGTCGGCGCGCGTGGCGATGATGGTTTGAACGATACCGTCAACGGTGCCGGTGCGGTTTACCTGATCAGCTTTGCCGGTGGCTTCTTCGACCCGCCGATCCTTGCCGGTACCCTGGGTGCAGGCTATGGCGCGCAGTCCAACCAATCGGCCCTGCTGGTCAATTCCGGCAACAATCTGGGCGGATCGGTCGCGCTGCGGGGCAACCGGCTGGCCATCGGCGTGCCGGGCAGCAATGCCGCCAACGGCGGCGGCGTGGATGTCGGCGCGGTCTATCTGTTCACCTTCCTGAACGATGATTTTGCGGCCCCGATCCTTGCCGGAGCGATTGGCCAGGGCTTTACCGGCGTAAACAACTTCGATGTCGGCGTGCTGCAGAGCGGCGACCGGTTTGGCGCATCGGTCTCCATCGATGGATTGCGGCTGGCGATCGGCGCGCCGGGAGACGATGGCGCAGCAGACGACCGGACCGATTCCGGTGCGGTCTATCTGTTCAGCTTTGCCGACCTGTTCTTCGGCAGCCCCGTGCTCGAGGCGCGGATGGGGCGCGGCTATACCGGCTTCAAGAATGTCGCCGTGGCCGATCTTGCGGCTAATGACCGTTTCGGTTCTGGCGTAGCGCTGCAGGGATTGCAGCTGGCAGTCGGCGTGCCGGGCGATGATGGCGCGGCCGACGACCGGACCAATGCCGGTGCGGCCTATCTGTTCACCTTCACCAACACCATCTTCAACGGCGGCGAGCGGGCCGGCACGATCGGCGTCGGCTACAACACGATCGCGGCTGATTTCAGTCTGGCGGGGCTTGATCCGGGCGATCGCTTTGGCACGTCGCTGTCGCTCAGCGGGCTGGGCCTGGCCATCGGCGCGCCGGGTGATGCCGGATTGAACGACGATGCACCCGATGCGGGCGCCGTCTACACCTTCACCTTCGCAAACGCAGCGTTTGGCAGCCTGACGACCGCCGCAACTATAGGCCGGTCCTATGACGGGCCCAACGACCTGTCGGTGGCCGGGGTCGATGCCGGAGACAGCTTCGGAGCCTCGGTGTCGCTGGACGGATTCCGCCTGGCGATAGGCTCTCCGGGCGATGCCGGCAGCGCTGGCGGCCGTCCCAATGTCGGTGCGGTCTATCTGTTCACCTTCGCTGATTCCTCGCTCACAACGGCGACCGAGAGCGGTCGGATCGGCGCGGGCTATGGCGGGGCCCTCAATCTGCTTTCGATTGTCGGCCTGGATGACGGCGACAATTTCGGATCGGGCGTGGCGATCGATCAGGGCCGTCTGGTCATCGGCGCTGCGGGCGATGATGGTCAGTCCGTCTTCGACGACAGTTATGGCGCGCTCTACCAGTTCACCTTCGCAGAAAATTTCCGCAGCCTCACGCAGATCGGCCTGATCGGCAGCGGCTATGGCAACGGGCCGACCAATTCGCTGGCCGCCTATGGCATCGGCCTCAACGAACGCTTCGGCTCGGCGGTCTCGCTCCAGGGCCTGGCGCTGGCGGTTGGTTCGCCCGAGGATAGTGGTGGGCTATCCACCAGCTTCCCCATCGGCGCGGTCTATCTGTTCAGCTTTGCCGACCTGGCCTTCAACGCCCCGGTGCTGCAGTCGATCATCGGCTTCGGCTATACCGGCGGCAAGAACATCGCGGTCGCCAATCTGGGGGCGAATGACCGGTTCGGCATATCGGTCCATCTGAGTTCGGGCGGCCTGCTGACGGTTGGCGCAGACGGCGATGACGGCTTTGGCGATAGCGGCAACGATCGCGGCGCGGCCTATCTTTTCAACTTTGTCGACGGCCTGTTTTCCGGCGGAAGCCTGCAAGGCATTATCGGGTCGGGCTATAGCGGCCCGGGCAATTTCGACATCGCGCTCGACGATAACGACTTTTTCGGCGCGGCTGTGGCCTCGCAGGAACAGTATCTTGCGATCGGCGCGCCCGGTGACGATGGTTCGGGCAATCCCGGAACGGTCGATAATTCCGGTGCGGTGCATCTGTTCCAGCTCGGTGCGGGATCGATCGGTCAGATCGGCACGATCGGATCGGGCTATACCGGCACCGGCAATTTCAATCTTGCTCCGCTCGCCTTCAATGATGGCTTTGGCACCTCGCTGTCGTTGCAGTCTGGCCAGCTTGTGGTTGGCGCGCCGAATGATGAGGGCGCAGGCGATGTCGGCGGTGTCAGCAGCGCGGTCGGTGCGGTTTATGCCTTTACGTTCACCCCTGCCACGCCCTTTGCCGGCCTTGCCCATGTGTCGACCATCGGCCTGGGCTATACCGGGGCGAATGATCTGGATGTCATCAATCTGGGGGTCGGTGATCGCTTCGGCAGCGGCGTGTCGATTGACGGCAACCGGCTTGCCATCGGATCGCATCTGGATGGCGGCGCGATCAATGACCGGACGTCTGCAGGCGCGGTCTATCTGCTGAGCTTTGCCGACGCGGCGCTGACCAGCCCCAACCTGCAGGCGATCATCGGCGTCGGCTATACCGGCGGCAAGAATATCGCGATCGGACTCGAAGATATCGATGTCTTCGGAACTTCGGTGGCGCTGGACGGCAACCGGCTTGCCGTCGGTGCGCCGGGCGATGGTGGTGCGGGCAACATCCTGGGCAGCAGCGGCGCGGTCTATCTCTTCACCTTTGCCGATGCCGCATTCAACAATGGCAAGCTGGCAGGCACGCTGGGTGCGGGCTATCGCCGGATGCTCGCGAGCAATCTCGCCGCGCCCGCAGCACCAATCCTTCCGCAGGTCGGCGGCGGTGACAGCTTCGGTTCGGCCGTGTCGCTGGATGGTCTGCGGCTTGCGATCGGCGCGCAGGACGATGACGGGTCGACCGATTCTCTTCCCAATGCCGGGGCGGTCTATCTGTTCACCTTCGCAGACCTGCAGTTCGGCGGGGCTGCGCTGCAGTCGGTCATCGGCCATGGCTATGTCGGCGGGAAGAACATCTTCGTCACGCAGCTGGACGGCGGCGACCGATTTGGTGCGGCGGTGTCATTGGATGGCAACCGCCTGGCCGTTGGTGCGCCGTTCGATTCGGGGGCCAGCAACTCGGTTGGCGATTCCGGTGCCGTCTATCTGTTCAGCTTTGCCGATGCGCTGTTCGGCGGCGGCACGCTGGAGGCCATTGCAGGTGCCGATTATTCGGGCGGCAAGAACCTGACCGTCGCGGATCTGCAGGCCAGCGACCGTTTTGGCACTTCTGTCTCGCTCGACGGTAATCGGCTGGCGGTTGGCGCGGTCGGGGATGATGCGGCGGGCAATCCCCCCGCGCTCGCGCGTGAAACCGGTGCGGTCTATCTGTTCAGCTTTGCCGGGCCGCAGTTCCAGTCGGGTGCGCTGGAGGCGATCCTTGGCCTGGGCTTTGATGCCGGCAGCAAGGATCTGGACATTCTCAATCTGGAGGACGGCGATGCTTTCGGCTGGTCCGTCTCGCTGGATGGTACAAGGCTGGCGGTTGGCGCGCGCGGCGACGATGGGGACGCGAACAGTCTGACCGATGCCGGTGCCGTCTATCTGTTCACCTTTACCGACCTGGTGTTTGCAGGCGGCGTCCAGCAGGGGATTGTCGGGGCGAGCTATAACGGACCCGGCGATATCGACAATGTGCTGACGCCGTTCGGAATGGGCTCGAGCAGCTTTTTCGGATCGTCCGTCGCGCTGGATGGCAACCGTCTGGCTATTGGTGGTCCACGGGTCACCAGTACCATCGCCAGCCCGGCCGGTTCGGGCGCAGTCTATCTGCTGACCTTTGCCGACAGCAGCTTTGGCGGCGGGACAATTGTCGAGATATTGGGCAAGGGCGCGCCGAATTTCGGCGCGAACGCTGATTTCGATGTCGCACTCGACGCCTTCGATCTGTTCGGCAGCACCGTATCGCTCGATGGCAACCGGCTGGTGGTCGGTGCGCCGGGCGATGACGGCTTCGGCAATTCCGGTGCGGTGGACGATTCCGGTGCGGTCTATCTGTTCACCTTTGCGGACGCGGCCTTTGCCGGTGCAAGGTTGGCCGGCAATATCGGCTCGGGCTATACGCGCGGGGCAAGCACCCCGGTTGCAGGGGTTGAGGCCGGAGAATTCTTCGGCTGGGCGCTGTCGCTGGATGGCACGCGGCTGGCGGTCGGCTCGAGTGGGGATAACGGCGCCGAAGGTCTCACCGGGTTTGCCGGTGCGGTGTATCTGTTCACCTTTGGCAACCTGGATTTTGGCGCACCGACGCTGCAGGGCATATTGGGTGCAGGCTATACCGGCGCCAAGAGCCTCGATGTGCCAGGGATTGCTGCAGCGGCAAGTTTCGGCGGCGCGGTGTCGCTCGATGGCAACCGGCTCGCCGTTGGGGCCTCCAACCTCGTCAATGGCGGGACGGTCTATCTGTTCACCTTCAGCGATGCGCTGTTCAGCTCTCCGGTGCTGGCCTCGCGGATCGGAGCGGGTCTGGTTGGCCCCAATGATCTTTCGGTGAGTACCGAAGGGGGAGATTTCTTCGGCTACTCGGTGTCGCTTGATGGCAACCGGCTTGCAGTCGGCGCGCTGGGCGATGATGGCGCGAGCAACAGTCTCTCCGATTCGGGTGCGGTCTATCTGTTCAGCTTCGCCGATGCTGCGTTCGCGGGGCCGGTGCAGGAAGCGATCATCGGATCGGGCTATACCGGTGGCAAGAACATCGATCTCGCCGCGCTGCAAGCCGGCGACTTTTTCGGATCCTCGGTATCGCTGCAGGGGCTGCGGCTGGCTGTCGGTGCAGAGAATGACGACGGCTTCGACAACAGCGCGATTTCGGCCAATTCCGGCGCGGTCTATCTGTTCACGATGGCTGCCCCCGATTTTTCGGGCATCACGCGCGCGGGCACCATCGGCCGCAATTATACGGGGGCGGGCGACCTCAACATCGGCCGTCTGGGTTCGAACGACTGGTTCGGCCGGTCGGTTTCGCTCGACGGCAACCGGCTTGTGGTGGGTGCGGTCAATGATGCCGGGGCAACCGACAGCATGCCCGGTTCCGGCGCGGTCTATCTGCTGGGCTTTGCCGATGCGGCGTTCGGTACCCCGTCGCTGCTTTCGATCTTCGGCAGCGGCTATTCCGGCGCAGCGGATATCAATGTTGCCGGTCTCGATACCCTGGACTTTTTCGGCAACGGCCTGTCGCTCGATGCCGGAAGGCTGGTGATCGGCGCTCCGTTTGCTGACGGTCCCGACAATCTGGTGGCGGATTCCGGCGCGGTCTACTTCTTCAATCTCTCTGGCGGAACCGCCGGCCTCCCGGGTCTCGGCTTTGGCGACAACCCCGGCGCTGATGTGACGATCAGCGCCACCGCGCTGGCGGCGATCCTTTCCGGCGGCACCGGTGTCACGCTCCAGGCGAACAACGACATCACGATCAATTCTGCCATCACGGTGAACAATTCGTCGGGCAATGGCGGCAATCTGCGCTTCCAGGCGGGCCGGTCGATCTTTGTCAACGCCGGTATCACCACCGACAATGGCCGCCTCGACCTGCTGACCAACAATATCCTGATCCCCGGTGCGATCGATGCCTTCCGCGATCCCGGCGCTGCGGTCATCACCTTCGGTGCCGGTGGGTTCGTCAACGCCGGCACGGGCGACGTGTTTATCGAAATCGGTCCCGGTGCCAACCTGACCCATCCCGAATCCGGCGCAATCACGCTCGGCAATATCACCGCGGGCACCATCAATGTGCTCAATGCAGGCTTTGCCACCCCCGGTCAGGAAGTGATCATTCCCAGCGGCGTCGTGCTGAACGCCAGCGGCAGCGAAACCGCGATCACGGTGATCGGCGGCATATTCACCAACAATGGCGGGCCGGGCGCGTTCAACATGACCGGCGGCGGGCGCTTCCTCGTCTATTCGAACGATTATGACGTCATCGAGCGCGGCGGGCTGGTCGGCAACAATCTCTATAACCGCGGCTTCCAGCTCAATCCGCCGGGATCGATTACCCAGCCGGGCAATCTGTTCATCTTCTTCCGCCAGCCGATCCTGACCTTTACTGCGGATGATGTCACCCGCACCTATGGCCAGCCATCATCGGGCTATACCTTCCTGGTCAGTGGCCTGGTCAATGGTGACACCGATTCCTACGCCTATAGCGGCCTGCCCAACCTGTTCGATACGGCTTCAGGCAATGCCGGGCTGGATTCGATCTTCATCGATTCAGGGTCGCTGTTCTCCGATGTCGGCTATGGCTTCAACTTTGTCGGTGGCACGCTGACCACGCTCAAGGCGCTGCTGACCGTTACCGCCGACGATACCAGCCGCGAATATGGCCTGGGCAACCCGCTGTTCACCGCGAGCTATTCGGGCTTCGTCAATGGCGACGATGCATCCGTGATCAGCGGTCTCGATTTCCTGACCGTCGCCACGACCGCCTCGGACGTCGGCACCTATGCGATCACCCCGTTCGGGGCTTCGGCCAACAATTACGACTTCAGCTATGTTCCGGGCACATTGACGATCACCAAGGCACTGCTGACGGTGACGGCGGACAATGCGTCGCGCGAATATGGCCTCGCCAATCCGGTCTTCACCGGGAATATTGCCGGCTTCCGCAATGGCGATACGCCGGTTGTCATCAGCGGGCTGACCTATGCCACGGTGGCGACCACCGCTTCGCCGATCGGCACCTATGCGATCACCGGATCGGGCGCGACGGCGACCAACTATGATTTCAGCTATATCCCGGGCACGCTGACAATCACCAAGGCGTTGCTGACCGTCACAGCGGACAACGCGACGCGCGAATATGGTCTGGCCAACCCGACCTTCACCGGATCGATCACCGGCTTCCGCAACGGCGACACCAGCAGCGTGATCAGCGGGCTGACCTATGGGTCGGTCGCGACGACCGCTTCACCGGTAGGCACCTATGCGATCACCGGCTCGGGCGCGAGCGCGACCAACTATGATTTCAGCTACGTCCCCGGCACGCTGACAATCACCAAGGCGTTGCTGACGGTGACGGCAGACAACGCGACGCGCGAATATGGCCTCGCCAACCCGACCTTCACGGGCTTGGTCACGGGCTTCCGCAATGGCGACACCAGCAGCGTCATCAGCGGGCTGACCTATGGCTCGGTGGCAACGACCGCTTCACCGGTAGGCACCTATGCCATCACCGGTTCCGGCGCGACCGCGACCAATTATGATTTCAGCTATGTCCCCGGCACACTGACGATCACCAAGGCATTGCTGACGGTCACCGCCGACAACGCGTCGCGCGAATATGGCCTTGCCAACCCGACGTTCACCGGATCGATCACCGGCTTCCGCAATGGCGATACGGCCAGCGTGGTCAGCGGCCTGACTTATGGCTCGGTGGCAACGACGGCCTCGCCGATCGGCACCTATGCGATCACGGGATCGGGCGCGACCGCAACCAACTATGACTTCAGCTATGTGCCCGGTACGCTGACGATCACCCGCGCGCTGCTCACGGTGACCGCCGACAATGCGACGCGCGAATACGGCCTCGCGAACCCGACCTTCACCGGCACGATCAGCGGCCTGCGCGCAGGCGATACCGCAAGCGTCGTCAGCGGACTGGTCTATGGCACGACGGCGACGGCAGCATCGAATGTCGGGACGTTCGCGATCACCGCCTCGGGCGGCACCGCAGCGAATTACGACTTCGCCTATGTTCCTGGCACGCTGACGATCACCAGGGCCCTGCTGACGGTGACGGCGGACAATGCGAGCCGCGAATATGGTCTGGCGAACCCGACGTTTACGGGTTCGGTCACCGGCTTCCGCAATGGCGACACCAGCAGCGTCATCAGCGGGCTGACCTATGGGTCGGTGGCAACGACCGCTACACCGGTAGGCACCTATGCCATTACTGGATCGGGCGCTAGCGCGACCAATTATGACTTCGCCTATGTCCCCGGCACGTTGACGATCACCAGGGCATTGCTGACGGTGACGGCGGACAACGCGACACGCGAATATGGCCTTGCCAACCCCACGTTCACCGGATCGATCACCGGCTTCCGCAATGGCGATACGGCGAGCGTGGTCAGCGGGCTCACTTATGGCTCGGTTGCGACGACGGCCTCGCCGATCGGCACCTATGCGATCACCGGATCGGGCGCGACCGCGACCAATTACGACTTCAGCTATGTGCCCGGTACGCTGACGATCACGCGCGCATTGCTCACCATCACCGCCGACAATGCGTCGCGCGAATACGGCCTCGCCAACCCCACATTCACCGGCACGATCAGCGGCCTGCGCGCGGGCGATACGGCGAGTGTCGTCAGCGGTCTCGTCTATGGCACGACGGCAACGACCTCGAGCAATGTCGGCACGTTCGCGATCACCGCCTCGGGCGGCTCGGCCGCGAACTACAACTTCGCCTATGTCCCCGGCACGCTGACGATCACCAGGGCCCTGCTGACCGTGACGGCGGACAATGCGAGCCGCGAGTACGGACTTGCGAACCCGACGTTCACGGGCAGCATCTCCGGCTTCCGCAACAGCGATACCGCGAGCGTGATCTCGGGCCTGGTCTATGGCTCGGCGGCGACAGCGGCATCGAACGTTGGGACGTTCGCGATCACCGGCTCGGGTGCGAGCGCGACCAACTATGACTTTGCCTATGTGCCGGGCACGCTGACGATCACCAGGGCACTGCTGACGGTCACCGCGAACAACGCGACCCGCGAATATGGTCTGGCCGATCCGGCCTTCACCGGCAGCATCACGGGCTTCCGCAACTCGGATACGACCAGCGTGGTGTCCGGCCTTGTCTACGGCAGCACGGCGGTGCTCAACTCGGGCATCGGCACCTATGCCATCAATGGCTCGGGTGCGAGCGCCACCAACTATGACTTTGCCTACGTCCCGGGCACGCTGACGATCACGCGCGCGCTGCTGACGGTGACCGCCGATAGCGCGACGCGCGAATATGGCCTACCGAACCCCGTATTCACCGGCACGATCAGCGGCTTTCGCGCGGGCGATACCGCCAGCGTGATTTCCGGCCTGACCTTCGGCAGCACGCATCTTCCCTCCCAGGGCGTCGGCACCTATGCGATCAACGGGGCTGGCGCGAGCGCGACCAATTATAACTTTGCCTACGTTCCGGGCACGCTGACGATCACCAAGGCGCTGCTGACGGTGACGGCGGACAATGCTTCGCGTGAATATGGCCTCGCCAACCCGACGTTTACGGGCACAGTAACCGGCTTCCGCAATGGCGACACCAGCAGCGTGATCAGCGGGCTGACCTATGGATCGGTCGCAACGACCGCTTCACCGGTAGGCACCTATGCGATCACCGGTTCCGGCGCAACCGCGACCAACTATGATTTCAGCTATGTCCCCGGCACGTTGACGATCACCAAGGCATTGCTGACGGTCACCGCCGACAACGCGTCGCGCGAATATGGCCTCGCCAACCCGACGTTCACCGGATCGATCACCGGCTTCCGCAATGGCGATACGGCCAGCGTGGTCAGCGGCCTGACTTATGGCTCGGTGGCAACGACGGCCTCGCCGATCGGCACCTATGCGATCACGGGATCGGGCGCGACCGCAACCAACTATGACTTCAGCTATGTGCCCGGTACGCTGACGATCACGCGCGCATTGCTGACCGTCACGGCAGACAATGCGTCGCGCGAATACGGCCTCGCCAACCCCACATTTACCGGCACGATCAGCGGCCTGCGCGCAGGCGATACCGCAAGCGTCGTGAGCGGACTCGTCTATGGCACGACGGCGACGGCTGCGTCGAATATCGGGACGTTCGCGATCACCGCCTCGGGCGGCTCGGCAGCGAACTATGACTTTGCCTATGTCCCCGGTACGCTGACGATCACCCGCGCGCTGCTCACCGTCACGGCGGACAATGCGTCGCGCGAATATGGCCTTGCCAACCCGACCTTCACCGGATCGATCACCGGCTTCCGCAATGGCGACACCAGCAGCGTGATCAGCGGGCTCACCTATGGCTCGGTCGCAACGACCGCTTCACCGGTGGGCACCTATGCGATCACCGGTTCCGGCGCGAGTGCGACCAATTACGACTTCGCCTATGTCCCCGGCACGCTGACGATCACCAGGGCATTGCTGACGGTCACCGCCGACAACGCGTCGCGCGAATATGGCCTCGCGAACCCCACGTTCACCGGATCGGTCACCGGCTTCCGCAATGGCGATACGGCGAGCGTGATCAGCGGCCTGGTCTATGGCAGCAACGCGGTGCTGAATTCGGGCATCGGCACCTACGCGATCACTGGCAGTGGTGCGACATCGACCAATTACGACTTCAGCTATGTTCCCGGTACGCTGACAATCACCCGCGCTCTGCTCACCGTCACCGCCGACAACGCGACGCGCGAGTACGGCCTCGCGAACCCGACCTTCACCGGCACGATCAGCGGCCTGCGCGCAGGCGACACGGCGAGCGTCGTGAGCGGCCTCGTCTATGGCACCACGGCGACGGCTGCGTCGAATATCGGGACGTTCGCGATCACCGCATCGGGCGGCACCGCAGCGAACTATGACTTTGCCTATGTTCCAGGCACGCTGACGATCACCAAGGCGTTGCTCACCGTCACCGCGAATAACGCATCGCGCGAATATGGCCTGGCCAATCCGGCGTTCACCGGATCGGTCACGGGCTTCCGCAATGGTGATACGGCCAGCGTCATTTCCGGGCTGGTCTATGGATCGGTCGCGACCATCGCAAGCAATGCCGGCAGCTATGCCATCACCGGATCGGGCGGCACCGCAGCCAATTATGACTTTGCCTATGTTCCAGGCACGCTGACGATCACCAAGGCGCTGCTCACTGTCACGGCGAACAACGCGTCGCGCGAATATGGCCTCGCCAACCCGACCTTCACCGGATCGGTCACCGGCTTCCGCAATGGCGATACGGCCAGCGTCATTTCCGGGCTGGTTTATGGCTCGGTGGCAACGACCGGATCGGCGGTGGGCAGCTATGCGATCACCGGATCGGGTGCGAGCGCGACCAATTACGATTTCGGCTATGTTCCCGGCACGCTCACGATCACGCGGGCGCTGCTGACGGTTACCGCCGACAATGCGTCACGCGAATACGGCCTGGCGAACCCGACGTTCACCGGCACCATTGCAGGCTTCCGCAACGGTGATACCGCCAGCGTGATTTCCGGCCTGACCTTCGGCACGGTGGCAACCGCTGGCTCGGCGGTGGGCAGCTATGCGATCACAGGTTCGGGCGCGAGCGCAACCAACTATGACTTCGCTTATGTGCCCGGCACGCTGACGATCACGCGCGCATTGCTCACCATCACCGCCGACAATGCGTCGCGCGAATACGGCCTGGCCAATCCGGCCTTCACCGGCACCATTTCCGGCCTGCGCAATGGCGATACCGCCAGCGTCATTTCCGGCCTGACGTTTGGTTCGGTCGCCGTGACCGGGTCCAATGTGGGCAGCTATGCGATCACGGGATCGGGCGCTTCGGCGGCCAACTACAATTTCGCCTATGTGCCGGGCACGCTGACCGTCACCAGAGCGCGGCTGACCGTGACCGCCGATGGCAAGACCCGCGAATATGGCCTCGTCAATCCGGCGCTGACCAGCACGATCAGCGGGCTGCGCAACGGCGATGCGGCCAGCGTCGTCAGCGGCATTGTGCTGTCGACCAGCGCCACCCAGGCCTCGGGCGTGGGCAGTTATGCCATTGGCGTTTCGGGCGGCAGCGCGCTCAACTACGATTTCGACTATGTCCCCGGCACGCTGGCGATCACGCCTGCCACGCTGACGGTCGCGATCGACAGCAAGACGCGGCAATATGGCGCCGCCAACCCGGCGCTCACCGCCAGCATCAGCGGCTTCCGCAATGGCGATACCGAACAGGCGGTGACCGGCTTGCGGCTCAACACCGGTGCGAATGCGCGCAGCAATGTCGGCAATTACGTCATCCTGGGATCGGGCGCTGCGGCAGCGAACTACCGGTTCGATTATGTTCCGGGCACGATGACGATCACCAAGGCACTGCTGCAGGTGCGCGTCAACAATGCCAGCCGCGAATATGGCCTGGCCAACCCTGTCTTCACCGCCAGCATCAGCGGCCTGCGCAACGGCGATACGGCCAGCGTCGTCACCGGGTTGACCTTCGGCACGCCGGCCACGATCGGATCGGATGTCGGCATCTATGCGATCACCGCATCGGGCGGGTCGGCGCTGAACTATGATTTCAGCTATATCCCCGGCCGTCTGACCATCAACCAGGCGCAGCTGCTGATCACCGCCGACAGCAAGACGATGACTCAGGGCAGCAGCGATCCGCTTCTGACCGTCAGCTATTCGGGCCTGCGCAACGGCGATACCAAGGATGTGGTGACCGGGCTGGTGCTGCGGTCGTCGGGTGGCGGCAATGCGGCGCCCGGCCAATATGTCATCAACGCCTCGCGCGGGACGGCGCGCAACTATCAGATCACCTATCGCCCCGGCGTGATGACCGTGTTGCCTGCGGTCGCGCCGCCTGCGCAGAATCCTCCGGGCACCGGAGGTTCGCCAAACCCGCCGACGACATCGACGCCGCCGGTGGTCATCACCGTGCCGCCGATCACGCTGCCGATCGCTGGCGGCAATGTGACCCCGCCGCCCGCTACAGGCACCGCGACGCCGGATCCCGCCGCTGCACCGTTGCCCCAGCCGCCACAGGCCGGGACTTCGACTACTGCCCCTGCTGCTGGCACCAGCGCCACCGCGTCGGTGATGGCGATGCCCGCGCAAGGGGCGGTCAACCTGCCGGTGCCGCCGGAAAGTCTCTCGCCGATGCAGGTGCTTCAGGGCCTGTCCGCGCCGCTGCCGGTGCTGGTCTCGCCCGAATTGCGACCTGCCGACAGCAGCGCCCCCAGTGGCGCGTCGCAGGGCGATAGACAGCGCAGCGGGTGCGAGTATATCAGCCTGTGCAATGGCACCGCCGTTCCCCTGTGGAGCTGGCAGCCTGTCCAATAAGGCCGGTCCAATGAAGCCTGCCCAATAAGGAAAGTGTGATCCCAATGCGTTTCGTGTCTCGTTCGATGGTTCTGGCCCTGTCGGCTGCCCTGGCATCGGTGCCGCTGGCTGCGCAGACCGCCAAGCCGGCTGCGCCCGCAGCGACCCCGGCCGCGCCCGGCACAACCCCCGGCACTCAGGCCATCACGCCCAAAATGGGCGCGGATGGGGCCAAGCCGTGGACTTCGGGCTGCAAGGGCACCGGCGAGCAGGAAATCTGCGATGCTGTCCAGTCGCTGATCGACGAGGCCAATGGCAAGGAAGTGATCCGCGTCGCCATCGCGCGGCAGAAGACGACCGGCAAGACCGGGCTGCTGGTCAAGGTGCCGCTGGGCGTGCGGCTCGATACCGGCGCGCTGGTCCAGGTCGATGGCGATCAGACCAAGGCGATCGACAAGATCGTGTTCAGCCGCTGCCTGCCCGAAGGCTGTATCGGTGAAAAGCCGCTGGGCCCGACCGATATCGACAATCTGAAAAAGGCCAAGAAGCTCGAGCTCGTGTTCCTCGACCTCGAAGGCAAGCCGATCGTCATCAACGTGGTGTCGACCGGGCTCGGCACCGCGCTCGCGACCTTCTGACGCGGATTAGCGCCTGGTGACCGTCCGGCCGTTCCATCTGGCTTTCCCCGTCGACGACCTGACGGCAGCGCGGCATTTCTATCGCGACGTGCTGGGCTGTGGTGAAGGGCGCTCGTCCGATCACTGGATCGATTTCGACCTCTATGGCCACCAGATCGTGGCGCATCTGGACCCGCAAGCCAGCGCGCGGCGGCCGCACCACAACCCGGTCGATGGCCATGACGTGCCGGTGCCGCATTTCGGTGTGGTGCTGACGATGGAAGCGTTCCAGGCGCTGGCCGAGCGGTTGAAGGTGGCAGGCACGCGCTTCGTGATCGAACCGCATATCCGCTTTGCCGGACAGGTCGGCGAGCAGGCGACCATGTTCTTCCACGATCCGGCGGGCAACGCGCTGGAGTTCAAGGCGTTTGCCGACGACGCGATGCTGTTTGCGCACTAATCCTGTGTAACCCGTCAGCCCCGCGATGGCGGGTGGCCCACCTTCGCGGGAGTGATGAGGGCAGTTATTTCACCGCCAGATCCACCGGAAGCGTGGGTTCGCTGATCACGCGCTCCATCGCAGCCCAGCGCGCCTTGGGGTCTGGTCCTGTCGCCTCGACATAGGCCTGCACCATGTCCTGGCCCAGGCCGTAGTTGATCACATAGCTGCGATAGGTATCGGTAAAGCCGACCGATTGCTTGGCGCGCGCTTCGCTCATCAGCTGGTATTTCTGCGTCAGCGCGATCGCCTGCGCGCGGTCGATCTGGCCGTCGAGATACATTTGCGCGATGGTGAACCGTGCGCCGCGCAGGCCGGAAAGCGCCTTTTGCAGCTGAGCCAGCCGCGCTGCATCGGCAACCGAAAGCCCGGCCAGCGGATAGAGTTCGCGCGTTTCGAAGGCGAGCTTCTCCTCGCCGGGAAAAGCAAGGTCGATGCCGAAATTGGCCGATCCTTCGGCGATCAGGCTCTGCGGGCTGTACAGCGGATAGACGCTATATTCCATCCAGCCGCGCGCGCGCATCAGCTTCTGTTCGAGCAGATAGTTGAGCGCATGATGGCCGGGATAGCCTTCGTGACAGCCCAGATCGACCGCGCGGGTGATGCGGATCGGAAGATCGGTGTTGATCTGGATCAGGCTGGCCAGATTGCCCTGATAGTAATTGTATCCGCTCCATGGCTTGCCGGTGACGAACTCCATGCGGAAGCTTTCGCCCTTGGGTAGCGGGATATGTGCGGCCGTGCGCGCGCGGCATTCGGCGATCGCGCGGTCGAACACCGGCTTCAGCCGGTCGGCGGGGATGACGAACCGCTCCTGGAACGCATCGACGCGTTCGGCGAGGGTGCCGGGACCGGGCAGCAGCGCCTCGATTTCGGCCAGCACGGGCTCATAGCTGGCCAGCGGCTGGATGTCGGGCGTCGCGCCGAACAGGCCGAGCGATTCCTGGCGGAACGACAGCTTTTCCCCGCGCAGCATCTTGAGCCGCGTGCGGGCGGCGTTGAGCTGGGCGTGCAGGAACCTGGCGCGGCGCTGCACCAGCAGTTCGCGCCCTGTCACATCGACAGCGGCCAGCGCGGCATCGAGCGCATCGACAGCGCCTGCCAGGGCCGCCAGATCGCGCGGTGCCGCCTCGGCCTGCTGCTTCCATTCGGCCGGGCCATAATAGGCGTCGATATAGCCCTCTTCATGCGTGCCGATTTCCAGCGACAGCAGGACATATTGGCGCGCGATGTCGTTCAGCGGATCGGCAGGAGCGCTCGCCTGGGGGGCAGGCTTCTGGACACAGGCGGCGCACGCCAGAACCAGGGCCAGCAGGCCGAAACGGCTGATCATCCTCATGCGCGGATCACTTCCTCATCCTCGTCGTCTTCCAGGCTTTCGACGTCGCCATCAGCGCCGACTTCTTCTTCCTGCTCGCGTTCTTCCTGCTCGTGCTGCGGATGCAGCGGGCAGACGCGCAGGATCGTATAGCCCAGCAGCGCCGAAACGACAGAGCCCATGATGACGCCGATCTTCGCCTCGTCGATCAGCAGCGCATTGCCGGGAAAGGCGAGCGCGCCGATGAACAGGCTCATGGTAAAGCCGATGCCGCACAATGCCGCAACGGCATAGATCTGCAACCAGGTCGCGCCGCGCAGCTTGCTGGCAATGCCCAGCTTCACTGCCAGCCAGACGCTGCCGAAAATGCCGATCTGCTTGCCCAGGAACAGGCCGCTGGCAATGCCCAGCGGCACCGGCGCAAAGGCTTCGCCCAGGCCGACGCCGGCGAGAGAGACCCCGGCATTGGCGAAGCCGAACAGCGGGATGATCAGAAAGCTGCTCCACGGCGCGATGGCATGTTCCAGCCGGTGCAGCGGGCTGTCATGCGCATCGGGCGTACCCGGCGTCGGGATGATCGGGATCATGAAGGCGGCGAGCACACCTGCGATCGTTGCGTGCACGCCCGATTGCAGGATGGCGTACCACAGCACCACGGTGAGGATCAGATAGGGGACAAGGTTCAGCACCTTGAAGCGGTTGAGCGCATACATTACCGCCATCACGGCAGCTGCCAGGCCCAGCCAGCCAGGCGCCAGGCCCTCGGTATAGAACAGGGCGATGATCGTCACCGCGCCCATGTCATCGACAATGGCGACGGTGACGAGAAACAGCTTGAGCGAGGTCGGCGCGCGCTTGCCGAGCAGGGCGAGCACCCCCATGGCAAAGGCGATATCGGTGGCCGCCGGGATCGCCCAGCCGTTGATCAGCGCGGGGTCTCCGCCGGTTTCCACCAGATAGATGATTGCAGGGACCGCCATGCCGGCGGCTGCGGCGATGACGGGCAGGCGGCGCTTGTCCCAGGTGGAAAGCCGCCCGTCGACCAGCTCGCGTTTGATCTCCAGCCCGACATACAGGAAGAAGATGACCATCAGGCCATCGTTGATCCACAGATGCGGGGTCATCGGGCCCAGCTTCTTGGTCAGCACCGGGCCCTGAATGTCGTGCAGCACATGATGGTACAGCGCATAGAGCGGGCTGTTGGCGATGATCATGGCAATGGCAGCCGACAGGATCAGGATGATCCCGCCTGCGGCCTCGCTGTTCAGGAATTCGCGCAGGGCGGACTTTGGCCCTCCGCCCGGTATCCCCTGTGCGCTCATGTCTGCTCCCGTTTTTGATGCCCGAACGCGCTTGACCGCACACGCCCTTGAAGGGCATCCCCCTCAAGGCCGGGGGGCAGTCCGCTTGAACCAGTGCCAACGCACCGGGGCCTTAATGGCTGCTGGTGCGCGGTGTGACGATGTTCAGGCATCTATCTGCAAAGGCCGGCGGGGTCCACCCCTGGCCGGGTAACCCAAGGGTAACGTGCCATGTCCCAGTCCGCTCCAGACGCCGCTGCGCGTTCGTCCTCGCCCGCCGGCGGGTCTAGCCTGGGCCGCTTTGCCGCGCGGGTCGCAGGGCCGCTGGGCAGCTGGTGGCGGGGAACGGTGATCCCGTCGATCGAGCATCGCGCGGTCATTGCCAAGGTGGATGACGAGGCCAGCCTTACCCCGCGCTATGCCTTCATGATCCTGATGTCGGCGGGCATCGCGGTGCTGGGCCTGTTGCTGTCCTCGCCTGCGGTGGTGATCGGCGCGATGCTGATCTCGCCGCTGATGGGGCCGATCATCGGGCTGGGGTTTGGCATAGCGATGGTCGATGGCAACGAGATCCGTCGTACCGCGATGACCCTGGCGGGCGGGATCGTGCTCGCGGTGCTGTTCACCGCCCTGGTGGTGTTCTTTTCCCCGATCAAGGACATCACGTCGGAGATTGCCGCGCGCACCCGGCCCAATCTGTTCGACCTGCTGGTCGCGCTGTTTTCCGCGCTCGCCGGGGCCTATGCGATGATCCGCGGGCGCGAGGGCACGATCGTCGGCGTTGCCATCGCCACCGCACTGATGCCACCGCTGGCGACGGTGGGCTTTGGCCTTGCCACGCTCAATGCCACGGTATTCTTCGGCGCCTTGCTGCTGTTCGTCACCAACCTGATGACCATCGCCATCGCAGCAGCAGTGATGGCGCGGCTCTATGGCTTTGGCCCCAAGCTGACCAGCCGCCAGAGCGGAATGCAGGCGGCGGTGATCATCGCCGTGATGCTGGGTCTTGCCATTCCGCTGGGCTATTCGCTCAGCCAGATCGCCTGGGAGGCGCGCGCGCAGCGCCAGGCGCGCGACGTGCTGGCAGGCCAGTTTCCGCGCCAGGCCAAGATCGACCAGCTCGAGATCGATTTCGCCCGCGATCCCCTGATCGTGCGGGCAACGGTGCTGACGCCGCAATATCGCAGCCAGGCGGGAGCCAAGGGCGAGGCGTTGCTGGCAAAGGCGCTGGGCCGCCCGGTCAAGCTCAGCCTCGACCAGTTTCGCGTCGGCACGGCAGCAGGCGATGCCGAGGCGGCGCAGCTCGCATCGGCATCGGCCAGCGAAACGACCCGCAAGGAGCGCGAGACCGCAGCGCTGGTGGGGCGCGAGCTCGCCCTGATGGCGGGCGTATCGCCTGAAGCGGTGCTGGTGGATCGCGACAAGAGGTTGGCGCAGGTGCGCGCCGATCCGCTGCCCGGGGCCAGTCTGGCGACCTATCGCGCGCTGGAGCAGCGACTGTCGGCTGGCGAGCCGCAATGGCAATTGCAGTTGATCCCTCCTGCCATGTCGTTGCCCTCGATAGTATTTGAAGGCGAAGAACCGAGCAAGAACGGGTCAGCAGACTTGGCGCTGGCAATTTGGGCCGCGCGAAGGACTGGCCTTTCAGTCAAAATTTCTGGCCGGACAAGTAGTGCGCAATTTGTTTTGACGAAACTGCGAGAAGCAGGCATTTCTGCTGAAAGCAACGTATCGGCCGATTCCGGTGCAGATGTCCACCTCGATTGGATCATTGGCACAGGAGCTGCCCGATAACTGCCGGGGGGCACAGTCTTGGATGTACAGGATGCGGCAACGGGTGGAGCTTTTGCTGCAAGCGTGCTCGGCAGCGTATTTGCCGTTTCTGATTTTGCCGCGCGCGAATTGCTTTTGTTTGCAGGCATTTGGTTCCTGATCGGGGCGCTGGACGATCTGGCGCTGGACATGACATGGCTTTTGCAAAGGTTGCGCGCGCATCTGCGCAAGCATGTGCACCAGCCCGATCCACCCGCCGCCCCCCCGCTCAACTATGCGGTTTTTGTGCCCGCATGGGACGAGGCCGATGTCATCGGCGATATGGTGGCGCATTGCCTGCAGCGCTGGCCGGGCGACCATTACCGGATCTATGTCGGCGTCTATGCCAATGATCCCGCGACCGCTGCGGCGGCGCGCGCGAAAGCAGGCGAGGACTCGAGGCTGCGCATCGTATCGCTGGATGTCGCCGGGCCGAGTTCCAAGGCCGATTGCCTCAACCGGCTGTGGCAGGCGCTGCGGCGAGACGGTGCCGCGCAAGGGTTTGTTGCCGATGCCATCGTGCTGCACGATGCCGAAGATCTGGTGCACCCGGCAGAGCTCGATCTGTATCGGCGCTGGCTGGCGACGCATGCGTTCGTGCAGATTCCGGTCCGGCCGCTGATCGATCCGGCATCGCGGCTGATCAGCGGGCATTATGCCGATGAATTTGCCGAGGCGCATGCGCGCAAGATGCCGGTGCGCGGCGCGCTGGGCGTGGCGATGCCATGTGCGGGCGTCGGATGTGCATTTCGCCGGGCTACGCTGGAACAGCTCGCGGCGGAATCGGGCAGTGACGCGCCGTTCGCCACCGACAGCCTGACCGAGGATTATGAACTTGGTATCCGCATCCACGAGCGCGGCGGGCGCGGCGCCTTTGTCCGTGAGCATGATGCCTCGGGCGATCTGGTGGCGACGCGCGCCTATTTCCCGACCGATCTTGGCGCTTCGGTGCGCCAGAAGACGCGCTGGATGATCGGCATCGCGCTTACCGGCTGGGACCGCACCGGCTGGGGTGGCTCGCCGGGCGATATTTGGATGCGCGCGCGCGACCGGCGATCGGCTTTGGCGGCGGTGGTGCTGGTGGCCGGCTATCTGGGGCTGGCGCTGTGGCTGGCCACCGGGATCGGCGTCATCGCCGGGCTGTATCAACCCGCCCCGGTCGATCCAGCAGCGCGCGCGCTGCTGGTGCTGACGGGAAGTACGCTCGTCTGGCGGCTGCTGGTCCGGGCGGTGTGCACCGGTTGGGAGCATGGCAGGGCTGAAGCCTTGTGGTCGCTGCCGCGCGCACTGGTCAGCAATATCATCGCAGTGATGGCCGCGCGTCGCGCGTTGATGGCCTATGCCGCAAGCCTGAGGGGCGCGGGCCTGGCCTGGGACAAGACCCGGCACCGCATCCCGGCAGCGCCTGCGCCCGCTCCTGTGCCCGTCGCCATCGTCCCGGTTACCAGCGCCATGGCCGGGGGGCATGGCTGAGCTGCTGGCCCGCGCCGCGCGCCCGGCGCGATGGCGGGGCCAGCCGCTGGTGTTTCTGCTGACCGTGCTGTGCGTCTGGGGCGCAGCGCGGGTGGTCTATCACTGGCCAGCCGACCAGACGCACGCGCAGACCGAGCCCACGACCGCTGCTGCCGTGTCGCAGCCCAATCCGGTCAAACCGCCATTGGTTGCAAAAAGGGCGATCCCGATCCACGCGATCGTCCGGTCAGGGGCAGCGCTGCGTGTCGGTGCGTTGGCGACACGGCGGCTGCCGCCGATCGCGATGCCCATAACGGTGGCCCAGGCCCGGAAACGGATGTGGATCGAAAATCTGGCTGCCGCGCTTGGCGGAGCCAGCGCCCGACAATCCGCTGCCGCGCCGCTGCCCGATCTGCCTTTGATGCTGGCACCTCAAGGGCCAACCACGGCGCTGTTGCCCTCCGGGGTTCCCGTCACCCGACCTGGTCTCGGCCGCTGGTCGCTTTATGGCTGGTCGTTCGTCCGCCAGGGCAATGGTGCCGGGACGCTGGCTCCGGCGGCGCAATATGGCGGCAGCCAGGCGGGGTTGCTGATCCAATATGCGCTGGGCGATGCCCGCCATCGCCCGATGCTCTATGCCCGGGCGACCAGCGCGCTGTCGCGAAGCGATGACCGCACCCTGGCGCTCGGCGTCTCCGCCCGCCCGCTCGGCGCATTGCCGATCGATCTGGCGGTGGAGCGGCGCTTTTCGCTGGGGACCGGCCAGCCTGACCGCTTCGCCATGATGGCGGTGGCTGGCGCCGGGGCGGGTCTGGGGCGCAGCGGCGTGCGGCTGGAAGCTTATGGCCAGGCCGGCGTTGTTGGCCTGGCCAAGCCGCTCGGCTTTTTCGACCTCCAGTTGCTCGCCACCAAAACGGTCCATCAGAACGATGCAACTGTGCTGGCGCTGGGCGGCGGGGTCTGGGCGGGAGGCCAGCAGAATCCCGGTGATCGCGGCACTAGGCCCTGGACGCACCGGGTCGATATCGGGCCGCGAGCGGCGCTGACGGTCCCGGTGGAGCGTGGTTCGCTGGTCCTTGCGCTCGACTGGAGACAGCGAGTCGATGGCGATGCGCGCCCCGCTTCGGGGGCCGCGCTGACCTTATCCGCCGGTTTTTGAATCAAACCCGGCGCATCCGGTCGCTTGCCCCTTCTTATGATGCTCCAAAGCGGCTAGCGTTTTGTCATCCATGGACGTGTATCTTCCCATCGCGAATCTTTCGGTCAACGCGCTCGTGATTGTCGGGCTGGGCGGGCTTGTCGGAATCTTGTCCGGCATGTTCGGGGTGGGCGGCGGATTTCTGACCACGCCGCTGCTGATCTTCTACGGCATTCCGCCGACGGTGGCGGCGGCATCGGCCTCGACCCAGGTCACCGGCTCCAGCGTTTCCGGCGTGATCGCGCATAGCCGCCGCAACGGCGTCGACTATCAGATGGGCGGCGTGCTGGTCGTCGGCGGCATTTTCGGCACGCTGGCGGGGGCGGCACTGTTTCGTGTGCTGCAGCAACTGGGCCAGATCGATACCGTGATCAACATCGTCTATGTGCTGCTGCTCACCTCGATCGGCGGCCTGATGGCGCGCGAAAGCCTGGCCAGCGTTCGCGCGCTGCGCCGTGGCGAAAAGCTGCCCGCCAAGAAGCGGCGGCATCACCCGCTGGTCGCCAACCTGCCGCTGCGCTGGCGGTTCTATCGCTCGGGCCTCTACATCTCGCCGCTCGCGCCGCTGATCCTGGGATTTGCCACCGGGATGCTGACGATATTGCTGGGCGTCGGCGGCGGTTTCGTGATGGTGCCTGCGATGCTCTACCTGCTCGGCATGGGCGCGCAGGTGGTGGTCGGCACCTCGCTGTTCCAGATCCTGTTCGTGACGCTGGCATCGACCATGGTGCACAGCCTGACGACCAAGGCAGTGGATATCGTGCTGGCGGTGCTGCTGCTGATCGGCAGCGTGACCGGCGCGCAGGTGGGCGCGCGTTTTGCGCAGAAGCTGCCGCCGGAATATCTGCGCCTGTTGCTGGCCACTTTGGTGCTGCTGGTCGCTGCGCGCCTGGCGATCGGCCTCGGCTTCCGCCCGGCGGAACTCTATACGGTCGAGCTGCTGAAATGAGGGCGCTGCGCCTTGCCACGCTGCTGCTGGGGGCATGGCTGCTGACGGGTGCAACCGAACCGGTGCTGGTACCCGAAGTGTCGCAGCGCGATATCCAGATCCAATATGGCTTTACCGGCGCAGAGCTGTTGCTGTTCGGCGCGATTGCCTATCCCGGCGGCACCCCGCCCGCGCGCGACAGCGATATCGTGGTGATCCTCAAAGGTCCGCCGCAGTCGATCATCCTGCGCGAAAAGCAGCAGATCGCCGGGATCTGGATCAATGCGGCGAGCAGCGAATTCCGCTCTGCCCCTGCCTATTATGCGCTGGCCTCGTCACGCCCGATCGAGAAGATCGTCGATAAGCGTACCGCTGCCATCTACGAATTCGGGCTCAATAACCTGCAGTTGTCGCCCGCCGGCACGATTGACCCGGCCGAGCAGCGCCGGTTCCTGGCGGGGCTGGTCGATCTCAACCGGCGCGAAGGGCTGTACAAGCAGCAGGAAGGCAGTGTCGAGATCATGGAAGGCGTGCTCTATCAGGCGCGGCTGTCCATTCCGGCGAGCGTTCCGACCGGCACCTACACGGCAGAGACCTTTCTGGTCCGCGATGGCCAGGTATTGGCCGCTGCCGTGCGCGAGATCGAAGTGCGCAAGTTCGGCTTCGAACTGTTCGTGGCGAACATCGCCGAATACCGGCCCTTTACCTATGGCGTATGCGCAGTCCTGGTGTCGCTGGCGCTGGGCTGGCTGGGGGGCGTTGTCTTCCGCAAGATCTGAAGACTGAGCCGGTTCTTGGCCATAGAGGGAAAATTTACCCAATCTGCGTATGTCTGCAGCCTGTTCGTAAAGAAAAAAGGCAGCAGACAGCCCGATGGTCGATCTCAACCCCCGCAGCTTCCAGGGTCGCAATCCGGTGTCATCGGCCACTGCCCCGGATGTCCCGCTGATCGTGCAACGCCCCATCGAGCAGCTGCGAATCGGCGAAGTGGTTGAGATTGCCGGGTCCAGCTCGCAGGTGCTGCTCGACGCCAGCCGGCTCAATGTGCTGATCGACCATAGCGACCCCAGCGTGTCGATGGCGGGTCAGGTCGGCAGCCAGGTCAAGATCCGCATGGGCGCCCGCTGGCTCGTCGCCAATGTGCGCACCCAGCGGATGCACCAGCGCGAGGCCGGGCTGATCGTCTGCCAGATCGATTTTCTCGGCGAGGGCGAGGAAGAAAAGCTCACCGGCCGCATCTTCAACTTCCGGCGTGGGGTAACGCGCTATCCGGTGCCCGGCACGCCGCTCTATGCGATGACCAGCGCCGATCTCAAGCAGGTCTATGCCGCCGATGCCCGACCGCATATCGAGATTGGCACCGTCTACCCGACCAGCGATACCCGCGGCGCTCTGTATGTCGATGCGCTGCTGGGCAAGCATTTCGCGCTGCTGGGATCGACCGGCACGGGTAAATCGACCGCTGCGGCGCTGATCCTGCACCGCATCTGCGACATGATGCCCGATGGCCATATCGTGATGATCGACCCGCACGGCGAATATTCGAGCGCCTTTGCCCAGAATGGCGAGCTGTTCGACGTCGGCAACCTCGCCATGCCCTATTGGCTGATGAACTTCGAGGAGCATTGCGAGGTGTTCCTGACCTCGCACGGCGCGGACCGGCAGACCGATGCGGAAATTCTGGCCAAATGCCTTCTCGGCGCGCGGTTGAAGAGCAAGTTGGCGGTGGGCAATGCCAAGGTCACGGTCGATACGCCGATCCCCTATATGCTGTCCGATCTTGTCTCCAATATCCAGAACGAGATGGGCAAGCTCGACAAGGCGACCTCCAGCGCCCCGTTCCTGCGCATCAAGGGCAAGATCGAGGAGGTCAAGGCCGACCCGCGCTACAGCTTCATGTTCTCCGGCATGCTGGTCGGCGACACTATGCTCGATTTCATCAGCAAGATCTTCCGCCTGCCAGCCGATGGCAAGCCGATCTCGATCATCGACGTGTCGGGCGTGCCGTCGGACATTACCGCCACGGTGGTGGCGGTGCTCAGCCGGATGATCTTCGATTTCGCCATCTGGAGCCGCCGGGAAAAGACGCGCCCCGTGCTGCTGGTGTGCGAAGAGGCACATCGCTACATTCCGTCCGACCGGGTCAACGAACACAGCGCGGTGCGAGAGGTGCTCAGCCGGATCGCCAAGGAAGGCCGCAAGTACGGCGTGTCGCTGGGGCTGATCACGCAGCGTCCGTCCGACCTGTCCGAAGGCGTGCTGTCGCAATGCGGCACGATCATCGCGATGCGGCTCAACAACGATCGCGACCAGGCGCATGTCCGCTCGGCCATGCCCGAAGGCGCGCGCGGTTTCCTCGATTCGATCCCGGCGCTGCGCAACCGCGAATGCATCATCTGCGGTGAGGGCGTGTCGATCCCGATCCGCGTGTCGTTCGACGATCTTGCCGAATCGCGCCGTCCGGCCTCGGACGATCCGACCTTCAGCTCGCTGTGGAAGGAACGCGGCGGCGAGCCGGAAATGCTGGCCCGGGTCATCGCCCGCTGGCGCAACAAGGACAATCTCAACAACGGCCGCTGAGCTCGGCGGTTCAGGTCCCGCGCGTATCGCCGTACAGGTGGATATGCAGCCGGTCGGTGAAGCGCCAGCCCCTGGCCTGGCACAGCGGGGCAAGCCACGCGCTGCGCTCCCGCAGCGTCTGGGGCGTCGTGCCTTCGGGCATCAGCAGGATGCGTTCGGCCGGCAGGGCAAAACGCTCGGCGAGCGCGGCCACCTCATCGGCATCCTCCGGCTCTGCTATCACGAACTTGAACCAGGCGCGCGGATCGCGGGCATGGTCGCCTAGCGCGCTGTCGTTCAGCCGCAGGTCGTCCGGATTGCCCGAATGCCGCAGCTTGGGTGACAGGTTGAGCTGGTGGACATGGGCATCGAAGCCGGGCGTCAGCGCTACGGTCCCGTTGCTCTCGATCTCGATATGATAATCCGGCCCCAGCAGCGCGCACAAGGCCGCCAGCGCCGGCTGCTGCAGCAGCGGTTCGCCGCCGGTGAAGACGATATGGCGGCAACCGAAATCGCGGATTGCGCTTGCGACCTGCTCGATGTCCCAGGTCACGCTGTTGGCGCTGCGGTCAAAGCTTTGCCCGCCACGATGCGGCCCGGCATGCCCTTCGAAGAACCAGGTATAGGGGGTGTCGCACCAATGGCAGGCCAGGTTGCAGCCGGAAAGGCGAACGAACACCGATGGCCTGCCCATGGATATCCCTTCGCCCTGCAGCGAATGGAAGATTTCGGGCTCTTGTGGCCGGACGGTGGCGAGGCGAAGCCTGGGCATGACAGCGCGCCCTTACTCCAGAATTGCTCCGCCTCAAACCGGTTGTGGCCGCATCTGCTGCTGCAGATGCGGCCACTGAGCCCCCAAGGGGCCATGGTTTAGGACAACGGGCGCTTAGAAGGCCGCCGTCACACCGAAGACGATGGTCGAATCCGCGATCTGGCCGCCTCCGTTGCGGAACTTCTGGAAGTTCGGCAGCAGATAGGCCGACTCGGCACGGCCGATGTCGGTATCGACATAGGATACGCTGAGCGTGATCGGGCCATAGACGTTCACCGCCGCGCCGAACGAATAATCCCAGTATTCACCGGTGGGGGTGACGCTGGTGCCGTTCGGGCCAAGGCCGGGATTGCCTTCCGAATAGCCGATATGCGCGTTCAGGGTGACCGGCGTATCGGGTATGGCAACGCTCGCATCACCGGCCAGATAGAGATTGTCTTCCTTCTGGCCACGGCTGAACGGCGTGTTCGAGAAATTGCCCAGCGCTTCCTGCTTGGGCGCATAATAGACCGCAGCGGTCAGCGACACCGGCCCGGCCGTGCCCTTGAGCTTGGCATAGCCTTCGAAGAAGTCGGTATTGTCGAAGCCATCGGGATACATGTACCAGGTGACGCCGACGTCAATCCCGGCCGATCCCACCGTGGTGGCATAGCCTGCGAACAGATCGACTTCCAGGTTCGGGCCGCCAAACGTGCCCCAGCCTGCCAGGTTGGAACCCCAGGTGCCGACATAGAAGCCCGATTCGTGGTTGACGGTGAATCCCCCCTGGACCGCCACACCTTCATCCGACTGCGAAACGCCGCGGAAGCGGTAATCGGATACCAGACCGACCGATCCGGTGATGGTGACCGGCTTGGATTCCTCTTCCTGCGCAAAAGCAGGGGTGGCGACAGCCGACGACGCGAGGAGGACGAGGCCAGCAAGGCCCCGGTGGAATTTGGACGTACGCATGTTTTTCCTTTCAACTGGATGCGTTTCGTCCCGCCTGCGCTGCAGCGGCGACCCTCTGTTATGACTGGCGTCCCTAGGCGCCAAATACGGGGTGCTCACAATCAGCGACAGCAATGCTGCCCTGCCGTGCTGCGGTGCACAAGAAAAAAATGCCAAGATATGCAGCATATGTGAAAGATTGTGTCTTTCGCGCCACGAAATCTGTCCGGCGCGGACCTTTATCGCGATGTTAACCGGGTGCTGTCACGGTATTACGCGATGTTCGCTCCGCTCACTCCGATCCAGCCCGATTCCCGCGCCGAGGCCGCGCTCGATTCGCTGCTGGCACGCGTCGATGCCATCCAGACGGTGCTGCATGTGCTCGGTCGGCTGGCTGGACATTCGGGCGGATCATCGCTCGAAAGCCTGAACCAGCGCGCCGTGCTGTCAGCCCGACTGGCGGAGCACGAGACGGCCAGGCTCGCGTACCTCGTGGCAGAGCTGGATGCGGTTTCGGCCGCCCTGCAATCCGGCTTTGCTGCGCTGGACCGGGCGCGCAAGGCGGGTCATCCTGCGGTTGCTGCCGCCAGCTTGCTGTATCGCGAGACTAGCCAGGCGTTTGTCGCGATCCTGGTTTCAGCCGGAGCCGACCAGCAACCCGCCTGATCCGGCCACGTTGCCACCTTTCCTTTGTTCCCGTTTTGTATTAGCGTCGGGTCATGACCGAAACGCTGCATCAACCCGCCCAGGGCGCGAACCCGGCCCTGATCCCGATGGCCGCGCCCTGTGGACCTCCGCTGGGGGCGGCGGCGGTGGCGCGCGGCATCGCCCGGCTGTTCCGCCGCAACCAGATCTGGGTCGCGTCCGAAGTTGCCCTGCCCAATGGTCGCAGGGCGGACCTGATGGGAATCGATTCGCGTGGGCAGATCGTGATCGTGGAGATCAAGGTATCGCGCGCCGATCTGCTGGGCGACGGCAAATGGGGCGAATATCTCGACCATTGCGATCGTTTCTACTGGGGCCTGTGCCCGGCGCTGGATGCGGGCCTGGTGGGCGGCGAGGCGTTCCTTCCCGACATGACCGGGCTGATCGTTGCCGATGCCTATGATGCGGAGATCATCCGCCCCGCCGCCACCCGGCCGCTTGCGGCTGCGCGGCGCAAAAGCGAGACGCAGCGGCTTGCCGCGCTCGCGCTGCGCCGGCTGAACCTGATGCAGGACCCGCCACCACCCGATGAGGTGTACTAACCAGATCGGTTATTTTTGCTTGACATCGTCACGCTGATTGGGTACAAATCAGGAACATCGAGATAGAGCGAGTCGCCGCCTGGCCAAAAGCCCCCCGCGCGACGCTCCCTCGCCGACCTTGCCCCAAGCGGAGATGCCCTTGTCCGATAGCCTGTCGGAGGAAAGCCTGTGCGCGTTCCTCGACCATCTTGCCGAAACGTCGAACGTTTCGGTGTCGGCCAAGCGCGCCGGTGTGTCGCGATCGGCGGTCTATCGGCTGCGCGCCAGCTGCACGGCGTTCAGCCATGGCTGGCAGATGGCGATCGCTACCGGCTATGACGAGCTGGAATTCCGCATGCTCAAGACCGCGCGCTTCGGCACGATCAAGCCGGTCAAACGCCCCGATGGCAGCATCGGCCGTGCCACCGAATTCGACGATGCCCAGGGCCTCAAGCTGCTGATGGCCTATAAGGCGAGCGTGGAAAAGACCCGCAGCGAACCGACTGCCGATCCGCTGGCGGCCAGAAGCGCGCGCGAACAGCTCGCGGCGACGCTCGACCAGATTCGCCAGCGGCTGGACACGGTTACCGGTGCAGACCAGCCGCAGCCCAGCGCTGCGCCGAATGCCCCGGCACCCGGCGCGACATGACCAGCCTGTCGCTGGCCGAAAGGCTGGCGGCCATGCCCGCCGAAGCCGCAAGGCTCTATCTGGATGGCCTGTCCGACGGCGCGGTGCAGGCGCTGGCCTTTCACTGGCCGTTCTGGGCGCGGCCGCAGCAGCTGCCGCCGTCGCCTGGCGATTGGCGGACCTGGCTGATCATGGCCGGGCGCGGCTTCGGCAAGACGCGGGCAGGGGCCGAATGGGTACGATCGATCGGCGAGACCGTGCCCAATGCGCGGATCGCGCTGGTTGCAGCCAATCTTGCCGAGGCGCGCAGCGTGATGGTGGAGGGGCAGAGCGGCCTGCTCGCGATCGCGCCCGAAGATGCGCGCCCTACATGGGAACCGTCGCTGCGCCGGCTGCGATGGCCGGGCGGCGCGCAGGCGGTGCTGTTTTCTGCCGCCGAGCCCGAGGGCCTGCGCGGACCAGAGCACAGCCATGCCTGGTGCGACGAGATCGCAAAATGGGACAATGCCTCCGGACGGTCGCTGGCGGCGTGGGACAATCTGCAACTGGGCCTGCGTGTCGGGCCGCTGCCGCAGGTCTGCGCGACGACGACGCCGCGCGCGGTGCCGCTGGTGCGTCAGCTGCTGGGCGATCCCGCCCTTATCATCAGCCGGGGCAGCAGCCATGCCAACCGCGCCAACCTGCCGCCGGCCTTTCTGGCGGCGGTCGAACGGCATTATGGCGGCACCGCACTGGGGCGGCAGGAGCTGGACGGCGAGCTGCTGGAAGACATTGAAGGCGCGCTGTGGAGCCGCAGCCTGATCGAAGCGTGCCGCGTACGCTGGCATGCACAGGGACTGGTGCGGATGGTGATCGGGGTCGATCCGCCCGCAGGATCCTCGGGCGATGCGTGCGGCATCATCGTGTGCGCGCTGCAGGACGATGGCCGCGCGGCGGTGCTGGCCGATTGTTCGGTGGAAACCGCATCGCCCGAAACCTGGGCGCGCGCCGTGGCTGCGGCCTCCGATGCCTGGGGTGCCGACCGCATCATCGCCGAAGCCAATCAGGGCGGCGAGATGGTCGGCGCGGTGCTGCGCGCGGCCGATATCGCACTGCCGGTGCGGCTGGTCCATGCGAGCAGGGGCAAGGTCGCCCGGGCCGAACCGGTCGCTGCGCTCTATGAGACAGGCCGGGTGGTCCATTGCGGCACCTTTGCCCGGCTGGAGGACGAGATGTGCGGCCTGATGGCCGGCGGCACCTATCAGGGGCCGGGCCGCTCGCCCGACCGCGCCGACGCGCTGGTCTGGGCACTGACCGAACTGATGCTGGGACGGCGCGGCACCCCGCGCATCCGATCGCTGGAGAGTTGATATGGGATATTGGAAGCACCTGGCGCTCGCGCTGAAGGGCGCGGGCAGCGCGCGGCCGCCGCTGGCGCGCGCGTTCACCAGTCCGTGGAGCCTGGCGCTGGCCGATCCGCCGCTGAGCCATGCCGAGCAGGTGCGCGCGGCCTATCTGGACAATCCGATCGCCCAGCGCGCGGTGCGGCTGGTGGCCGAGGGCGTCGGCGGCGCTCCGCTCGCGGCCTCCGATCCGGCGCTGGCAGCGCTGGTTGCCGCATCCAGCGCGGGCCAGGGGCTGATGGAAACGCTGGCGGCGCATCTGCTGCTGCACGGCAACGGCTATGTACAGATCCTGCGCGATGCCGATGGCAGGCCCGCCGAGCTGTTCGCGCTGCGCCCCGACCGGGTGAGCATCGAGCCCGACGCGCGCGGCTGGCCGGCGGCTTATGTCTACCGCGTCGGCGACAGCGCGACCCGGCTGGCCGCGCAGGAAGGCGATGGTGCGCCGGTGATCGTGCATATCAGGGCCTTTCATCCGACCGACGACCATTATGGCCTGGGCTGTCTGGGTGCAGCGGCGCGCGCGGTGGCGGTGCACAATGCTGCCGGGCGCTGGAACCAGGCGCTGCTCGACAATGCCGCGCGTCCTTCGGGCGCTCTGGTCTATCGCCCTGACGAACCCGGCGGGGTGCTGACCCCCGAACAGTTCGACCGGTTGAAGGCCGAACTGGAGGCGAGCTTTGCCGGGCACGCCAATGCCGGGCGGCCGATGCTGCTTGAGGGCGGGTTGAGCTGGCAGAGCATGGCGCTGTCGCCCGCCGATATGGATTTCGTCGCGCTGAAAGCGAATGCCGCGCGCGAGATCGCGCTGGCCTTCGGGGTTCCGCCAATGCTGCTCGGCCTGCCGGGCGACAATACCTATGCCAATTATCGCGAGGCCAACCGCGCGCTATGGCGGCTCACGCTGTTGCCGCTGGCGGGCAAGATCACCGCCGCCCTGGCCGAGGGGCTGGGCCATTGGTGGCCCGATGCGGCCATCGCCGTTGACCAGGACCAGGTGCCCGCGCTGTCCGAGGATCGCGAGCGCTTCTGGCAGCAGGTCGGCGCGGCGGACTTTCTTTCGCCCGAGGAAAAGCGGGCCATGCTGGGGATATCGTGACCATGATGGACAGTGAGGACATGCTCGCCAGCCTGCTCGCGCAGGCGGCGGACGAAGGTGCGGACCTGGCGACGCTGCGCGCTGTGGTCGAGGAGGCGGGCGATCTGGGGGCGGGCAGGGCGCTCGCACGGATCGGCCTGGCTGATGCCAATGCTGGCGCGGACCTGCGCGAGCTGCGCGAATTGCTGCAGGGCTGGCGCGAGGCGCGGTCGGGAATCTGGGGCCAGACGTTCGACAAGTTCGTGCGCGGTGTGATGGCGCTGCTGCTCGCTGCCCTGGCGGTGCAGCTGGGCCTGGGCGATCTCGTCCAGTGAGCGTTCGGTTCGCTGGCTATGCCGCCCTGTTCGATCGGGTGGACCGTGGCGGCGATATCGTCAGGCGCGGCGCCTTTCAGCGATCGCTCGCCGGTGCCGGGCGCGCGCTGCCGCTGCTGTGGCAGCACAGGCCCGATCGCCGGATCGGTGCGGTGGTGCATGCTGCAGAAGACCGGCGCGGCCTGCGCATCATCGCGGCGCTGGACGATCAGGCCGACGAGGCGCTGGCGGCGATTCGCAGCGGCGCGGCGACCGGCCTCAGCTTTGGTTATCGCGTGCGCAGGTCCGCCGGTGGAAGCCCGCGCGAACTGTTCGACCTAGACCTGGTCGAGGTGAGCCTGGTCAGCGTGCCGATGATGCCGGGGGCCAAGGTGCACATGCTGCGCTGATCGCCTCCCCGACTTTCCCCATCTGCTCCGCTTCGGCGGGGTTTTTTGTGCCCGACATCGCGGGGCTTTCCCCGTGTGATCCCTGAACGGAAGGAAGAAATGATGGAAATCCCCGCAAATCCCCTTGAGCTGAAAGCCGATGCCGATCCGCTGGAGGCATCGTTCGATGCGATCCTGCAGGCCGAAGAGCATGAAGAGCGCATTGCCGCGCTCGAAACCGGGCTTGATGGCATCAAGGGCGATGTCGATGCGATCCGCGCCGAAAGCGCAACGATGCGCGAGCGGATCGACCGGCTGGCGCGCTCGGGGTCCCGCCCGTCGCTGGGCGGCGGCGAGGACAAGGCCCCCGAAACCAAGAGCTTTGTGGATCAGTATCTGCGGCGCGGCCTGGAGGCCGGGGTGAAGAGCTTTGCCGCGACCACCGGCCCCGATGGCGGCTTTGCCGTCCCCCGCGAGATCGACGCACTGATCGCCCGGGCGCTCGCCGATATCTCGCCGATCCGGTCGATCGCGCAGGTCGTGCAGACCGGGACAGCGGGCTATCGCAAGCTCGTCACCACCGGCGGTACCCCGTCCGGCTGGGTGAGCGAGACGGCCGCACGGCCCGAGACCGACACGCCCGCCTTTGCCGAGATCGCGCCGCCGAGCGGCGAGCTCTATGCCAATCCGGCGGCCAGCCAGGCGATGCTCGATGATGCCGCATTCGATGTCGAAAGCTGGCTGGCGGGCGAGATTGCGGAGGAATTCGCGCGTGCCGAGGGGGCTGCGTTCGTGGGCGGCAATGGCACCAACCGTCCGCGCGGGTTCCTGAATGGAACGCCGACGCCGCAGGACGATGCCGCGCGGGCCTTCGGGACGCTGCAATATGTCGCTTCGGGCGCCGATGGCAATTTCGCCAGTGCCGCGCCCGAGGACCGGCTGGTCGATCTGGTCCATGCGCTGCGCCCCGCCTATCGCCAGGGGGCAAGCTTCGTGATGAACTCGTCGACGCTGGCGCGCATCCGCAAGATGAAGAGCGATGACGGCGCGTTCCTGTGGCAGCCTTCGCTGGCGGCGGGACAGCCCGCGACGCTGCTCGGCTATCCGGTGGTCGAGGCCGAGGACATGCCCGATATCGGGGCGAACAGCCTGTCGATCGCGTTCGGCAATTTCCGCGCCGGCTATCTGATCGCCGAACGCAGCGCGACGACGATCCTGCGCGACCCCTTCACCAACAAGCCGTTCGTGCATTTCTATGCGACCAAGCGGATCGGCGGCCAGGTGATGAACTCCGAGGCGATCAAGCTGATGAAGTTCGCGGCCAGCTGAACCCCGCATCGCCTGCCATCACCCCTGACACTCCCGACAAGGGGTGTGTGCCCGCGCGGTCTCTCCCCGCCGCGCGGGCATTTCCTGTCATTCGCAAACGAACGGACCCCAATTGATGCCCGATCTTGTCTTTGCCGATCTGGTGCGCGAGACCAGCATTGCGACCGGAACCGGCGCGCTGGCGCTGGCCGGTGCCACGCCCGGACATCGCCGTTTCGCCGATGCCGTGCCCGACGGCGCGCGCTTCCATTATGCCATTGCCGGTGTGACCCATGAGGACCAGTGGGAGGTGGGGGAGGGCGCGCTGCAGGACGGTGCGCTGGTGCGGCATCAGCTGCTGGCTTCCTCGTCCGGGACCGTCGTCGACTTTTCCGCCGGGCTGAAGACGGTCACGTTGACGGTCGCGGCGGACTGGTTTGCGGCACGCGACGATCGATCGGGCCATGTCCACGCGCTGGGCCAGATTGACGGGCTGGCCGAGGCGCTGGCAGCCAAGCAGCCTGCAGGGGCCTATGCCCCGATCAGCCATGGGCATGACTATCTGCCGCGCGATGCGGCGGGCAATTGGGTTGCCGATAGCGCGAGCCTGGGCGTCGGCAGCGCTGCCTCCTTCGCGCGGCTTGAGGTGCGCGGCACCAGCATTGCCGGCTATTCGACGCAATTTGGCGGCCCGCTCTACAGCACCGCCGGGACGCAGCTCTACCTTGGCGATGCGAATTTCCATCACCCCGAGTTCTGGAAAAGTGCCCCGGGAATTGGTGCGATCGTCGATCCCACCGGCGTCGCCGGTATGCTGGCGCTATCGGCTTATGGCGGACAGGCTGGCGGCAACAGCCTGGTCGCGATGGCCAGCCATAACGGATTTGGCACGCGGGGCCTGTCACCCGGCGCAGACAATCAGGTGGTGCTGGGCCGACCGCAATTGCGCTGGGCCGAAATCTATGCCGTTTCTGGGGCGATCAGTACATCCGATGCCCGCGACAAGGCGTGGCATGGCCAGATGAGCGCGCAGGAATACGAGGCCGCGCTCGATATCATCGCAGAGCTGGGCTTCTTCCAGTGGCACGATGCGATCGAGGCCAAGGGGCCTGACGATGCGCGGCGGCATTTCGGGGTGCGCGCGCAGACCGCCTTTGCCATCATGGAGCAGCATGGGCTGGACTGGCGGCGTTATGGCTGGTGCTGTCACGACCGCTGGGAAGAGGGCGAGGCCGAGCAGGAACGCTTCGGCATCCGCAGCGACCAGCTCTGCCTGTTCCTGATGGCCGCGCTGGCGCATCGGCTGGAGGGCCTGGCGCAGGGGGCACCAGATGCTGAGGGGTAATGGCCTTGGCGACCTGCCCGTCGCCTCGGGCAGCGCGCGCCGCCTGCTCGCCAACCGCACCGGGCCGATGCCGCTGATGGTACGCCCTTTCCAGACTGCGCGCCCCGGCGCCGCCGCACCGGCGCTCGCGCCGCGCCGCGCTTGATCCGCAGCGGACATTCCGCCGCCATTTTCTAACTCAGGAGCAGCCGATGACCCTGTTCGTCAAGGATCCGGACAGCCGGATCGATTGCCGCGTCGATTGGGGCGCAACCTATCTCGGGGCCAATCTGATCGTCTCCAGCAGCTGGTCGGTTGCGCCTGCCGCAGAGGGCGGACTTGCCGTCATCGCCGATGGACATGACGGGCGCAGCGCCACCGTGACCATCAGTGGCGGGCAGGCCGGGGCGATCTATGCCCTGACCAACCGCGTGACCTTGTCCAATGGCGAGATCGACGAACGGTCGATGTCGGTCCGGGTCGAGCCGCGCTGATGGGACAGGTCACCAGCGACCCCGTCGCACTCACCCCGTTCGCACTGGCCGAAGCCAAGGCGTATCTCCACATCACGCGTGACGATGACGATGCGGTGCTGATCGGCCATTTGCGCAGCGCCGCCATGCTGTGCGAGCAGTTCATCGGCCAGGCGCTGCTGATCCGGCCGCATCGCGAGACGCTGGCCGTCGCGCGCGCCTGGCAGGGGCTTGCCGCCGCCCCTGTCACCGCGATCACCGCAGTGCACGGCATCGCGGCCGATGGCACATCCTTCGCGCTGGCCAGCGACGCCTTTGGAATCGATCTTTCCGCCGATGGCGAGGGCCGGGTGCGCGTACTGCATCCCGGATCGGCCAGCCGCATCGACGTGCAATATCTGGCCGGGATGGCGGCAGACTGGGGCGATCTGGCCGAGCCGCTGCGCCAGGGGATCATCCGGCTGGCGGCGCATGTGCATCTGGCGCGCGATCAGGGCGATGCCGCGCCGCCTGCCATGGTGAGCGCGTTGTGGCGCCCCTGGCGCAGGGTGCGGCTGTGACCCGGCGCTTCGGGACGGTGCTGCTGCGGCGTGCCGGAAAAATGGGCGAGCAGCGCGCCGACCGGATAGCACAACGCCTGTGCGACGAGATCGGCGTGCTGCTGCCCGATATCGTGATCATGCGCGAGCGGGGGCGTATCCGGCTTTTCGGACGCGGGCTGCGGCGCCGCTGGATCACCGATGCCGCGCTGCGCTGGCTGGGAAGGTTGCTGCGATGAGCCTGGAACAGGATTTTGCGCTGGCCGTCATCGACTGGCTGGCGGGCGATGCCGCGCTGATCGCGCAGGTCAATGGCGTCTTCCACCGCAGCCCGGCGCGCATCGCCGCGCCCTATGTGCTGCTCGACGATGTGCTGGCCACCGATTGGGGGACGAAGGACCGGGCGGGCCGCGAGGTGCGGCTGGCCTTTTCCATTCGCGACGGATCAGCCGATGCCGCCCCGGTTTCGGCGATGGCCGACGCGCTTGATGCGCGGCTGGCAGCATTGGCGCGCACCGGCATCGGCTACCGGCTGGCCAGCTTCACCCCATTGCGCAGCCGGACCGTGCGCATCGGCGAACTCTGGCTCGCCACGCTCGATTATCGGGCGCGGCTGCTTGCCCTCTGACGAAAGGACCTATGCATGACAGCGGAAAAAGGCAGCGCCTTCCTGCTCAAGATCGGCGATGGCGCCAGCCCGCCTGTTTATCGCACCGTGGCTGGTCTGCGCACCACGCAGATGGCGATCAACGGCGAGCCGGTGGTCATCACGCACAAGGGCAGCGGCGGCTGGCGCGAACTGCTGTCCGGCGCTGGCGTGCGCTCGGTCTCGGTCTCTGCCGCCGGACTCTTCCTGGGCTCCGAGGCAGAAAATGCCATCCGGGTGCACGCGATGAACGGCACGCTCGACGATTACGAATTGAGCTTTGAAAGTGCCGCGCGGATGCGCGGGCGCTTTCTTGTCGCGCGCCTCGAATATGCGGGCGATTTCAACGGCGAGCGCAATTATTCGCTGGCGCTGGAAAGCTCTGGCGCGGTGACCAGCCTGTGAGCGCCGAGCCCATCGCGAACCCAGCCCGGGGCGAGGCGATGCTGACACTGGCGGGCCATGATGTGGTGCTGCGCCCCAGCTTCACTGCGCTGGTTGCGGCAGAGCAGGAGATCGGTCCGCTGTTCGATCTGGTCGAACGCGCGGCCGCAGGACGGTTGGGCCTGGGCGAACTGGCGGCGCTGCTCTGGCATTGCCGCTCGGGAGAACGCTGCCCGATCGACCGCGACGCCTTTTGCGAGGCGCTGGCCGAACTGGGCATGGTTGCGCTGACGCCGGTGCTCAAGACGCTGCTGCGGCAGATATTGCAGGGCCGATGACCCCGACCGATTTCGCGGGCGCGGCGCGGATGCTCGCGGGAATGGCCGCACGGCTGCTCGGTTGGCGTCCGCACGAATTCTGGCAGGCGACCCCCGACGAACTGGCAGCGGCGCTCGCCCTGCCGGGCAATCCGCTGGCCGCGCCGCCTTCGCCCGATGCGATAGCCGCGCTGCGTGCGCTGTTCCCCGATGGCACGGAGACCGATGATGGATGAGGAAATCGAGCAGCTGCTGGTCAGCGTCCGCGCCGACACGCAAGCCTTTGCCCGCGACTGTACCACGATGCGCGGCCAGATCGATGGTACGCTGATCGAGGGGCTCGGCCGGGCGGGGCAGGTGCTCGAACGCGGCCTGCTCGCGGCGATCCGGCGCGGTTCGCTGGGCTTCGAGGACCTGAAGCGCATCGCGCTGGCGGTGATCGAGGAGATCGCGGCGGCGGCGATCAACAAGGGTCTTGCCGCAATCGGCCTGGGTGGGTCGGGCGGGGATATGCCGCCGGCCATCGGCCTGCTTGGCGGGCTGCTGGGCCTGCCGGGCCGGGCAACCGGCGGGCCGGTCAACGCCGGCAGGCCCTATCTGGTGGGTGAGCGCGGCCCCGAGCTGTTCGTGCCGCAGGGCTTTGGCCGGGTGGAGCCGCGCGGATCCGGAACGGGCCGCGATGTGCGCGTCGCGATCACCATCCAGGCCCCGTCATCGACCGCGCCGGCAGCCCTGCAGGCGTCGAGCCGCCAGGTTGCACGCGCCGTGCGCCGCGCGCTGATGGAGGATTGAGCCGATGGCCTATTGGCTCTGCGAAGGTCGCCGCGACCAGACGTCCAGCCATATCCAGCGCTTTGATCCGCGCTTCTGGACGGTCAACTTCCCCCGACCGATGATGGCTTCGGTGGTCACCACCGCGCCCGATGCGCTGCGGGTGGATGTGCAGTTCCATGATCGCGACGCGCTGGCCGGACTGATCTGGGAGAGCGTGGACCGGTTCGATCATCCCCTGCTCGCTTATGCCGACGATCGGGATTATGCGCGCACGACGCTCACCTTCCACTGGCGCTCTTCAGGGGTGAAGCCGCTGGACGCCGTGCATGGCCCGACCCTGACCATCGAGGGGCGCGATGCCTCGGGCGCGGCCAGAAGCTGGTATGTGCGGTTGTGGAACTATGCCAGCGGCACGCCCGAGGATGCCCAGATCACGCTGCCATTCTCGGCGCTGGCCGGCGGCTTTATGCTGCCGGGAGAGGCCGATCCGGTTCACCCTGGCGATATCGACCGGATGTTCATCTCGATCGTCCCGCCCGATTTTGACGAAAGTCCGGGCGCGCTTGCAGCCCCCGCCAATGGCTGGGTGGAGATGACCGCGATCGTCTGCGACGGGGCGCGGTCGGTGCTCGAGATTGGCGATGTGCTGGTGCCGCCGCATGGCCTGGCCATGGCAACCGCCTATGACGACAGTTTCAACCTCACGCCCGCGCGCATTGTGCGCAACATGATCGGCCTGGGTTATCGTGGATCGATCAACCATTATGTCGGCATGAGCCACTATTTCTCGCTGGCGCGCGCCGGTGCGGACTTGCTGGTAACGACCGCAGGCGGCGCGATCAACCCGCCCTGCGCCGCCTGGCATCGGAGCCTTGTAGAGCAGGCCAGGCGCTGGGGCCTCAGCCCGATCATGTCGCTGTCCTATGAGCTGTTTGACGCGCATTGCCCCGAAGACTGGAAGCAACGCGCGGAAAATGGCGACGCTGCGCTGACCGGCTGGGTACCGCCTTCGACGCTGCTGAGCCCCGCCCATGCCGGCGCGATGGCCTATCTGCAGGCTGTCGGCAGCGCCTTTGCGCAGATCCTGGTCGAGGCCGAGCTGCCGGTGCGTTTCCAGGTCGGGGAACCATGGTGGTGGATCATGCCCGATGGGCGCATCTGCCTCTACGATGCTGCGGCCAGTGTCGCCTTTGGTGCGGCGCAGGTTTCGATCCCGACCATCCGTGCGCCGATGAATGCTGCGCAGCAAGCGATGCTCGATCAGGCTGGGCAGATGCTGGCGGACTCGACCCTGGCCCTGGTCCAGGCCGTGCGCGATGCTGTCGCACCTGTGCCGGTCGAATCGATGGTCCTGGTCTATCTGCCGACGGTGCTGGATGCCGCCGCGCCGGATGCCCGGCGCGCCAATGTGCCCGTCGGCTGGGCCTGGCCCGCCTTCGACGTGCTGCAGCTGGAAGACTATGACTGGGTGATCGAGGGGCGCTTTGCCGATCAGCAGTCGGGCCTTGCCCTGATGCAGCAACGGCTGGGCTATCCGTTGGCGCAGCAGCATTACATGAGCGGCTTTGTGCTGCTGCCCGAACAGGCCGGTGTTTGGGGCAACATCGCGCGCGCTGCCGATCTCGCCAAGGCGCGCGGCGTGGCCGAAACGCTGATCTGGGCGCTGCCGCAAGTGACCCGCGACGGCTTCACCTATTTCGATCTTCAGCCAGAAGGAGACGGCACCATGCTGGCCTTTGATGACGTGCTGTTTCCGCTGGCGATCGGCCGCGAAGCGCAGACAACGAGCCGCTTTTCGACGCAGATATTCCAGTCGGTCAGCGGCCATGAAACGCGCAACAGCCTGTGGGCCGATGCCAGCCTCAGCTTCGATATCGGCCCCGGCATCCGGTCAGAGACGGACTGTGCCGAACTCATCCGCTTCTTTCGCGCCCGGCGCGGGGCCGCGCGCGGTTTCCGCCTGCGCGATCCGCTCGATTGCAGCTCGGCCGAGAGCGGCGCGATACCGCATCACTCCGACCAGCTGCTGGGCGAGGGCGATGGCGTGCAGTCCGAATTCGCGCTGATCAAGCATTATGGCGGTCCGGCAGGTAGCCAGCAGCGCCGGATCACCCGCCCGGTCGCTGGATCGGTGCTGGTGTCCGTTGGCGGATCAGCCGTAACTGGTTGGACGCTGCTGCCCGGCGGCATCATCCGCTTGGCCGCGCCTCCAACCGACGGGGCGCAGGTGCGCGCGGGCTTTCTGTTCGACGTGCCGGTGCGCTTTGCGATGGACGAGCTGACCGTCAGCGCCGCAACATTCGCTGCCGGAGAAGCCGTGTCCGTCCCGCTGGTCGAAATCCGCGAGGCGACATGAGGACGCGCTGGTTCGACCGTCCGCTCGAGACCATCGCGATGCTCTGGCATATCGAGCGCGCGGATGGCATTGCCCTGGGCTTTGCAGCGCATGATCGCGATCTGGTGATCGGCCATGTGCGCTATCACGCCGCACCGGGAATGCTGCCCTCTGCGATCGAGATGGATGACGGCTTTGATCCCCTCGACATGGATGTGGGCGGTGCGCTCAGCCATCAGTTGATCCGCGCCGACGATCTGGAAGCCGGGCGCTGGAACGGGGCAGCGATCCGCATGGGGCTGGTCGATTGGGAGCGACCGCAGGACGGCGCAGCCTGGTTCTGGCATGGCCATCTGGGTTCCGTTTCGATCGAGGGGCAGCAGTTCACCGCAGAGCTTCGTGGTCTGAAGGCGCTGCTGGATGCTGACTATGCGCCCACCTCTTCGCCTTCGTGCCGGGCAGAATTCTGCGGCCCTGGTTGCGGACTGAGCCGCGCGCGGTTCGAGCGGATCGGCGTGCTGGCGGCTGTCGAGGGTGATGCGCTGGTCTTCGAGGGACTGGTCGGACCAGATGCTGCGAAACTTGTGCAGGGGCAGGTGCGCTGGATCAGCGGGGCCTGTGCAGGGCTGGACAGCCGCATCATCGACCATGACGGGCCAGGCCTTTTGCTGGAGCGAAGCCTAGCACCGCAGCCTCAGGCGGGAGACCTGGCGCTGCTGATCGAGGGGTGTGACAAGGCGTTTGCGACCTGTTCTGCTCGGTTCGGCAATGCCGTGAACTTTCGCGGCGAACCGCATTTGCCCGGCAACGATCTGCTCACCCGTTTTGCGACCTTCTGACATGGACGATGGAGCCAGGCTCGCGGCAGCGGCACGAACGTTGCTGGGCTGCCCTTTCCGCCTGCACGGGCGCGATCCGGCCACCGGGCTCGATTGCGTCGGGGTGGTGGCAGCAGCCATGGACCGCATCGGGCATGCGGTTGCCGTGCCCGCCGATTACCGGCTGCGCGGCGGGTCTATGCACCGGTTCGACAGCTGGGCATCCGCATGCGGGCTGCAACCTCATGATGAGGGCGCCGCATCGGCCCCGGGCGACGTTCTGTTGTGCGAGGTCGTGGCGCAGCATTTCCACGTCATGCTCGATTGCGGCGATGCGCTTGTGCACGCGCATGTCGCCCTGGGCCGGGTGGTGGCCTGCCCCCCGCCAGCGCCCTGGCCGGTGCGGCGGCGCTGGCGGCTTCAGCAAGGATAATCATTGTGGCAACATTGGTTTTGAGCACGGTCGGCACGCTGGTCGGCGGACCGCTGGGCGGTGCACTGGGGGCTCTGGTCGGCCGGACGATCGACCAGACGGTGCTGTTTCGACCGAAGGATCGCGAAGGGCCCCGGCTCACCGATCTGGCGGTGCAGAGCTCGCAATATGGCAGCCCGTTTGCGCATGTGCATGGCCGGGTACGGATTGCCGGAACCGTCATCTGGGCGACGGATCTCAAGGAGCGCCGCATCCGCGAGGGGGGCGGCAAGGGCAGGCCGGGCACGACCCGCTACAGCTATTCGGTGTCGTTTGCCGTGGCGCTTTCTGCGCGGCCGATCGCCGGCGTTGGGCGTATCTGGGCCGAGGGCAATCTGCTGCGCGGCCAGGACGGCGTCTTTACCAGCGAAACCGGCTTCCGCCTGCACACCGGCCATGGCGACCAGGCGCTCGATCCGCTGATCGCATCTGCCGAAGGGTTAAGCGATTGCCCGGCCTATCGCGGCCTTGCCTATGCGGTGTTCGAGGATATGGCGCTGGAAGAATTCGGCAACCGTATCCCTTCGCTCACCTTCGAGGTGATCGGCGATCCGGGCGACGGGGGCGATGTGGCACTGGGCCCGATCGTGGCCGCGCTTGCCGCAGCCCCTGCCGCGCCCGAGGGTGATTTCGCGGTCACTGGCTGGAGCCTTGCCGATATGTCGCGGCGCGAGGCCCTGCAGACGATCGCCAGCGGCTTTCCATTGGTGCTGCGGGAAGAGCAGGCAGGGCTTCAGCCGCAATGGCTGGAAAATGCGGGAGCGCCTCCTGCGGTCATAGCTCGCACGGCGCTGTTGCTGCGCGATCAGGCCGCAGCCTTTGACCGGCAGCGGATTGCACCAACAGCGGGTGCGATGGCGCTGCGCTATTACGAGCCCGAGCGCGATTATCAGCCCGGCCTTAGGCGCAGCGGGACCAGCAGCAGTGGCCGCGCGCAGCAGATCGACGTGCCCGCGGTCATGACGGCAGGGTTGGCGCAGCAGCGGGCCGATCAGCTGGTTCGCCTGCAACGCGACGGGCTCGAGCGGCTGAACCTTCGGGTCGCGCTGTTCGATCCTGCGCTCCAGCCTGGCCGGATCGTGATGGTGGAGGGCGTTGCCGGCCACTGGCGGATACGGCGCTGGCATTGGGGCGGCGAGGGCATCGATCTCGAACTCGTCAGCCAGCGCGTGGGCGGTCTTGCTGTGCTCGCAGCCAGCGACCCGGGGCGCAGCGTCAACACGCCGGATGATGCGATCGGCCCGACGACAATGGCGCTGTTCGATCTGCCCTCGCCGCTCGACCGGCCGCTGATGCATGCGCATATCGCCATTGCCGTTGCGGGAGCTTCCGCAGGGTGGCGCGGTGCTCATGTCCATGAGGTCGAAGAAGGCGGTTCGTCGGGCGCGTTGCTGGATTTCCTGCGGGTTGGTGCGACACTTGGCCAGGTGCTCGATCCGCCGGGGCCTGGAACGCCAATGCTGCGCGATGATCGCAGCAGCATTGTGGTCCAGCTCGTCCGGGATGGCCCCTTTGCCTTGACCAATGCCGATGATGACGCGCTGGCGCGAGGGGCGAATATGGCGGTGATCGGATCGGAGCTGATCCAGTTCGCGCGGGCGGCCCCGCTGGGCGATCGGACGTTCCAGCTGACCGGGCTGTGGCGCGGGCGGGGCGGGACCGAGGATGCGATCGCTGGGCATGGCGTCGGCGAGTGGTTCGCGCTGGTCAACGATGCGCTTGCGCTGGTCGATCCCGATCAGATCGGCGCGCGGCCGGATTTCCGCATTGCTGCGCAAGGCCGAGGCGATGCTGTGCCGGTGGTCGCCGAGCTTGCCGGTCATGGCCGAGCGGTGCGCCCCCTGGCGCCCGTCCATGGCCGGATAGAGGCCCATGATACCGGTGCGATCACGCTGCGCTGGACCCGTCGCAGTCGCAACGGCTTTGCCTGGCGCGATCTGGTCGAAGTTCCGCTGGGTGAGGAGCTGGAGGCCTATCGCGTGTCGCTCATCGCCGATGGCGTGCTGGTCGCGGAGCGAGAAGCCAGTTTGCCCGAGATCACGCTTGATACCGTAACAATGGCCGAGGCGCGGAGCCTCGCGACGCACGCGCTGACCGTTGCGATCGTGCAGCGCGGCGCGCTCGGCATCTCGCCCCCGCTGGTTCTGGCCTTGCCGCTGTGACCCCTCCTTCCCTTCGACACAGGAAACCCGATCATGCCATCGACGCCCAATTTTTCGCTGCCCATGCTATACGCGGCCCAGGCGCAAAAGGAGATCACGCACAACGAGGCGCTGGTGCTCATCGATGCCCTTCTGGCCGGAGTGATCGTTGCCATCGCAAACGATCCCGCAGGGCTGTCGCCGCAGCCGGGTGAGGCCTTTATCGTTGGCGATGCACCCGTTGGTCTGTGGGCGGCGCAAGCCTGCTGCATCGCTATATTCAGCGACGGAGGCTGGCGATTTGCACCCGCCGTCAACGCGATGCGCCTGTTTGACCGGACGGCCGGCGTCATGCGCCGCTTCGATGGCAGCAACTGGCTTGGCTATCCCGCAATCGCCGATGCAACCGGCGGTTCGGTGGTCGATGCAGAGGCTCGCGCCACCCTTGCAGCAGTGCTGGTGGCGCTGCGCCAGGCGGGGCTTGCAGCCGTTACGTGATTGATCTCAGGCACAATATGCGTTTATGATTCGGTATGTTACCGGCCGTGTCAGCGCGGAAGCTGCCTGCGCCCGGAAGGGCGGCATTTTTTGCCCGACACCCCCTGAAATGGCGACATTTCGGCAACACTCAGGCTAAAACCGCGCTTGCGTGGCAACTATCTTGGCGTTAGTAACGTTGCCGAGTTGTCGTTCCAAATCCTACTTATAAGGGGAAAATCTATGCGCAAGTTAGTCGTTGGACTGGCGTTGGCATCTACCGCCCTGACGACGCCGGCCTTCGCCCGCGACGGCCAGTGGTATGTCGGCGTGGAAGGCGGCGCCATGATCGTCGAAGACATCGAGTTCGATGTCGGCGCTCTGAGCAACGCCACGCTCGTGGACACGGACACCGGCTATGATGTCGGTGCCATTGTCGGTTACGATTTCGGCCCGTTCCGTCTGGAATCGGAAGTCAGCTATCGTGAAGCTGATATCACCGATGTGCAGACTCAGGTCGGCATCTCGCGTGGCGCAGCCGCGACGGCTATCGGTCGCTTCAACGCTGTCGGCAGCGCCAATGTTCTGGCGTTCATGGTCAATGGCCTGATCGACTTCGGAGCTGATGATGGCCTGCAGGGCTTTGTCGGCGGTGGTGTTGGTGTTGCTCGTACCGACTTCAACGGTTCGACCCAGCCGGGCACTGGCCCCTTCATCGATGATTCGGACACCGGTTTCGCCTGGCAGGTTCTGGCGGGGGTTCGCGCTCCGATCAGCGACAGCTGGGACGTGGGTCTGAAGTATCGCTTCTTCAACAGCGACTCGGTTGACCTGCTGAGCGTCAACGGCCGTGAATTCGACAGCCGTTTCCGCAGCCACTCGATCCTGGGCAGCATCATCTACAACTTCGGTGGTGAAGAAGCGGCTCCGCCGCCTCCGCCTCCGCCGCCTCCGCCGCCCCCGCCGCCCCCGCCGCCTCCGCCTCCTCCGCCGCCGCCTCCGCCGGTTTGCGAGAAGGGTCCGTACATCGTGTTCTTCGACTTTGATAAGTCGAACATCACGCCGGAAGCTGCGACCATTCTGGACAACGCCGTTGCCGCTTACGGCAGCTGTGGTTCGGTTCCGGTCATGCTGGCTGGTCACGCTGACCGCTCGGGTGCAGCAACCTACAACGTGGGCCTGTCCCAGCGTCGTGCCGACTCCGTCAAGGCCTATCTGGTCTCGCGGAACATCCCGGCCAGCGCTATCAGCACCCAGGCGTTCGGTGAAACCCGCAACCGCGTTCAGACCGCCGACGGCGTTCGTGAACTGCAGAACCGTCGCGTGGAAATCACCTACGGTCCGGGTTCGGGCATGTAAGCCAAACGCCGGATCTTCGGATCTGGTACAAAGAGGGCCGGTCTTCGGATCGGCCCTTTTTTGTTGCCCGCTGGCAGGGCAATGCCTTTACGCATCATGACTTGCCCGATCGCTTGCCGCTGGCCGCTGCAAGGCTTATGTTGAGTGCATGGACACCAACACTTCCGAAGCCATCATCCTGACCGCCAGCGCTGCCCGCCGCGTCGCGGCCATCGCTGCCAAGCAGGGCAAGCCTGCCATCCTGCGCCTGTCGGTCGAGGGCGGTGGCTGTTCCGGTTTCCAGTATCGCTTTGGCCTCGCTGATGCCCCGGAAGAGGGGGACACCCTGGCCGAGACCGATGGGGTTGCACTGGTGGTTGATGAAATGAGCCTCGACCTCGTGCGGGGCAGCGCGGTCGATTTCGTCGAATCGCTTGGCGGTTCCGCCTTTCAGGTCACCAATCCCAATGCCGCATCCGGCTGTGGCTGTGGCTCCAGCTTCGCGATCTGATGTTTGGGGGCAGGGGCGAGGCAATCCGCCATTGTCAGCCGTCAGCACAGCAGTTTCGGTCAACGCGCCTAGCCTGGTCGTTCACTGATCGCTGACGCGGCTATCCTTCAGTGAAATCATGCCTGTGTGCCGGAACCGGGAACCGGTCTTGGCGTATCCCCCTGCAACGCGCTAAAGCGATCAGGACAGGGGGCCTCATGACCAGACTCAAGCGTACATCGATGATCATCCGCCCGTGCCGCGTCGGCCATGCAGTGGCCGCTACGGCCAGCCATGGAGCAGCCGCGTGATGGGCGATTTTGAAAAGCCGAGCAGCAGCCAAACAACCCATCAGCCGCAGCCAGCAGCTGCAGGCTTGCCGCAACCCAACCGAAAGGGCGCAGGGCAGGTCGCAGCGATCACCCTGACCGTTCTGGCACTGGTTGGGCTCGCCTGGCTGCTGATCGAGCTTACCCAGTTTTTGCTGCTGGTCTTCGCCGCGCTGGTGCTGGCCGCTGTCTTCTCGTCGCTCGCGCGCCGGGTTTGCAACATGACCGGGATGAAGCGAGGCCCGGCCCTGGCCATCTCTGTTTTCCTCCTGCTCGCGGTGTTCACGGGGGCGTTCACGCTCTTCGGATCGCAGATCGCGAGCGAGTTCGATACCATCCAGCAGAGCATCCCTCCGGCCATCGACCGGGTGGAAGCGCAGCTCGACGAATATGGCCTGGGCGAACAGGCCCGCCAGGTTGTCCGCCAGGGGACCGGCGATCTGTCCTCGCTGGCCTCCCGATTGGGCGGCTATGCCATGACGGCCACCAACGGCATCGCCAATTTCGTGCTGGTCTTTGTCGGCGCGATCTTCATGGCCAGCGATCCCAACGTGTACCGGCGGGGCCTTTTGCTGCTGATGCCTGCGCGTGCGGAAGGCCCGCTGGGCGCGGCGCTTGACGATGCATCGCGCGGCCTTCGCGGCTGGATGATGGGTCAGGCGGTATCGTCGGTCGTCGTCGCGCTGCTGACGGGCGGCGGGCTCTGGGTTCTGGGTGTCCCCGCATCCGGCGGCTTGGGCATCATCGCTGGCCTGCTGGACGTGATCCCGATGGTGGGACCTGTCATTGCCGGTGTGCCTGCAGTGCTGCTGGCTTTTACCGTCTCGCCCACCACGGCGCTCTGGACGATCGGACTGTTTCTTGTGGTCCAGCAGCTGCAGGGCAATTTCCTGCAGCCGATGATCCAGAAGCAGGCCGTCGATGTGCCGCCCGCCGTGCTGCTGTTTGCTGTGGTGGCTGCTGGTCTTGTCTTCGGTTTCCTGGGCGTGCTGCTCTCAGCGCCACTGACCGTCGTCATCTATGTAATGGTGCAGCGGCTCTATGTGAAGACGATGCTCGGCAAGCCGATCAGGATCGCCGGGCAGGACTGAGCCCGCCCGGAGACCGGCATAAAATCAGAGCGGATTGCCGTCCTTGTCGCGGAACACTTCGCGACGACCGACATGGTTGGGCGCGCTGATATAGCCGTCCTCTTCCATGCGTTCGACCAGCCTGGCCGCGCTGTTATAGCCGATGCGCAGCTGCCGCTGAAGCCAGCTCGTCGAAGCCTTCTGGCTTTCGAAGACGATCTGGCAGGCCGCGCGGTACATCTGCTCTTCGGGGCTGTCGTCGAGGCTGGCGCCATCGAGCGCGAAACCGCCATCCTCGGGCTCTTCGGTGACCGCCTGGATATAATCGGGCTGCCCCTGGCCGCGCCAGTGATCGGCGACGCGGCGGACTTCCTCGTCCGACACGAACGGTCCGTGGACGCGCTCGACCTGCTTGCCGCCCGACATGTAGAGCATGTCGCCCTTGCCCAGCAGCTGCTCGGCCCCCTGTTCGCCCAGGATGGTGCGCGAATCGATCTTGCTGGTGACGTGGAAGCTGATGCGGGTGGGCAAGTTGGCCTTGATCACCCCGGTGATGACATCGACCGAGGGACGCTGCGTTGCCATGATCAGATGGATGCCCGCTGCACGCGCCTTTTGCGCGAGCCGCTGGATCAGGAACTCGACCTCCTTGCCGGCGGTCATCATGAGGTCGGCCAGCTCGTCGACGATGACCACGATCTGCGGCATCGGCTCGTAATCGAGCTGCTTCTTCTCATATTGCGGCTGGCCGCTGACCGGATCCCAGCCGGTCTGCACCTCTTCACCCAGCGGCAGGCCCTTGGCCTTGGCCACACGTACCTTGTCGTTGAAATTGACGAGGCTGCGGACCTTGAGCTCGCTCATCATCCGATAGCGCTCTTCCATCTGCTCGACCGCCCATTTCAGCGCGCGCACCGCCTTGGCAGGCTCGGTCACAACCGGGGAGAGCAGGTGCGGAATGTCGTCATAGATCGACAGTTCGAGCATCTTGGGGTCGATCATGATCATGCGCAGCGTTTCCGGCGTCATCCGGTAGAGCAGCGACAGGATCATCGCGTTGAGGCCGACCGACTTGCCCGAGCCGGTGGTGCCCGCGATCAGCAGGTGCGGCATCGGCGCCAGGTCGGCGATGACCGGATCACCCGAGATGTTCTTGCCCAGGATCACCGGCAGCTGACCGCTATTCTCGGCGAAATGGGTCGATCCGATCATCTCGTGCAGCACCACGGCGTCGCGATGCTGGTTGGGAAGCTCGATGCCCAGCTCCTTGCGGCACGGGATCGCCGCGACGCGCGCCGAACGCGCCGACATGTTGCGCGCGATATCGTCGGCGAGCTGGATGACACGGTTGGCCTTGATGCCGGGCGCGGGCAGCAGCTCGTACCGGGTCACGACCGGGCCGGGCCGTACGGCGGTGATCTCACCCTTGACGTTGAAGTCGCTGAGCACCGTCTCGAGCAGCCGGGCGTTGCGCTCCAGCGCGATCTTGTCGAGCGCGGGGCCGGTGCTGGACGGCGGCGGATCGAGCAGGTCGACCGAGGGAAGCTCATACGGACCGAAGAAGTCGCCCTGGCGGCTCTTGGGGCCGAGCTGGGCCTTGGCCGGGCGCAATGAAGGCTCGGTGATTTCCGGCGGCGGGCGGTTGTCGGGCACGGCCTCCTTGCGCGGGGCGGCAAGGGCAGGGCGGCTCGGCTCGGCGCTGTCGGGGAGCGTATCGATCTCGTCTTCATCGACCACAGGGCCGATCGGGCGGCGGAAGAGCGCTTCAGGCATGCTCACCTTGATCGGCGGCATGCGCAGCAGCCCGCGTTCCAGACCCAGCGCCTTCCACCCCAGCGCCGCGCCGACCAGGCCGAGCAGCGATGCGCTGCCATAAAGCGCCCAGGGTGCTCCGGCAGGTGGTAGAAACCCGGTTACGGCCTGGATGCCGCGCGCGCCCATCATGCCGAACAGCCCGCCGGGGCCTGCGGGGAAATGCGGTGCGGATTCGCCAAACAGCACCGATGCCGCAACCGCCAGGAACACGATGCTGAGCAGCGTCGCGATCACCGAACGGCGCCAATGGCCGAGCGGCTGGTTGATCCACAACCGGTGCGCCTGGACCGCAGTGATCGGCAGCAGCAGCGCACTGGCAGGACCGCCGAGGAACAGCATGAAATCGGCGATCCATGCGCCGCTCGCCCCCATCCAGTTATCGACGCCGCCCCCGGCGGCCGTGTTGAACGACGGGTCGGTCTGGTGATAGGTGACAAGCGCCATCGTGGCATAGGCTACCAGCGCGAACAGCATCAGCGCCAGGATAAGACTGCCGCTGCGCATCAGGCTCTGACGCATCAGGTCGCGCCAATCGGGCGCGTTTCTGGTGGCGGCGCGACTGGCCATAACCTTGTGTTCTCCGGCAATATGGTAAATGCCGCCCATTTTGCGCAGACCATGGACTCCGCGTCAAGCAAGGACTTGTGCCGGACTCCGCTCACCACAAGCCCCTGTTCAGCGCGCGGTGGACCGCCTACATTGGCGCGATGACACAGGCACAGCACAGCGACATCCTTATCATGGGCGCGGGACCGGCGGGGCTTTCGCTGGCACTGGCCGTGGCCCGGCATGGGCTCAGCGTCCGGGTGATCGACAGGATCACGCCAGAGACGCTTGCAGACACCGGCTTTGATGGTCGCGCCTCGGCGCTGGCGACGACCAGCTGGCAGATGCTGCAAAATCTGGGGCTGGGCGACGCGCTGTGGCGCGATGCCTGCCCGATCGATCGCATCGCGGTCAGTGACGGCCTGCGCAAGGGCTCGCTCGATTTCGACGCCGGCGTCGATGGCATGGGCGTGATGCTGCCCAACAGCCTGCTCCGCTCCGCGCTCTATGCGGCGGCGAGCGCCGATGCGGACATCGATCTGGTGATGGCAGCAGAGGTGGCCCAGCGCGCGGTCGATGCCCACCGGGCAACGATCGCTTTAAGCGATGGGCGGGTGTTCACCGCGTCGCTGCTGGTCGGGGCGGAAGGCCGGGTGTCGCCCACGCGCGATCTGGCCGGGATCACGCTCAGCCAGTGGTCATATCGCCAGCGCGGTATCGTCACTGCCGTCACGCTGGAAAAGCCGCACCAGAACACCGCGTTCGAAATCTTCTATCCCGATGGCCCGCTGGCGGTCCTGCCGCTCAATGATGACGATGATGGCAGGCCCATGGCTTCGATCGTCTGGACCGTGCCCGAGGGCAAGGCCGATGCGTGGACATCGCTGTCCGACCGGGCCTTTGGTGCGGCCATCACCCAGGCGAGTGGCGGTTTTCTGGGCACGATCACCCCGGTGGCGCCGCGCAGCAGCTGGCCGCTTGCCCTGTGCCAGGCCGGTGCCATGGTCGCACCGCGCATCGCGCTGGTAGGGGATAGCGCGCATATCATCCACCCGATCGCGGGCCAGGGGCTGAACCTGGGTCTGCGCGATGTCGCAGCATTGGCCAATGTGCTGGGCGATGGCGCGCGGCTGGGGCTGGACCCCGGCGATCTTGCGCAGCTGCAGCGCTATCAGCAGTGGCGGATGCTCGACAATGCGATGATGGCGGCGGCAACCGATGTGCTGAACCGTCTCTATGGCCTTCCCGGCAAGGCGCCGTCTCTGGTTCGCCGGGTGGGGATGCAGCTGGTCGGTCGCGCCGGACTGGTCCGCCGCTTCATCATCGACGAGGCACGCGGCACGAGCGGCGACCTGCCCGAACTGCTGATGGCGAGTGACTGAGAGCGACTGGGCATGCGTTCGCAGCAATGACGGGCCTGGCAGCGTCTGGCCGCCCGGCAGCTAGGGCTTCAACCCGCGCGTGATGAAGTCGTTCGCCGCTCCGGCGATCGCATCCGGGCTCATGTCTTCGCTCCAGATGCCATAGCGCAGCCCCAGGAACACGTTCATTCCCATCACTGCCCAGGCGTGCAGCTCGCTGACATCGGCGCGGATTTCGCCATCCTGCGCCCCTGCCTTCAGACGGCTGAGAATGCGGGTGGCTGTCACCTGATAATGCGCGCGATAGCTGTCGGAATCGACGAATTCGGCCTCGTCGATGATCCGGTAGATTTCCTTGTGCGCGCGCGCGAATTCCAGAAAGCCCTGGAGCGCCGCGCGTTCGCGGTCGAGCGCGCCGCTGGCCTCCTGCATCGCAACGGCCGCATGCTTGCCAACCTGAGCCGACATGTCCTGCACCAGCGCGCGGAAGATTTCGTCCTTGGAATCGAAATAGGTATAGAAGCTGCCCAATGCGGTCCCGGCGCGGCGGGTGATGCCGCTGATCGAGGCTTCGTGAAAGCCGCGCTCGCCAAATTCGATGGCCGCTGCATCCAGCAGCTTGCGCAGGGTGGCCCGCCCGCGCGCGGTGCGTGGGGTCTTGTCGGGCCGTCCGACAGCATCGCCCACAGGGTTTTCCTGCCCCGCCTCGTCTGCTGGTGCCTTTGCCGCCATGGTCCACTCCCGCTGCCGGACATGATGCGTGCGTGCAACACATCTGGCCGATTTTGCCCTGCCTGTCTCCCCTTTTGCGATAAGAGTTGAAAGCTGGTTCAACTTTCACTAATGGACAAACACGCTCCGCGCAAGGCTGGTCAGGAAGATGAACCGGTGCACCGCGGACAGGTCAGGATGCAGGGAGGAAGTTCATGCCATTTTTCGGGTTCACCCGTCTCGCCGCCACGCGCACCGCGCTGACGCTGGGCGTTGCCGCCGCCGCGATCACGGCGCTTCCCGCTGCCGCCATGGCGCAGGACACGCAGGAAGAAGAGGCGACGACCGCTGCCGATGGCAGTGTCATCGTCGTCACTGCGCGGCGTCGCACCGAAAACCTGCAGGATGTTCCGATCGCGATCAGTGCCTTTTCCGCCGAGCGGCTGGAGAACCAGGGCGCGCTCGACATCACCGACATTTCGCAGATCACGCCCAATACCACGCTGGAAAATTCGCGCGGTACCAACTCGACACTGACCGCGTTCATTCGCGGCGTGGGCCAGCAGGACCCGGTTCCCGGTTTCGAGGCTGGCGTCGGCATCTATCTGGATGACGTCTACCTCAACCGTCCGCAGGCCGCCGTGCTCGACATCTACGAGGTCGAACGGATTGAAGTGCTGCGCGGGCCGCAGGGCACGCTCTATGGCCGCAACACCATCGGCGGCGCGGTGAAGTATGTCACCAAGATGCTGCCGCAGGACTTCAGCCTGAAGGTGCGCGGCACCTATGGCACCTATGACCAGGCCGAAGGCGTGGTCACCGTCTCAGCCCCGATCGGCGACATCGTGCGCGTCGGCGGTACGTTCGCGCGTCTGTCGCGCGGCGGCTTTGGCGACAATCTCAACATTCGCGGTCTCGAAAACTATAACCGCGATGTCTATGCCGGTCGCGGTACGCTGGAAATTGGCGGCTATGGCGCGCCGATCCTCATCCGCATCTCGGGCGACTATACCCGCGACAAGTCCGATCCGCGCAACGGCCACCGCCTTATCCCCGGCATCCGCAGCGGCACCCCGGTGTTGCGCGATGTCTACGACACCCGCGCCGGCCTCAACAATCCGCGGCAGGACATCGAGGCCTATGGCCTGGCGATGAACATCTCGGCCGAACTGACCGATACGCTGACGCTCCGCTCGATCAGCGCCTGGCGCAAGGACGAAAGTTTCACCCCAATCGATTTCGATGCGCTGCCTGCGATCGATGTCGATGTGCCCGCAGTGTACCGCAACGAACAGATCAGCCAAGAATTCCAGCTGCTGTATGAAGGCGAGCGGCTCAAGGGTCTGGTCGGCTTCTACTATCTCGATGCCAAGGCCTCGACCGCATTCGACGTGCTGCTGTTCACCACCCTGAACAATCTCAACGCCTTCACCGCAGGCGATGTGCGCACCGATACCTGGTCGGTATTCGGCGATTTCACCTATGATTTCACCGATCAATTGTCGCTGTCCTTGGGTGGCCGCTATACTGTCGACAAGCGCAATTCGACGATCCTGCGTCAGACCAAGCTGGGCCGGTCGGCGGAATTCGGCGGTACGCCGGTGATCCTTGCGACCACCTCGAACTTCAACGGCCGCGCGCGCTTCACCGATTTCAACCCGCGCGCCTCGCTCAGCTTCAAGCCGAACGAGGACCATCTGTTCTATGCGGGCTATTCGCAGGGCTTCAAGGGCGGCGGCTTCGATCCGCGCGGCCTTTCCACCGCCGCGCCGGACACCAACCGAGATGGTGTGCGCAGCCAGCAGGAAATCTTCGATTTCCTCAGCTTCGAGCCGGAAACCGTCGACAGCTATGAATTGGGCTGGAAGGGCAGCTTTGCCGACAATGCCATCAACCTGGCGGTAACCGGCTTCTACGCCGATTACACCAATGTGCAGGTGCCCGGTTCCGCAGGCTTTGACTCGAACGGTGATGGCGTCAACGACACCTTTATCGGTGTCACCACCAATGCGGGCAAGGCCGAGTTCAAGGGTCTGGAATTCGAAGGCAATGCCGTGTTCGCGCGTGAATTTGCCGGCAGCGGCTCGTTCATGAGCTTCAACGCGACGCTCGGCTATATCGATGGCGAGTACAAGCGCTTCATCGACGCGCGCAACATCGATGTCGCCAATCTGCGCCGCATCCAGAACACGCCGAAATGGACTGCATCGGGCACCTTCTCGGGCGTCTTCCCGGCCTTTTCGGGCATGATCACCGCATCGACCACGGTCAGCTATCGCAGCAAGACCTTCCAGTTCGAAACGCCCAGCCCGTTCCTCGACCAGGAAGGCTTTGCGCTCTGGGATGCCGCGCTGATCTGGCGCGACGATCAGGACCGTTTCAGCTTTGGCATCAACGCCAAGAACATCCTGAACAAGCAGTACATCACCTCGGGCTATCAGTTCCTGGCGACCGCGCCGGACGGCACGCCGACGCGCAATGCGGCGGGCAATTTCGTGCCGACGCTGGGCACCGAGGGCGTCGCGACCGCGTTCTACGGCAACCCGCGTCAGGTGTTCGTGACCGGCACGGTCAAGTTCTGACCTTCAGGTTCGATTGGCAATAAGGGGGAGGTGGCCGTGAGCGTCAGCTTGCGGCCACCAGCCGTTTTGTCATCATGGCCTGGGGATTGGCGATCAGCTGCGCCATCGGCCCCTGTTCGACGATCCGCCCGGCATCGAGCACCAGCGCGCGGTGACAGAATTGCGCCGCCAGCGCGAGGTCATGGGTGATCACCAGCATCGCAATGCCCTGATCGCGCTGCAGCCGTTTGAGCAGCGCCACGATCTGCGCGCCAACCAGCGGATCGAGCGCCGACGTCGCCTCATCGAGCACCAGCAGTTCGGGCTCGGCCACCAGTGCGCGCGCGATGGCGACGCGCTGCGCCTGTCCGCCCGACAGTCCGGCGGGTGTCCGGTCGGCCAGAGCACCATCCAGCTCCACCATCTGCAGCGCCTTCTTGACCAGCCCGGCCCGGCCCCAGGCGGTCAGATCGGGGCGCAGATGGACCAGCGGCTCGGCGATGATGTCGGAAACGCGCCAGCGCGGATCGAGGCTGGCGACCGGGTCCTGAAACACCGGCTGGATCGAGCGGCGCTGATCTAGGTTGCGCCTGGCCTTGAGTGCTTCACCGCGCCATAGCAGCGTACCCGCACTGACCGGCCCCAGTCCGGCCAACGCGCGGCCTATGGTCGATTTGCCCGATCCCGATCCGCCGATCAGCGCGACAGCTTCGCCCGCGTGCAGGGTCAGATCGACATTGTCGACCGCTGTCATCGGCTTGCCGAACAGGCCGCTGCCGGGAAACCGGACGGTAAGCCCGCGCGTCTCGACCAGCAGCGCGCCGGGCACCGGCAGGTCATCGGGCAGCGGAGCCCTGAGGCTGGGCGTCGCCGCCCAGAGCGCCTGGCTGTACGCGTGCTGCGGCGCGCGCGCGATGGCCTTCGCCGCGCCCGTCTCCACCACATCTCCGTCCCGCATCACCAGCACCCGGTCGGCATGATGTTCGAGCGAGGCGAGGTCATGGCTGACCAGCAGCATCGCCATGCCGCACTCGTGCCGCAGCCGCGTGAGCAGCGCCATGATCTCGCCCCGCAGATGCGCATCAAGCGCGGATACCGGCTCGTCGGCGATCAGCAGCTTGGGGCCATGCGCGATGGCACAGGCGATCATCAGCCGCTGGCGTTCGCCGCCCGAAAGCTGGTGCGGATAGCGCCCCAGCTTGATCGCCGGATCGGCCAGCCCGACCGCGTCGAGCATCGCCACCAGTGCCCCCTGGTCCGGTCGCACGCCGCCTGCCTGCATCGCGCTTTCGGTCAGGTGCTGGGCTGCGGTCCGGTGCGGGGTCAGCGCGGTCAGCGGCTGCTGGAAGACGAAGCCGACTTTTTCGCGGCGCAGCTGGCGCAAGCCCGCCTCGTCCAGCCCGGCCAGTTCCTGCCCCTCGAGCATCGCCAATCCGGTGATCGTCCCGGCGGAAAGGCCGAACGGGGTGAGGCTGGTGAGGCTCTTGCCCGATCCCGATGCACCCGCCAGTGCGACGCACTCGCCAGGCGCGATATCGAGCGAGACGCCGCGCACCAGATCGCGCCCGCCAATATTCACGCCCATGCCCTTCAGCCGATAGAGGCTCATGCGAACCGGTCCCGAAGGCGCTCGCCGATCAGCGTCAGGCAGACGAGCAGCGTCACCATCACCCCGCCGGGGACCAGCAGCCCCATGGGCTCCACATCCATGTCATCTGCGCCCTCCTTCACCACGATGCCGAGCGAGGTGAGCGGCTCCTGCACGCCCAGGCCCAGGAACGACAGGAAGCTCTCGATCATGATGATGCCGGGCAGGGTGAGCGTGAGATAGGCGAGCGCCACGCCCGCGATATTGGGCAATATGTGCCGCCACAATATGACGCGCACAGGCGCGCCGCTCGCCTGTGCGGCCAGCACGAACGGGCGGTGGCGCAGGGCCATCACCTGCCCGCGTACGATCCGCGCCATCGTCAGCCATTCGACCAGCCCGATGCCGACGAACACCAGCAGGATCGAGCGGCCGAACACCACCATAAGCACGATGACGATGAACATGAACGGCAGCGCATAGAGCGCATCGACGATCCGCATCATCGCCTCGTCCACCCGGCCCCCCGCCCAGCCTGCGACCATGCCCCAGGCGATGCCGACGATCATCGACACCAGAGCTGCGGCGAGAGCAACGAGCAGCGTGATCCGGCTCGCCACCGCGAGGCGCGCCAGACGGTCGCGGCCCAGTTCATCGGTGCCGAGCCAGTGCCCTGGCGACCGGGCGGGCGCGCGGACATGATCCCAGTCGATCGCATCATGGCTCCATGGCAACAGCGCAGGCAGGATGAGCGCCGCACACACGATCAGCGCGACGATCGCAGCGGGCAGGGCGATGCGTTTCATGCCCGGCCCCTCATGCCCGGCTCCGGGGATCGAGCCAGCCGTAGAGCAGATCGGCTACAAGATTGAACACGATGATCAGCACGGCATAAAGCAGGATCACCGCCATGATCAGCGGATAGTCGCGGTTGAGCGCGCCCTGCACGAAATAGCGGCCGAGGCCCGGCAGCGCGAACACGGTCTCGATCACGACCGCTCCGGTCAGCAAACCTGCCGCCGCTGGGCCGAGATAGCTGACCACCGGCACCAAAGCAGGCCGCAGCGCATGGCGCGCGATGATCGCGCCCGTCGAAAGGCCACGCGCCCGCGCGGTACGGATATGCTCCTGCGCCAGCGCCGCCGCCAGCCCCGCGCGTGCCAGCTTGGCGATGGCACCGGCGACCGGCAGCGCCAGCGCGATCACCGGCATTACCCAATATTGCGGCGCGCTCGCCAGGCTCTCGCCGAGCCCGCCCACCGGAAGCAGCCCCAGCCACAGCCCGAAGATCAGCGCGAGCAGCGGCCCGGTGACAAAGCTGGGCAGCGCGGAGACAATGGTCGCCGCAAGCATCAGCGTCTCGTCCGCCCAGCCGCCGGGGCGGAGCGCCGCCACCGTCCCTGCGGCCAGCCCGAGTGCCAGCGCGAGCACGATGGCCAGGCCGCCCAGCGTCAGCGACACCGGCAGGCTGTCGGCGATCAGCTGGGTAACGGTAAAGTCGCGATAGACCAGGCTCGGCCCGAAATCCCCGGTGAGCGTGCGGCGCAGGAACAGCGCAAACTGCTCGCCCATCGGCAGGTTCAGCCCGTATGCCGCCTCCAGCGCCGCCCGTGTCTCCGGCGCCAGGGGCCGCTCCCCATCAAACGGTCCCCCCGGCGCAAAGCGCATCAGCGCGAACGAGGCGAGCAGCACCAGCAGCAGCGTCGGGATTGCGGTCAACAACCGGCGAAGGATCAGGGCGCGCATCGCCATCGACAATGGCGGATCGGGTGGAGCGCGTCATGCGGAAAATGGCGGAGCTGACCTCCTGCACTACAAACTCCCCTCCCTTTCAGGGAGGGGCCGGGGGTGGGTCGGCGGGATCATTCGGACGTTGCCTTGCAATCGCTCACCCACCCCTAACCCCTCCCTTGAAAGGGAGGGGAACGCGTCTTCCTTTTCTCCTTCCGCGAGCGGAAGGGGGGAGGCGAGCAAAAAACCCCTTGAAGCTGACGCAACGTCAAGTGGCATAAGCGGCTTATGGCTGATTCGCTCGACATTGCTGCCGTTACGCGGCTCACCGGTCTCACCGCCCGCGCGCTGCGCTTTTATGAGGCGCGGGGGTTGGTGGAGCCGTTGCGTACCGCATCGGGGCGGCGGCATTATGATGCGGCGGCGCTGGAGCGGTTGAACCTCATCCTGTCGCTGAAGAAGGCGGGGCTGACGCTGGCGCAGATCCAGCGGCTCACCGCGCACCGGCGCATCGACCTGCACGGCCTCATCACTGCGCAGCTCGATCATCTCGAGGCCCAGGCGCGGCGGATATCCGAGGCGCAGGCGCTGCTCGTCTCCGTCAAGTCACGCATCGATCGCGGCGAGCCCATCGATGCAGAGACTTTCTGCTCGCTGATCCGAAACGAACAACAGGACAGTACAGCCATGTCACAAGACCAATGGAAGGCGGTGACCGACCGCTATTTCTCCCCGGAAGAGCAGGCCGAATGGGCCGATCGCATGGGCGCGCTGGGCGCGGATTTCGACCAGCAAGCCTATTCAGCGCAATGGAAGGCACTGGGCGACGAGATCAAGGCCGCGCTGCCGATGGACCCAGGCAGCGAGGAAGCGGCAGGCTTCGTCCAGCGCTGGTTCGCGCTGCTCAAGCCCTTTACCGATGTCGCGACGCCCGCGATGTGGACCGGCACGATGAAAATGTATGACGACATGCCCAACTGGCCGGCTCAGGCCGATCCGGGCTTCGATGCCGAGGTCTGGGCCTTCATGAAACAGGCGACCGCTGCGCGGATGCTGGCCGGCGAAGCGATTGCCGTGCCGAAAGCCGAATGAAGGGGAGCGGACGATGAATGCATGGGTTCTACTGGCCCTGGCCATCACCTGCGAGATTGCCGGTACCAGCCTGCTCAAGGCCTCTCAGGGCTTTACCAGGCCACTGTTCGGCATGGCGTCGATGAGCTGCTATGGCCTGTGCTTCTGGCTGCTCGCCTTTGCCTTCACCCGCATTCCGATGGGCATTGCCTATGCGATCTGGTCGGGCGTCGGCGTGGTGGCCGTGGCGGTGATCGGATGGCTAGTGTTCCGCCAGCCGATCAGCCTGGCCCAGGCCGGGTTCATCGTTCTGACGCTGATCGGAACGACGGGGCTGTATCTAAGCACGCCATATGGCGAGGCTGAGCAGCCGCAGGCTTCGGCGGAAGCTTAACCACCGCCCGCCGACAATCGCACCGCGCGTTCGCGCAGCCGCTCGACCGCGGCTGCGTGAATGCCGGGCGCGCAGCACAGAACGCCAAAGGCATTGGCGCGCGGCTTGTTGAACCTCAGCTCGCCGCCCAAAGCATCGGTCACGCGCGCACCGGCCTCTTCGGCGATGATCGCGGCGGCGCCGATATCCCATTCATAGCCCCAGCGCAACGTCGCGAGCAGGTCGGCGCGATCATCGGCGACCATCGCCATGCGAAGCGCGATGCTGTTCGGCTTTTCGACCACCGTCAGGTCGATATCCGCCTTGGGCAGGCTGTCGGTCGGCACGCGCGAGCGGGAAAAATCGGTGCGGCGGCTGGCCTTGAGGCGCTTCCCGTTGAGGAAGGCGCCGCGACCGCGCGCGCCAATCCAGTATTCGCCCCGCGCCGGTGCCGCCAGCACGCCCATCACGACATGGCCGTCCTCGACCAGCGCGACCGAGATCGCCCAGCCGGAGCGGCCGCGCACGAAATCGCGGGTGCCGTCGATCGGATCGACCAGCCAGATGCGCCCGCAGTCGAGCCGGGCGACATCATCGGCGGTCTCTTCGGACAGCCAGCCGGCATCGGGCACCAGTGCGCCCAGCCGTTCGCGCAGGAAATTGTCGACGGCAAGGTCGGTCTCGCTCACCGGTTCGCCGGGCACCTTGTCCCAGACCTGCAGATCGCCGCCGGCGCGGGCGAAGGCGGCCATCGCGATGCCGCTCGCCTCTTCGACGATATGCTTGATCGTATCGGGAGAAACCTTGGTGCGCGACGCCATGAGCCTGCCTTAGCGCGCTCTGCTGCGCTGCAACAGTGTTTTAGCGTTCGCGCGTCGCGCTGAACGTCAGTTCGGGGTTCTTTTCCTGTTGATAGCCGACATCCCAGGCCGATCGCGCCATGAACACCGGGTTGCCATCGCGGTCCTTGGCGAGGTTGTTGATCGAGATGCGCTTGAACGCCTCCAGCGCCTCGGCCGGGCCACCCAGCCAACGCGCGGTATCGAACGGGGCCATTTCCAGCACCGCCTCCACCTTATACTCGGCCTCCAGACGGCTGATCAGCACTTCGAGCTGCAGCTGGCCGACCACGCCGACGATCCACTGGCTGCCGATTTCGGGGTAGAAGACTTGGATCACGCCTTCTTCGGACAGATCGTCGAGCGCCTTGCGCAGCTGCTTGGTCTTGGTTGGGTCCTTCAGCTGCACGCGGCGCAGGATTTCCGGCGCAAAGTTCGGCAGGCCGGTAAAGCGCACATCGTTCTTCTCGGACAGCGTATCGCCGACGCGCAGCGTGCCATGGTTGGGGATGCCGATGATATCGCCGGGCAAAGCCTCATCGGCGAGCTCGCGGTCCTGCGCGAAGAACAGGATCGGCGAATGCACCGCGATCGGCTTGCCGTGACCTGAGGGCACCAGCTTCATGCCGCGCTTGAACGTGCCCGAGACCAGCCGCATGAAGGCGATCCGGTCGCGGTGCTGCGGGTCCATGTTCGCCTGCACCTTGAAGATGAAGCCGGTCACGTCCTTGCGCGTGGGATCGACCGATTCGGGTTCGGCCGGCTGGCTGCGCGGCGGCGGGGCATGGGTGGCGATGGCGTCGATCAGCTCCTCGATACCGAAGCGCTTGAGCGCGGAGCCGAAATAGACCGGAGTGAGATCACCATGGCGATAGGCCTCCAGGTCAAAGCTCGCATAGCCGCCCTGGGCGAGCTCCGCCTCCTCGGTCAGCCGCTCCATCGCCTGGCTCGACAGCGCTGCGGCGAGCTTCGGGTCATCGAGCCCGCTGACGGCCAGCGCCGTGTCGTCATATTCGCGGCTCGGCCCGCTGGGCTGCATCAGCGTGTTGCGGGCGAAGTCGTAAATGCCCTCGAACTGGCCGCCCATGCCGACGGGCCAGCTCATCGGGCAGACATCGAGCGCCAGCGCATCGGCCACCTCGTCGAGCAGCTCGAACGGATCGCGGCCCTCGCGGTCGACCTTGTTGACGAAGGTGATGATCGGCACCGAACGCAACCGGCAGACCTCGAACAATTTGCGCGTTTGAGGTTCAATACCCTTGGCGGCATCGATCACCATGATCGCGGAATCGACCGCGGTGAGCGTGCGATAGGTATCTTCGGAGAAATCCTCGTGCCCCGGCGTGTCGAGCAGGTTGAAGGTGATGCCCTGCCGTTCGAAGGTCATCACCGAGGACGTGACCGAGATGCCGCGCTGCTGCTCGATCTTCATCCAGTCCGACCGGGCACGCCGCGCCGCGCCGCGCGCCTTGACCTCGCCTGCCAGATGGATCGCGCCGCCGGTGAGCAGCAGCTTTTCGGTGAGCGTGGTCTTGCCCGCGTCAGGGTGCGAGATGATGGCGAAGGTGCGGCGGTTAAGGGCGGTCATGGTTGGCCCCCTAGCGCCCACGGACTGATCTGTCACGCACCTGCAACGCAGCCGCTAACGGCATCGAGCTCCTGCTCGCGCAGTTTCCGTCCTTTGGGTGTGGCAATTTCCAGCAGACGGAAAGTGCCATGGTCGATGATGTCGATTCTTACACCTCTGGCCTCATTCCATCGACGGATATGCATGGCATTGTCATTCACCGCAGAGAACCGACGGTCCGTCAGCGGAAAGCGCCGAGAGATGCAGTCAGCCAATTCTTGGCTTTGCAGACTGGACTGAACAGAGAAAACTCGTTGTGCTTGGGAAATTTGCTTCTCCTTTCCCTCACGGCCTGCCCATGCCAAAAAGCCAATCAGCCCGAAAATGAGCAGTGCCCAGCAAATCATTACCCATCGCGGTGGCAGCGACGCCTTCATAACAATGCCGGTTGTTCCAGCGTCACATCCATCCGCAAACGCTGCTGTACGCCGGGTGCGAGGATGGTCACGCCGGGCTTGTCGCTGAAATCGCCCGCAAAGCCCAGCGGGTCGGCGATCCCGGCCCAGGGTTCGATGCACAGATAGCGTGCGCCGGGTTTCTGCCAGATGCCGAGCATCGGCGTATCGGGGAAATCGATGCGCAGCTGCGGCTGGCCGGGTACGCCATAGGTGAGCGAGCGGCTGGAAAGTTCATCCCAGATCAGCGCGTCGGCCTCGAAATCGGCATGAACGGGCGCGTAGACCTTGCCGTCGACCGGGCTGGGCTGCGGCGTGGGTGCGACCAGGCCGGTCGCAGGATCGAGCCGCCGGATCGGGGCAGGCTCGTCGCGTTCGAAGACCACGCGGTGATCCTCCGCTACGCCGCCAAAAGGCAAAGGCCAGGCAAAGGCGGGGTGATAGCCGAAGCTGAACGGCATCGGCGTAGCGCCCTGGTTGCCGATCGTCGCGGTCATCGCCAGCTTCGCGCCATCCAGCGCAAAGCCCATGTCGAGCCGGAAATCGAACGGATATTGCGCGCGCGTTTCCTCGCTCGCCTCCAGCCGGAACAGCGCCCTTGCCGCGTCCGCCTCGACCAGCGCAAAGCCCGAGCGCCGGGCAAAGCCGTGCTTCGCCATCGCGAAGCTGCGTTCGCCCAGCCGGTACTGGCCCCCCGCGAGCGCGCCGACAATCGGGAACAGCAATGGCGCGTGTCCCGTCCAGAAGGCCGGGTCGGCATCGGTCATCAACTCGCGGCCTTCCGCGTCCTTGAGCGACCATAGTTCCGCTCCCAGCGGATGTATGGTCGCCGTCAGCGCGTCGGATCGCAGCGTGACCAGATCAGCCACGCAACTCCGCCCCAAGCTTGGCCGCTGCCTTGACCACCGCATCGGCAATGGCCTTGAGCTCATCGTCGCCAAAGCTCTTGTCCACCGGCTGCAAGGTCACTTCCAGCGCGAGCGAGAGCTTGCCCTCGGGCACGCCCTGGCCTGCAAAGCTGTCGAACACGCGGGCATCGGTGATGTGCTTCTTGTCAGCACCCTTTACCGCGCGCACCAGATCGCCCGCTGCCAGCTTGGCATCGACAAGGAACGCAAAGTCGCGCGTCACCGCCTGCAAGGCTGGCGGTGCATAGGCCTCGCGCATCGCGCTGCTGCGCGGTTTGAGCGGGATGGCATCGAGGAACAGCTCGGCGACCATCACCGGCCCGTGCACCGGCTTGAAGCCGAACGCCTTGGCGGTGCTGGGGTGCAGCGTGCCATAGCTGGCCAGCACGTTCTTCGGCCCCAGCCGCAGCGTCGCCGCCTGGCCGGGGTGATAGTGATCGCCAAGACCAGCGCTGTCGGGCGCGAAGTCCATCAGCTTGGCCGCAGGGGCCCCCGCTGCGTCGAGCAAGGCCAGCACTTCGGCCTTTATGTCATGCGCGGTGAACGCCTGAGCCTTGCCGCTGCGCCAGTCGCGCGGGGTCTTGTCGCCCGTCAGCACGATGCCTAGCGTCGTCCGCTCCAGGCTGGTGCCGTCCTCGGCCTTGAAATAGCGCCGACCGATCTCGAACAGCCGAACCGAGCCTGCACCGCGATCCAGGTTGCGCTTGGCCGCCGAGAGCAGGCCGGGCAGCAGCGAGGGCCGCATCACTTTCAGGTCCTCGCTGATCGGGTTGGCCAGCACCCAGTCGCCGCCGCCAAAGGGCGCGGCTTCCTTGTCCGAAATGAACGACCAGTTGACCGCTTCGTTGAGGCCGCGCGCAGCCGCCAGACGGCGCACGCGCCGCTCCTGCAGCTGCGCGGGGCTGGCGGTGGGCTTGGCGACGCCGGGCAGGCGGGGCAGCGGGGTGGAGGGGATCGCGTCGATGCCGGTGATCCGCACCACTTCCTCGACGATATCCGCCTTGCCCGCTATATCGCGCCGCCAGCTCGGGACGGTGATCGTCCAGGGGGTCGCGCTGCTGTCGATACCGAAGCCCAGCCGATCGAGGATCGCCTGCTGCTCGGAAGTGGCCACATCGATGCCCCCCAGAGCCGCGCAATAGGCGGGGTCGTAAGCAACCGTGCGCGGTTCGACCGGCGCGGCACCCGAGCGGGTCACCGGGCTCGCCGTGCCACCGCACAGGTCGAGCACCAGCCGTGTCGCGATGGCGAGGCCCTGTTCGAGGAACGCCGGATCGACGCCGCGCTCGAAACGCTGGCGCGCATCGCTCGTCAGCATCAGCTTCTGGCCGGTGCGCGCAATATGCTCGGGGTCGAAATAGGCGCATTCGATCAGCACATCGGTGGTGTCGTCGGACACGCCCGAATCTTCGCCGCCCATGATGCCGCCGATATCGTGCACCTGGGCGCTGTCGGCGATCACGGTCATGCTACTATCGAGCTTGTAGGTCTTGCCGTTGAGCGCCAGGACCTCTTCGCCGTCCACCGCCTTGCGCGCGACCAAACCGCCCGTCAGCTTGGCACGGTCATAGACGTGCAGCGGACGACCGAGGTCGATCGAGACGAAATTGGTGATGTCGACCAGCACCGAAATCGGCTTCTGGCCGATCGCCTTCAACCGGTCGGCCATCCATTTGGGCGCAGCGCCGTTCTTCAGGCCAGAGACGTTCTGGGCATAAAAGGCCGGGCAACCGGCGGCATCATCGGTGCGCACATCGGGCGCTTCGCCCGAGCCTTCGACCGGATCGACGCCCGAGCGATAGACCTCGGACAGCGGCCTCAGCGTACCTATGCCCGATGCCGCCAGATCGCGCGCGATGCCCCGCACGCCCATGCAGTCCTGCTTGTTGGGCGTGACCGACACCTCGATCACCGGATCGTCGAGTCCGGCATAATCGGCAAAGCTGGTGCCCACCGGCGCGTCTTCGGGCAGTTCGATGATGCCGTCATGGTCCTCGCCCAGCATCAGTTCGCGGTACGAGCACATCATGCCGAAGCTTTCGACATCGCGGATCTTCGCCGGTTTCAGCGTGAAGGCAGGGCCGGGGACATAGGTTCCCGGCGGGCCGAACACGCCGACAAGGCCCTGCCTCGCGTTGGGCGCGCCGCACACGACCTGCCAGGGGGTGCCCGAGCCGTCATCGACCTTGAGCAGCCGCAGCTTGTCCGCATTGGGGTGCGGGCCTGCTTCGATCACCTTGGCGACGCGGAACGGGCGCAGCGCGTCGGCGGGGTTTTCCACGCCTTCGAGCTCCAGCCCGATCGCGGTCAGACGGTCGGTGATTTCATTGAGCGAAGCATCGGTATCGAGATGCTCTTTCAGCCAGGAGAGGGTGAACTTCATGCGCCGACTCCTCCGCTCAAAGTGGGGACATCGAGCGACGAGAAGCCGTAATGCTTCAGCCAGCGCAGATCGCCGTCGAAGAACGCGCGCAGGTCATCCATGCCGTATTTCAGCATGGCGAGCCGGTCGATGCCGCAGCCAAAGGCAAAGCCCTGCCACTCGTCCGGGTCAAGCCCGCAATGCTCGATCACCTTGGGGTTGACCATGCCGCTGCCCAGAATCTCCATCCAGCCGCCATTGGGGCCGGTGGGATCGCCGCCGATCACGCGCTTGCCCTTTTCGACGGTGAAGCCGACATCGACCTCGGCCGAAGGTTCGGTGAACGGGAAATAGCTGGGACGCAGGCGCAGCACGATGTCGTCGCGCTCGAAAAACGCCTTCACGAAGGTCTCGAGCGTCCATTTGAGGTGCGCCATGGTGATGCCCTTGTCGATCACCAGCCCCTCGACCTGGTGGAACATCGGCGTGTGCGTCGCGTCCGAATCGCTGCGATAGGTGCGGCCCGGCGCGATGATGCGGATCGGCGGCTTCTGCGCCATCATCGTGCGGATCTGCACCGGCGATGTGTGCGTGCGCAGCAGCATCTCCTCGCCTGCCGCGTTGCGATCAGGGAAATAGAAGGTGTCGTGCATCGCACGCGCCGGGTGCGTCTCGGGCATGTTCAGCGCGGTGAAATTGTACCAGCCCGATTCGATCTCGGGACCCGTGGCGACAGCAAAGCCGAGATCCGCAAAGATTTCCGCCAGCTCGTCCATCACCTGCGCGACCGGGTGCACCGATCCTTGCGGGCTGGGGGCGACCGGCAGGGTCAGGTCGATGGCTTCGGCGGCCAGTCGCTCGTTCAGCGCGGCGCTTTCCAGCGCGTCCTTGCGCGCGGCGATCGCGGCCGTGACGGCTTCGCGCGCGCCGTTGATGCGCGGACCCTGTTCCTGGCGCTCTTCGGCGCTCATCGCGCCGAGCGTCTTCAACAGCCCGGTAATCGCGCCCTGCTTGCCCAGCGCGGCGATGCGGATTTCTTCCAGCGCGGCAAGATCGGCATCGGCGATGCGCGCCAGATAATCCTGCTGCAAGTTTTCAACGTCGGCCACGGCCTGCTCTTCCACATATGCGAGAAAAATGTCCGCGAGCCGCTGTCATGCCCCGCTGCACAAATCAAGCCCTGCCGCGATTCCATGGCCTTTTCATGAACGCGCTTGCGGTGCTATCCTGCATGTCGACCGGGCGAAGATCCGGCGGACATGGGGACGATGGCCGATGAACCTGATGCTGCTTTTCGCTTCGCTTGCCGCGATCCTCGCGGTCGCAGGCCTGGTCTGGCTGCTGCAGCTGGGCGAGAACCGGATCGGCGATGTCGCCGATGCCGCCCGTATCGCCGAAGAGCAGATTGCAGGCTTCGAATCCGGGCCCGTGCTGATGTCGGGCGATGGCGAGGCAGCTCTGGTCGAGGGGACCGATGGTCGCGTTGTCGTGCTCAAGCGGCATGGCGCGCATTGCGCCGGGCGCGTGCTGCCCAGGCCTTTGCGCGCGCACCGCTGCAGCGAGGGATGGAAGGTGGAAACCGGCGATCCGCGCTTCGGACAAGTTTCACTCGCGCTGTCAAAACAGGATGCAGACAAGCTGCTGACAATGATGTAAGCAAGCTTGCAAATGATTCCTCAACTGCCCAACCCGACCGAACTCGCCATTCCGGCATTCGTGCTGTTGATGCTGGTCGAGATTTGGTGGGTGCGCCGGCGCGACCGCAGGGCCTATGAGCCGCGCGATACGCTGACCTCGCTCGCGCTCGGGCTGGGCAGCACCGTGGCAGGCGCGCTGACCGGGGGGCTTGCCCTCGCCATCGCCTTCTGGGTGTACCAGTATCGCCTGTTCGACATCGGTTTCGTGTGGTGGGCCTGGCCCATCGCCTTTGTGTTCGACGATTTCGCCTATTACTGGGTGCATCGCCTTGGCCATCGCGTCCGCTGGATGTGGGCGGCGCATGTCATCCACCATTCCAGCCAGCACTATAACCTGTCGACCGCGCTGCGGCAGACCTGGACCGGGTTCTTCACCCCCGGACTGCTGGTCAGCCTGCCGCTGTTCTGGCTGGGCTTCCACCCGCTGATGGTCGCGTTCTGCGGCGGCATCAACCTGATCTACCAGTTCTGGATCCATACCGAGGCGGTGAAGCGGATGCCGCGCTGGTTCGAGGCGGTGATGAACACGCCCTCGCACCACCGCGTCCATCACGCGATCAACCCGCGCTATCTCGATTCGAACTATGCCGGCGTGTTCATCGTCTGGGACAAGATGTTCGGCACCTTTGTGCCCGAGCGCGATGACGAGCCGATCCGCTATGGCATCGTCAAGCAGCTGGGCAGCTTCAACCTCCTATGGGCGGCGTTCCACGAATGGGTCGGCATCGCGCGCGACATGGGGAGCGCGCCGGGCCTGGGCAACAAGCTGAGCTATCTTCTGCGCCCGCCGGGCTGGAGCCATGATGGCAGCCGCGAGACCAGCGACAGCATCAAGGCCGCCTGGGCTGCGCGGCAAGGCCGGCCAGCGCCATCCCGCTTGCATGGCGATGTCACGCTAGAGCCAGCGGAATAGGCGCATGGCGCGCGGAGCTGACCAGCTTGAAGTCACCCTCTGCGAAGGGGCAGACGTCAGAGCCCAAGAGGCCATGCTCGCCGAGCTTTGTGCCCGGATTTTCGACACGTTCGATCCCGAATATCTCGCGCGCCGCCTGCCGGTGCTGGTCGATCCCGTGCTGCATGTTGCGCAGGGTAATCATGCCGCGATTCTGGGCTTCAAGATCGGATATCGGCGAGGGCCCAGCCTGCTCTACTCCTGGCTCGGCGGCATCGTGCCGGAAGCGCGGGGTCACGGCATCGCTGCGCGGCTGATGCAGGCGCAGCATGATTGGGCGGCAGCGCAAGGCTATCACTTTGTCGAAACGCGCACCCGCGCCAGCAACAACCGCATGATCATCGTCAACCTGAAGGCAGGGTTTCACATTGCCGGGGTCGAGAGCGACGAGGCCGGGCATCTGGTGGTCATCCAGCGGAGGCGATTGAATACCATGCCGTGATCGGCACCAAGAATGAAAATGGGAGAGAGCATGAGCGACTATGATATCATCGTGATCGGCGGCGGGTCCGCAGGCTGTGCGGTTGCCGGGCGGCTGAGCGAGGACCCCTCGCTGTCGGTCTGCCTGATCGAGGCGGGCGGCCGCAACAATGGCGTACGCGTCAAGACGCCCGGCTTCATGCCGTTTCTCCCCAAGAACACCAACTGGCAGTTCGAAACCGTGCCCCAGCCTGGCCTGAACGGCCGCACCGGATATCAGCCGCGGGGCAAGGGCCTGGGCGGCTCCTCGGCGATCAACGCGATGGTCTATATCCGCGGCAACCATTGGGATTACGACAATTGGGAAGCAATGGGCGCGACCGGCTGGAGCCACGCGGATGTGCTCCCCTGGTTCCGCAAGTCCGAAGGCAATGAGCGCTATGGGTCCTCGAAGGATTTCGATGCGCATCACGGCGGCGCCGGACCGCTTTCCGTGGTCGACCAGAAATGGGCGAACCCCGGCAGCCATGCCTTTGTCGAGGCGGCGCGGCGGTTGCAGCTGACGCTGAACGACGATTTCAACGGCGCGCGGCAGGAAGGCTTCGGCATCTACCAGACCACGCAGAAGGGTGGCGAGCGCTGGAGTGCGGCGCGCGCCTATGTCGAGCCGGCTGCGGACCGTGCAAACCTGGATGTGCGCACGCACGCGCTGGTCCGCCGCATCATCGTCGAGAACGGCCGCGCGCGCGGTGTCGAGTTCGAACGCGCCGGCAAGGTGGTGCAGGTCTTCGCCCGCGCGGCGGTGGTGCTGTCCGCAGGGGCGTTCGGATCGCCGCAGATATTGCAGCTGTCGGGCATTGGCCCCGGCGGCATGCTCAAGGACCATGGCATTCCTGTCATCGCCGACCGTGCCGAGGTGGGCGCAAACCTGCAGGACCATATCGATTATGTCTCGGGCTTTGCCACCAAGTCGACCGACAGCTTCGGCAGTTCGCTCACCGGCGTGTCGCGCATGGCGCGTGCGGTGCTGGAGCACCGCCGCAAGCGGACCGGCATCCTGACCACCTGCTGGGCCGAGGCGGGCGGCTTCTGGAAGATGATGCCCGATGCGCCCGCACCCGATGTGCAGTTCCATTTCGTGCCCGCCGTGCTGGAAGACCATGGCCGCGAGAATGTGAAGGGCCATGGCTTCTCGTGCCATGCCTGTGTGCTGCGCCCCGAAAGCAAGGGCACGGTGACGCTGAACAGCGCCGATCCGGCGGCACCCCCGCGCATCGACCCCAATTTCCTCGCCGATGATCGCGATATGGCGGTGCTGCGCGCGGGCGTGCGCTTCATGCACCGTATCTTCGAAACCCAGCCGATGTCGGACTATCAGCCGGTCGACCGTCACCCGATCGATCTGTACAACGATGCCGCGCTCGACGAGCTGATCCGCAACCGGGCGGACACCGTCTATCACCCGGTCGGCACCTGCCGCATGGGATCGGACGAGGCCAGCGTGGTGGATCCGCGCCTGAAGCTGCGCGGGGTGGAAGGGCTGTATGTCGCGGATGCCAGCATCATGCCCAAGATCGTCAGCGGCAACACCAACGCGCCCAGCATCATGATCGGCGAACGCTGCGCCGCGTTTGTGGCCGAGGATGTCAAGGCGAAGCTGATGGTCGCTGCCTGACGTTCCGAATTCCTCCCCGAGCCGGTCTCGGGGAGGAATTCGGACCGATCTGGGGAAAACTCGCGCTTCCGTGCTGCCATCGGCTCGGCTAGTTGAAGCGGGATGAGCGCCGCCCCTTCCGACAACGCCCCCACCCCGATGATGGCGCAATATCATGCGCTCAAGGCCGAGGCGCCCGATTGTCTGCTCTTCTACCGGATGGGCGACTTTTTCGAGCTGTTCTTCGATGATGCCAAGGCGGCCGCTGCCGTGCTCGACATCGCGCTGACCTCGCGCGGGGCGCATGGCGGGGATCCGGTGCCGATGTGCGGCGTGCCGGTGCACAGTGCTGAGGGTTATCTCGCGCGGCTGATCAAGGCAGGGCACCGCGTCGCGATTGCCGAGCAGACCGAGACGCCCGCCGAGGCCAAGGCGCGCGCGGGCTCGAAGGCGCTGGTCCAGCGCGCGATCGTCCGTTTCGTTACCGCCGGCACGCTGACCGAAGAGGCATTGCTCGATTCGCGCTCGGAGAATCGCCTGGTCGCGCTCGCCAGCGCCGAGGGCGGTTTTGGCCTGGCGATGTGCGACATTTCGACCGGTCGGTTCGAGCTGATGCAGGCCAGCGCCGCTGATCTGTCTGCCGAGATTGCCCGGCTGGCCCCCAGCGAGCTGGTGCAATCCGACCGCGCCGATTCGTTCAGCGAAGGCGCAATCCTGCGACCGGGCCATGATTTCAGCAGCCTCGAGGGCGAGCGGCGGCTGAAGACGCATTTCGGCGTCGCGACGCTCGATGGCTTTGGCAGCTTCAGCCGTGCCGAGCTGGCGGCGGCAGGCGGGCTGCTCGCCTATCTTGAGCATGTTTCGCGTGGGCAAATGCCCTTCCTTGCCCCGCCGCGTCGGCACGAGGTGGCGCGGCATATGGCGGTCGATGCCGCGACGCGCGACAGCCTGGAAATCCTGTGTTCGCAACAGGGCGGAAGGCCCGGGTCGCTGGTCCATGCGATCGACCGTACCGTCACCGGCGCGGGCGCGCGGCTGCTCGCCAGCGATCTCGGCGCGCCGCTGACCGACATATCCGCGATCCGCGATCGGCTAGCGCTGGTGCACTATTTCCATGCCGATCCGCTGCTGCGCGAGAGCGTGCGCGAGGCGCTGAAGGCCATCCCCGATCTGGCCCGCGCGCTTGGCCGCGTCGTTGCCGGGCGGGGAAGTCCGCGCGATCTCGGCCAGCTGCGCGATGGGCTGAGCGCAGCGCGTGCCTTGCGCGAGCGGCTCGGCAAGGCGGCGGACCTGCCCGATCTCCTGAAGCGGCTGCTCCCCGACATGCAGGGCCATGGCGCGCTGGTCGAGCATCTGACCCGGGCGCTGGTGGAAAGCCCGCCGACCGAGCGCGCGCAGGGCGGCTATATCGCGCGCGGCTATGATGCGGCGCTCGATGCGCTGCGCGACACGTCCGGCAATGCGCGCCGGGCGATTGCCGCGCTGGAGGCCGATTACAAGGCGGCAACCGGGGTGCAGGCGCTCAAGATCCGCCACAACGCGGTGCTCGGCTATTTCATCGAGGTGCCCGCCGCGCGCGCCGACGCGCTGATGAAGACGGATAGCGGCTTTGCCCATCGCCAGACCATGGCGGGTGCGGTGCGCTTCAATTCGCCCGCCTTGCACGAGGAGGCGATGCGCATTGCCCAGGCCGGGACGCACGCCCAGGCGGCGGAGGACGCGCATTTCGAGGGGCTGTGCGAGGAAGTGATCGCCGCGCGCGAGGCCATATCCCGCACTGCGGCTGCCATCGCGCGGATCGATGTCGCCACAGGCCATGCCCAGATGGCAGCAGAGGGCGATTTCTGCTGTCCCGAGCTCAGCGACGAGCCGGTCATCGCGATCGAGGGCGGGCGCCATCCGGTGGTGGAACAAGCGCTGCGCAAATCGGGCCAGGCCTTTGTCGCCAATGATGCGATGCTGTCCGAACGCGACCGGCTGTGGCTGGTCTCAGGCCCCAATATGGGGGGCAAATCGACCTTCCTGCGGCAGACCGCGCTGATCGTGCTGCTTGCGCAGGCAGGCGCGTTCGTGCCTGCGCGCACCGCCCGGATCGGCATTGTCGACCGGCTGTTCAGCCGGGTTGGCGCGTCGGACAATCTGGCGCGCGGCCGCTCGACCTTCATGGTCGAGATGGTCGAGACCGCCGCGATCCTCGCCCAGGCGACCGAGCGCTCGTTCGTCATCCTCGACGAGGTCGGGCGCGGCACATCGACCTATGACGGGCTGGCGCTGGCCTGGGCGATTGCCGAGGCGGTGCACGACACCAACCGCTGCCGCTGCCTGTTCGCGACGCACTATCACGAGCTGACCCGGCTGGCCGGGCGGCTCAATGCGCTGTCGCTGCATCATGTGCGGGCGCGCGAATGGAAGGGCGATCTGGTGCTGCTGCACGAACTGGCCGATGGCCCGGCGGACCGCAGCTATGGCCTGGCCGTAGCCAAGCTGGCGGGCGTGCCGCCGGTGGTGGTCGCGCGCGCGAAATCGGTGCTGGCCAAGCTCGAGGCGGGCCGTCAGGCGACCGGCGGGCTGGCGGCGGGGCTCGACGATCTGCCGCTGTTCGCTGCGGCGCTGGCCAAGGAGCCCGAGCCCAGCGATGCGCTGCGCGAAACGCTGCAGGCGCTCGATGTCGATAATCTCAGCCCGCGCGACGCGCTCGATGCGCTCTACCGGCTGAAAGGCCTGCTGAGCGATTGATCGCATTAGCCGTTCATTCCGCGCGGAAATCCGGTTACTCTGCAACCGTTTAACAGGCAGGGGCCAGCATGGCGGGGATCGGGATCATGGCAGTTGCATTTGCCCTTGCCGCGCCCGGCGCGGACGGGGCAGCCGTGCCCGACGCGATTGCGCTGTGCGACAGCCCCGCATCCCCCGTTCCGGCGGAACTGCTGCCACTGGCGGCAGAGCGGGCAAGCCGGGCGCGCGGGCTGATGCGCGGCGGTGACGCCGGTGCGGACGAAGCGCTGGCGCTGCTGCTCGATCCCGCAGCGGATGCCGGGGCGCCGGTGTCAGGCGATGGCAGTGCAGCCGGGGTTCGTGCGCGTGCCGAATATTGCCTGGTGGCCGGCCAGGCGATGCGGCGGGCACGATCAGGGAGCCAGGCGCGGGCGCAGGACTTTCTCCGCACCGCGCAAACCCTGGCGGAACAGGCCGGAGACAAGGCGCTGGCCGCGCGGGCTGCATGGGAGGCTGCGCTGGCTTTGGCAGGCGGTGCGCCGCCGACCGCATCGGGCACGCGGCGACGATCGGCCCAGGCCGCATCGCCAGCACCGCCGCCGCCAGGCTGCAGCTCGGGCGAAGGCGAGAGCGAAGTCCAGGGGCGCAGGCTAGAGGCCGCCTTTGCCTGCGCGCTCGACCGGGCGGTTGAGGCGGATGACCCCGCCTTGACGGCGCTGGCTGCGCTGCGGCTGGCGCGACTGGAAAGGGCGCGCAAGGCCGATATCGCGCCGCATATCGCGATCGGGCTCCAGGCATCGACCAGAGTCCAAGACACGGCTGATCGCGCTGCGCTGCATCGCGGGCTGGTGATGCTGGCGCTGGATGCCGGGCTTGGAGGAACCGATATGGTTCCTCAGGCGACGATGAAATATGCCGATATGGTAAAGGGTGGCGCAGGTGATGCGGCGTCACTGGCGGCGATGCAGGGCCGGATGGCCCTGGCGCGAGGCGATATGGCAAGGGCGCGGGCAGACCTTCGCCGGGCGGTGTTTCTCGAAAGCCAGGCCGCTCTGCCGCAGAACCTGCCGCATTATGCGCTGCTGCTCGCCGATGCCGAGCCCGAGCGCGCGGCGGAGCATGTGCGATACGCCTATCGCGCGCTGGAAAGGGTGCGCACCGTGCTGATGCCGGTCGATCCGCTGACGGAGGAAAGCCGCTTCGATCTGCTCGTCCGCCCGGTGTTCGAACGCGCGATCGGCACGACTCTCCGGGTGGCCGATAGCGATGCAGGCGCGCTCGATCAGGCCCAGCGCATTGCCGAGGCCTATCGCTCCGCCGAGCTGCAGAACAGCCTGGGCGCTGAATGCGTGCCGCTGCGCAACCCGGTGACGCCCGCTGATCTGAAACCCGGCGAGGTCCTGCTCTATCCGCTGCTGCTCGAGGACCGGATCGAGCTGCTTTATGCGAGCGGCAACGACAGCGCGCGCGGCTATCGCCGGATGCCGCCCGACAGCACGCGCAACCGGGCCACCATCGCGGCGCTGGCGCAGCGAATGACGGCGTCGCTGAGTGGTGCCAGCGATGACTGGGCCCCGGCCTCGCGCGAACTCTATGCCGCGCTGATCGCACCCATCGCGCCGCTGCTCGGCCAGGATGCGACGCTGATCATCGTGCCCGATGGCCCGTTGCGGCAGATCAGCTTCGCCGCGCTGATCGATGCGCAAGGCACGTTCCTGATGGAGCAGGCCAGGCTCGCGGTCGTCCCCGCGCTCAGCTTTGCCGCGCCGGGCACCCGCGATACCGATCCGCAGATCATCGCAGCGTCGCTGGAAAAGGAACTCGACCTGCCCGTGGGCCGCTTCACCCGGCTGGAGGGCACCGCGTCCGAGGCGGCAATGGCGGCGGGCAGCGATGGCGTTCTGCTCACCGATTTCGACCGCGCCGATCTGGCGTCGGCGCTCGCCCGGCGTCCGGCAAGCGTGCTGCATCTCGCGACGCACGCCGCGTTCAACGGCCGCACCGAACGCTCGTTCATCGTCGCCAATGGTGAGGCGATCACGCTGCCCGATCTGCGCGCGATGCTCAGCGCCAACCGGCTGCGGGGGCAGGGCCTGCAGCTGCTGGTGCTGAGCGCATGCGAGACGGCAGTGGGCGATGACGACCAGGCGATGGGGCTGGCGGGTGCAGCGGTAGAGGCTGGCGCTGCCAGCGCGCTCGCCTCTTTATGGGAGGTCAGCGATGCCGGGACGGCGGCGCTGATGGAGGCGTTCTACACGCATTATCGCGCGGGCGAGGGCCGGGCGCGCGCGCTGCAACTGGCGCAGATCGAGCTGGCGCGCGGCGGCGACGGGCAATGGACCGATCCAGGCATCTGGAGCGCGTTCACGCTGGTGGGGAGCTGGCGATGAGGGCTTGGCTTGCGCATTGCTCTGCGCTGGCGCTCCTCGCCGCACCGGCCTTTGCGCAGGATGGAGGCGGGCCGCCCACCGCGATCACGCCTGATACGCTGCCCTCGTTCGCCACCGGCACAACCGCCACGACCGATGGCGCGGTAACGACCATCGGCGGCGGCGTGCGCGCGGGCGACAATCTGTTCCACAGCTTTGCACGCTTCAACCTGGGCCCCGGAGATATCGCGCGCTGGACCGCAAGCGACGCGCTGACCATCCGCAATGTCATCAACCGGGTGACGGGCGGCGAGCGCTCGTTCATCGCCGGGACGATCGATGCCAGCGCGATTCCGGGCGCGGATTTCTATTTCATCAATCCGGCGGGCATTGTCTTTGGCGATGGCGCGGCGATCGATGTCGGCGGGGCCGCGCATTTCTCCACCGCGCAGACATTGGGCTTTGCCGATGGGTCGGTGCTGGTCTCGGGCACGGGTTCGGGATCGACCTTCAGCATGGCAGAGCCCGCGCGCTTCGGCTTTCTGGGCAACAATCAGCCGATCACGTTCCTGCCGGTCGCGCAGCCGGACCCGGACAGGTTCTTTCGTGGCAATCCGATGGGGCGGCTGACGCTCAACGCCAGCGATATCCTGTTGTCGCAGGCGACGCTGTTCGTCCGCAGCTTCGAGGCACGCGCGGTGGGGCAGGGGCGGGGCACGGTGGTGCACGGAGGTCCGCTCGGCCAGGGCATACGCGGCGGGCGGATCGATCTTCTGGGCAGCCGGATCTTCGTCGATCAGGATGGCTATGCCGCGCTTTCTTCTGACAGCATGCTGCTGGATGGACGGAGTCTGGTCTCGGTCATGGCCAGCGCTGCCGAACGACCGGCCATTGGCGTGCTGGTGAACCGGCTCGATATTCCCGACGGTGAGTTCAGGGTTGCCGGGATAGACGGTGAAACAGCCGATAGCGGCAATATCGACATCCAGGCAGAGACGATCACCCTCAGGCGGCTTGGGGCGATCCGCAGCGAAAGCGTGATCGAGGGGGGCGGGGGGACGATCCGGGTGACCGCCAACCATCTCCTGATCGATGGCGGCACGATTGAGGCGCAGGGCCTCTCGGCACCCGGACGATCGGTCGGCAACATTCATGTTCGCGCAGGTCTTCTCGAACTGATCGATGTCGGCAACATCGAGACCACGCTTTCCAGCTCCGATGGCAGACCCACCGGCACAACCGGCCATATCGTCATCGACGCAGGCCGGATTTTCATGGATGATCGGGGGCTGATCCTCGCCGAGAACCAGGGGCGCGAGGCGTCAGGGCCGGGCAGCATCACCATCAACGCGGACCAGCTGACCATCGGGCAGGGGCGCATTTCCACCCGCACGGAAACGGCGACGCCGGCAGGACCGATCAATGTCACGGTCAGGGGCCTGCTGGAGCTGAAAGGGGTGGGCGGCATCCAGTCGATCAGCCAGGGCTTTGGCGATGCCGGTGCAATCACGATCCGCGCTGGGACGCTCCGCATGATCAACGATGGCAATGGCGGCCCTGCCATTTCGTCCGAGACCGAGCTTCCGCGCGCGCAGGAATTCAAGCGGCTGAGCGACTATACCGGGGCTGCCGGCAGGATTTCGATCCAGACGGACAGCCTGGAGATGATCGGAATCACGTCGATCACGACATCCAGCTCCAGCCTGGGCAATGCCGGCGACATCGTCATTCAGGCGGGACGGATCACGATGTCCGGTGGCGCGGAAATCAGTTCTGCCGCCCGCAAGCTGCTGGTGCCGCCGAGCGATGAGGAGTTCGAGGCCAATCCCGATCTGGTGCCCGAGCTGCGCGAGATAGCCGGTCCCGGTCGCGCGGGCACGATCACGCTGGCGGTGACCGGTATGCTGTCGATCGAGGGGGCTACCGTCTCCACCGCGACCGAAGGCTTTGGCGCAGCCGGGTCGGTGCTGGTGGCGGCAGACCGGATAGCGATGGGCCAGGGCAGCCGGATCAGCTCGGGCGCGGGCGATCTTGCCCCCGGCCAGGCGGGCACGGTCGTGCTGATTGCCCGTCAGATCGCGCTGGCCGACGGGGCAGAGGTGACCACCAGCTCGGCCAATGTCACCACGGCGGGCGCGATCACGCTGGCGGCCGAGGAGGAGATTCGCATCACCGGTATGGGCAGCCGCGTGGCCAGCACCAACACGGCCACCAGCGGCGGCGCGGCGGGCAATATCAGTATCGGCGCGCCGCGCATCACTTTGGGGCCGGGCGGCACCATCACCACCAGTGCGCTGACAGGCGCGGCGGGACAGATCGAGCTGCTGCTGCCCGAGACCGGGCTGCTGAGGCTCGCGGGTGGTGCCAATCCCGCAACGGTCGCCACATCGTCCGGTCCGGGTACTGGCGGGCGCATCACTATCAACCGCCCCTATGCGCTGATCGCCGATGGCGCGCGGATCGAGGCGCTGGGGCAGCAGCGCGGCGCGAACGTTCAGCTCGCCACCGATTTCTTCATCCGCTCGGCCGACAACAGCAACCTGTTGCTCGTCGATGGCGATCTGGTCGTCGACAGCCAGGTCGGCAATGTCAGCAGCGGCATCGACACGCCCGATATCAGCTTTGGCGATGCGGCAGGCGTGCTTGCGGGCCAATGCCGCGCCGCGCGCAGCAGCGGATCGGTGAGCCGGCTTGCCATCGATCAGGTCGGGCCGCTGGCGCTCGATCCAGCGGGTCAGGCGCCTGCGGGCCAGGCTCCTGCGGGAGGCTGCCGTTGAGCCTGATGCTCGCGCTGGCGCTGCAGGGCGCAGCTTGCGTGCCTGGGCCCGATGCGGCAGCGACCGGTATCGTCACCTATTGCGATATCGAGGTCCATGCCGAGCCGGACGTCGCCGCGATCGCGACAGCCGATAGCGAGGGCCTGGATTTCGGCGGAATTACGGTCCGCTATCGCAAGGGCGACCGGCTTGACGGTGAATGGGTGCGGCAGCAGGCGATCGCCAACGGGCTGATCGGCGCGCCGGTGCCATTGGATCGCATCGCGGCGGCAGTCCAGCAGATCAGCCTCGCCTATCTGCGCAACGGCTATGTCAATTCGGGCGTTCTGCTCGATCCGATGACCGATTCAGGCGGCGGATCGCCGCTGGTGCTGCGGCTGGTGGCAGGCAGGCTCATCGGCGCTACCGCCACGGTCGAATGGCAGGATGGCCGGGCCAGGGGGCTGAACGCCGATTATGTCCTGCGCCGCATGCCTTCGGCCGGCGCGATCCCGATCAATGGTCTCGCCATCGAACGCGATTTCCGCGCGCTTGCCGCTGATGATGCGATTGCCACGGTCAAGGCCGACCTGCAGCCGGGCACGCGCCCCGGCGAGGCGCGGCTTGCCCTGCTGGTCGATCCCGCGCCGCGCTTTGCGGTGCAGGCGAGCGTCGCCAACAGCCGCTCGCCCGCCGTCGGCGGGCTGCGTTTCGGCACCGGTCTGGCGGTGCGCAACGCGCTGTTTGCCGGTGACAGGATCGCGCTGGATGCAGGGCTCACCGCCGGGCGGCCCGACCTGCTGGTCGATTATGCCGCGCCGTTCATCCATCCGGCGCTCAGGGTGGAAGCGCGCGGGGGGTATAACCGGGCTGCGGTGGTCGATGCACCTCTGCGCAACCTGTCGATCCGCGCGCGCGACTGGTTCGTCGAGGGCGGCTTTGCACTGACACTCTGGCAGCGCCCGCTCAGCCCCGCCGCGCTCGATGGAACCCCGGAAGTGAGCGCGCAGGCGGTAAGCATCAGCGCCGGGGTGATCCACCGCGAGACGCGGACCTTCCTGCTCGGCCAGCCATTTTCGTTCAGCCCGGGATCGGTGCGCGGGCTGGCCGAATATTCGGCGCTCAGGCTCGGCGCGGAATGGACGCGGCGCAGTTCGGGCACGGTGTGGATCGCGCAGGCCCGCTTCACGCAAGGGCTGGAGGGCAGCCGATCCGATATTCCCGGGATCGCTGCGCCCTCGCCACGCTTTCGCAGTTTCTCGGGCCAGATCAGCCATGCCCGGCGGCTGGGCGCGAGCGGGTGGGAGCTGCGCGCGCGGCTGGCCGGGCAATATGGCACCGGCGTGCTCTATGCCGGCGAACGCTTTGTCGCGGGCGGCAGCGCGAGCGTGCGCGGCTATCGCGAAAGCCTGTTGCTGGCCGACCGGGGCGTGATCGGATCGGTAGAGCTGGCGCGGCAGCTGGTGATCGGTTCGGGCGCGGTTGGCGCGCTGGGCCTCCGCTGGGGCAGCTTCACGCCTGCGATCTTTGCCGATGGGGCGGTGATGCGCAACGCCACCCGCGCCTTCCAGCCGGTCCCGGCCGAAATTGCCAGCATCGGCGCGCAGATCAGCTGGACGCCATCGCCTTCATTGTCCGCGCGGCTGACCTATGGCCATGCGCTGATCGACGCGCCGATTACCGGCAGCCGCGACGTGCAGGACGATGGCCTGTCCTTTGCACTGGCATGGAACCACAGGTTCTGACGCTGCCACCGCTTGACCTTGGCCCGCGCGCCATTACCACACGCGCCCATGAAGTTCTTCTCCGACAATGCCGCTGCCGTCCATCCGCACGTGATGGAGGCTCTCGTCGCCGCCAACCGGCTCGATTCGCCTTATGATGGCGATGCGTTGAGCCAGGCGCTGGACGACCGGTTCAGCCAGCTGTTCGGCACGCGGGTGCGGGCGTTGTGGGTGGCGACGGGGACTGCGGCCAACGCGCTCGCATTGTCGGCGCTCTGCCCGCCACACAAGGGCGTGATCTGCCACAAGATGGCGCATATCGAGCAGGACGAATGCGGCGCGCCCGGTTTCTTCATGCATGGCGCCAAGCTGATCCTGGCCGATGGCGAGGGCGCCAAGCTGACCGCGCAAGAGGTGGCGCGGGTCGCGGGCAATATCCGCGACGATGTTCACCAGGTGCAGCCCGCCTGTGTCTCGATCACCAATGCCAGCGAATATGGCCTGACCTATTCGCCCGCAGAGGTCGCCGCGATCGGCGATGTCTGCAAGGCGCGGGGGCTGAAGCTGCACATGGATGGCGCGCGCTTTGCCAATGCCATTGCCTCGACCGGAGCAGACCCCGCCGATGTCACCTGGCGCGCGGGCGTCGACATGCTGAGCTTTGGCTGCGTCAAGAATGGCGGGATGAATGCCGAGGCGATCATCGTGTTCGACTACGGCTTGGGCGGCGATCTGCCCTATCTGCGCAAGCGTGCGGGCCAGCTGCAGTCCAAGGGGCGGTTCCTGGCGGCTCAGCTGCTGGCGATGCTGGAGGACGATCTGTGGCTGGCCAATGCCCGCGCCGCCAATGCAGGCGCGCAGGCCATTGCAAAGGCCGCGGGCGACCGGCTGCTTTACCCGGTCCAGGCGAACGAGGTGTTCGTCAAGCTGACCGCGGCCGAGGCGGCATCCTTGCGCGGCCAGGGCTTTGAATTCTACGACTGGGGCGAGATGACGCCCGAAGGCGGCGAGGCGCGGTTCGTTACCGCCTGGGATCAGGATGCCGAAACCGTCGCTCCGCTCGCCGCTGCCATCGCCGCCTTGTGATGGCGAGCAGTGCGCCCGCCACGGCCCCGGTCGCTGACGAACCGTCGATGCTGTCGGCGCGCGTGCTCGTGCCGTTCCTGCTGGTCTCGCTGATCTGGGGTTCGACTTGGCTGGTGATCAAGGACCAGATTTCCAGCGTCCCGCCGACCTGGTCGGTCAGCTATCGGTTCGGCGTGGCAGCCATCGGCATGTTCGCGCTCGCCTGGTGGCGCAAGGCTCCGCTCCGGCTTGACCGCCAGGGGCATCTAATCGCGCTGGCCCTGGGGCTGTTCCAGTTCTCGGCCAATTTCAACTTCGTCTACCGGTCGGAAATGTACATCACCTCGGGCCTGCTCGCGGTGCTGTTCGCGATGCTGATGGTGCCCAATGCGCTGTTCTCGCGGCTGTTTCTGGGTACCCGGATCGCGGGCGGCTTCATCGCGGGAACTGCGGTGGCGCTGGCGGGGATCGCGCTGCTGTTCGTGCAGGAATATCGCGCGATGCCGGCGGATCTGGGCGATGTGATGAAGGGGCTGGGGCTCGCGATGTGCGGCATCCTGTGCGCCTCGATCGCCAATGTCATGCAGTCGGCCGAGCGGGTGAAGGCCATGCCGATCCTGAGCCTGCTCGCCTGGGCGATGCTCTGGGGTGCGCTGGGCAATGCGGTGCTGGCCCTGGTGCTGTTCGGGCCGCCGGTGTTCGAAAGCCGCCCGGCCTATCTGGGCGGTATCCTGTATCTGGGGCTGATGGGATCGGTCGTCACTTTCCCGATGTATTTCGCGCTGATCCGCGACATTGGCGCAGCGCGCGCGGCCTATAGCAGCGTCCTGGTTCCGGTCGTGGCGATGGTGCTGTCGACGCTGTTCGAAGGCTATCGCTGGAGCCTGCTCGCCGCCGCCGGGGCCGCGCTCGGCATGATCGGCCTGGTGATCGCGATGCGCGCGCGCAGCCCCCGGACACCGCGCCTTTCGGGCTGACCCCGCCACCCGCACCATATCGGGCCAGGTACTGCGTGGAACCCGGATCTGGTGCGCGGTATCAGCGGGTGACTGCAATTGAATTGCGCGTCACTGACCTCGGTTGGACCATCGCGCCGACCAGGCCGGATCAATCGCTGTCCAGAACCCTGTAGAGCGCACCCTTGCCGGCGTGCGGCAGTGGCTCAAGCCCCGGGATACGCGGCATGGCCGGCGGCAGTTCGCCGATGATCCATACATGCGTGAACGCATGGCGCGGGAACTGACGCATCAATGGGGAAAAATTGGGATATTGCGGGTTTTCGCACCCATCGGGCAGGACCATCTGCGACGGGTCCTGGTCAAAGGCCCCCACCGCAGGATAGTGCACGTCGAGCAGGTTTACGCCGGGTTGCTGCCATTGATCGTTCACGAACACGCTGCGCCGGGCCAGCGCTATACCGCCCAGATGGTCGAGCACCGGCAGTTGCCATTCCACCTCGCACGGCTTGATCACGAAAAAGGCAACGCGTGCGCCTCTGGGAATGGCCTCCATCGTGGGCAGGGCGGCGGCGATCTCCCGGTCCTGGGCGATATAGGCCAGTCCCGTCGTCACCGTGCGACCGACGAAGAACGCGACGGCGGCCAGGCTCAGGAGCTTGAGCTTCTTCGCACCCAGGCGATCGACCGAAATGGCCAGCAGCGCGATGACCAGCACATAGGGCATCAGCCGCATGTCGGCGAACATCGAGCTGAAGACGCACATCGGCAGGACAAGAAAGCACGCAAAGCATAGCGATGCGGCGATGCCCAGCCTGCGGTCGAATGCCAGCTGCTTCGAGCGCGCCGCCAGGTACAGCAGGCCATAGATCGCCAGCAGCGAGGTGAAATCGAGCACGAACCATTTGGTGCGCAGCGGCGAGAGCAGCCAGAGTATCTTCAGGTGCACAAACCATCCGCCCGTCTCGCTGCCACCGGCATCAGCGCGCCACAACAGCATCGGGATCAGCGGCAAAAGCAGCGGCCAGCATGCGCCGACAATATGCCGTGCTGCGGCCAGCGGATGGTCCTTGGCCCTCAGGGTCTGCGCGAGGGCAGTGGACCCGCACAACAGGCCCAGAAACGCCCAGCCATAGGTGTGACAGACCCAGATGGCCGCGCCTGCGACCGCGAGCCAAAGCCGCGCCTGCCCGGTGCGCTGCATCCGCGTCAGATGCAGCCAGGCGGTAAAGGCCAGCATGCCCAGCGCCATGGCGAGCGCGAAGTTCAGAAAGCCATAGTTGAACGGGAAGCCGTATAGCAGCGGCAATGCCATCAGCGCGAACGGGGTGACGCGGCCGTGCACCGCGTGGCACACCGCCAGGATTCCGGCGGCGCCCAGAAACTGGATGACGATGACGATGACGCGCACCGACGTCTCCAGCCCCAGCCAGCCGTGCAGCGCCTGGACCAGCAGGTCGGCACCCAGATTGCCGATCAGCCGCCATTCGAAGGAGTAATAGGGCTGGATTTCGGGCCGGTTGGCGAGGTCTGTCTGAACCGCATAGCGCCCCAGATGGCCGTAGAGATCGACCAGCGGCGGAAGGTCCACCACCAGCAGCGGCGCGATCGATGCCAGGCAGATCAACAGGCACAGCGGCCAGCTGGTCAGCCCGATGAGCGGACGCGGCCCGATGCCGGGCAAGGGGGTGTCGATCCGGCGCACCAGGCTCATTCCAGCCCCGCCCGCTTGAACACGAACCGATGCGAGATGATGAAGAACACCAGCGAATAGGTGATGATCGCGGGCACCTGCGCGAAGGGGCTGGTCTCGCCCAGAACCGACTGGACCGATCGCAGCACGATCAGGTTGCTGGCATAGGATAGGCCGAAGGCCGCGAGGAACTTGGCAACTTCCCGTGCCGATACCGCGCCGCGCGCGCCGAACACATAATGGCGGTTGAGCGTGAACGAGCAGATCAGCCCGACGGCATAGCCGGCGATATTGGCGGCAAGTCCGCTGGTGCCGGCCAGCAGGCAGGCAAAGATGACCGAGCAGCCGACCAGCGTATTGGCCACGCCCACCAGCGAATATCGGGTCAGCAACCGGTACATCGCCTCACCCGGCGATGCTGGCAGGCGCGCCGAAGCTGGAAGGCTTGTGCATCGCTTTGGGGCAGGCGCAGCCGGTGCGCGCGCTGTGCCGGCACAGCGCAGCCAGGCGCCAGACCGCAACGCTCTCAGCCAGCGGCACGGAAGCTCTCGCGCAGTTGCTGCTCCATGCGGGCCACGGGGTTGCTCGCCCGGTCGGCATCCCCTGCGGCATCGGTGCTGGCAGGATTGTGCCGCACCTCCGAGACGATGAACAGCGGACGGTGCTTGGACTCCATGTACATGCGGCCCAGATATTCGCCGAACACGCCCAGCATGATCAGTTGCACGCTGCCCATGATCAGGGTCAGCGCGGCCAGGCTGGCCCAGCCCTGCACGGTGCCGCCCGCCAGCCAGACGGCGGCAATCCAGAACAGGGCCAGCAGCCCGGCAGCACCGAATATCATCCCCAGATGCGATGCGAAGCGCAGCGGTACGACGGAAAAGCTGGTCACCGCATCGATCGCCAGCGCAATCATCTTGGTCAGCGGATAATGGCTTTGCCCGGCAAAACGGGCTTCGCGCTCATAGGGGAAGGCGGCCTGCTTGAACCCGACCCAGCTGACCAGCCCGCGCGTGAAGCGATAACGCTCGGGCATGGCGTTCAGCTGCTCGACCACGCGGCGCGTCATCAGGCGGAAATCACCGGTATCGCGCGGGATGTTCGTGTCGGTCATCGATCCCAGCAGGCGATAGAAAATCGACGCCGTGCCGCGCTTGAATGCGGTCTCGCCCTGGCGGCTGGTGCGCTGGCCATAGACCACGTCATAGCCTTCGCGGATTTTCGCCAGCATCGGCTCCAGCAGTTCGGGCGGGTCCTGCAGGTCTGCATCCAGCACGAAGGCCAGCGCGCCGCGCACATGGTTCAACCCGGCGGTCAGCGCCATCTGGTGCCCGTAATTGCGCGAGAGGTTGACCGCCACGATATGCGGATTGCGTTCGGCATGGGCGCAGATCAGCGGCCAGCTGCCATCTCTCGATCCGTCATTGACCAGGATGATCTCGTACCGGTCGCCAAAAACGGCGCTGCACACCCCGGTAACGCGGGCGATCAAAGCATCTATCCCCGCTTCTTCGTTGAAAACGGGGATGACGACCGAAAGATCGAGCGGATTCGAAATATTGTTTGCGAGTTGCAAGTCTCGATCCCCTGTCCGGTTCGAGATTTTACTATGCGATAATGGTAAACCAAAGATTAAAACGACGCAGGCGAGAGGCGCGGACTTGGGGGCAAGTCAGCACTGCAAGCGGCTGTCGTGCGGCTTAAGCATTCGTGATTCCTGCGGCGCCCTAGGCGCGGCCGTGCACCGCGACAGAAACCGCCACCATCTTTCTCAAGTCATTGAAAAGATGGTGGGCGCGGCAGGGATTGAACCTGCGACCCCACCCGTGTGAAGGGTGTGCTCTACCACTGAGCTACGCGCCCGGTTACGGAATCACCGGGTGGCCGGTGTCGTGCGGAGCGCTCCCTTGCCAGAAGCACGGGCGGTTGGCAAGGCCTCGTTGGCGTGGGGGAAGCGCTCAGGAAATCGCGCGCAGCGGCGTGACATTCTCGGCATCGCTGATCGCCTGCGCCGTGCCCAGCCCGTCGAACAGCGTATTGATGACGATGCGCAGATTGTCCGGCGTCGCGGTGCGGATCATGTCCATCATCACGAACGGGTTGCAGAAGGGCTGCAGCATCAGATTGGTCAGCGACACGACATGGTCGAGATCATAGCCAGCAAAATAGCCCTCGGCCATCGCCTCGCCCAGGATCATCGCCATGTAATGGTCGGCCAGGTCGACATAGCCCCGGATGACCTCCCAATGCTCCTCGCCCAGGTCCATATGGGCGCGGAACAGATTGGGGTCCGCCTCGAACCGGGCGCGCTTGACCGCGACACGGCGGGCAAAGAATTCGAACAGCTTTTCGCGCGGGGGAAGGTCGGATGCGACGACATCCTCCATGATCTGGTTCAGTTCCTCGAACCAGCGCCCGGCAATCGCCTCGAAAAACGCCTCCTTGGACGCGAAATAGCGGTAGAAGCTCGATTGGGACATGCCGCAGGCCGCCGCCACCTCGGTCAGCGAGAGATTGACCGCGCCGCGCGTGCGGACCATTTCTTCCGCCGCCTCCATCAACTGGATGCGGATGGCTTCGTGATCGTTCATGGGGCGCGACATCGATTTCAGCCTTGCTGCCTTGGGGGAATAGAACAGTTATACAATAAATTTTGTACTTTATCAAATGTTGCCATCAGGCTTGCGCGGCTTGCAACCAGGCGGGCAGGCGGCCCGGGTCAAGATCTTCGGTGCGGCGGTGTTCCACCGAAAGTCCCAGCGCAGGATAGGCGGTTTTCTGCCGCTTTTCGTTCGCTTCCGCGAGTGGCAGCACGACGATCCGCCGGTTGACCTTCTGCCGCCAGTTCATCCGCGCGGTATTTTCCTGGCCGACATAGCAACCCTTGCTGAAGCTGACCCCGTTCAATTCGACCGCATTTGTTTCGAGCCACAATATGTCGCCGATCTCGGCCGCGCCTTCGGGCACGCCCAGCGTCAGGCGGTGCGCCAGCCAGGCATCGTCGGCGCTATGCTCGCTGCTGTCGCCACCAGCAGGCGCCAGCCATCGCCAGCCCAGCGCGGCAAGGCGCGGATCGGGCACCGCACCTTCGACAGCGTCCGGCGACCAATGGACCGCCATTGCCTCTTCGGGCGCGATAGAAATCTTGCGTCGCAGGCGATAGATTCCCAGCCGTTTGGCCAGGTCTCCTGCGGCCTCGCGCGCGCAATCGATCAGCACATCTGTGCCATCGTCCCAGAGCAGAAAGTCGAACATCGTCTTGCCCTGCGCGCTCAAAAGCCCGGCATATTGAGGGGCTTGCGGTGCCACGAGCAGCGTATCCTGGGTCACCAGTCCCTGCAGGAAGCCGCGCACATCCTCTTGCGGCTCTGTAGGCGACAGGCGGATAAGGGCGCGAAGGGCGAGCATGGTGGGTCTGGACATGCTGGCCAACATGCGTATCGCTCAGCCAGTTTCAAGCGGAGAGATGCGATGACAGCGAGCTACGACCTGATCGTCAAGAACGGCACCGTGTACCTGCCCGGCGGGCCGGTTTCAGCCGATATCGGTGTGATCGGCGGCAAGATCGCAGGCATCGGCCCGCTGGCGGGCGATGCGGGCGAGGTGATCGACTGCACCGGCTTGCATGTGCTGCCCGGCGTGATCGACAGCCAGGTGCATTTCCGCGAGCCGGGGCTGGAGCACAAGGAAGACCTGGAATCGGGCAGCCGCGCCGCCGTGATGGGCGGGGTCACTGCGGTGTTCGAAATGCCCAATACCAAGCCCAATACCGACACCGCCGATCGTGTTGCCGACAAGCTGGCGCGCGCGCATCACCGCATGTGGTGCGACCATGCCTTTTATGTCGGCGCGACCTCCGCCAATGCCGAATCGCTGAAGGAGCTGGAGCGCCTGCCTGGGACCGCGGGCGTGAAGATCTTCATGGGGGCGTCCACGGGCGACCTGCTGGTGGCCGATGATGGCGCGCTGGCCCGGGTGCTGGCGAGCGGCAAGCGCCGCGTCGCGATCCATGCCGAGGACGAATTCCGGATGAACGAGCGCGCTGACCTGCGCGTTTCCGGCGATCCCTCGTCGCACCCCGTCTGGCGCGACGACGAAAGCGCGATCCTGGCGACGCGCCGCATCCTGCGCCTAGCGCGCGAGGCGAAGCGCCGCATCCACATTCTGCACATCACCACTCCGGCAGAGCTGGAACTGATCGCGCAGCACAAGGACATCGCGACCTGCGAGGTGACGCCGCAGCATCTGACGCTGGCCGGCGAAGAGGCCTATCCGCGCCTGGGCAGCTATGCGCAGATGAACCCGCCGATCCGCAGCGGCGCGCATCGCGACGGGCTGTGGCGCTGGCTGGCTCAGGGCGTGCCCGATGTCATCGGGTCTGACCATGCGCCGCACACGATCGAGGAAAAGAGCAAGACCTATCCCGATACGCCCAGCGGCATGCCCGGTGTGCAGACGCTGCTGCCGCTGCTGCTCGACCATATGCACCATGGGCGGCTGTCGATGCAGCGGCTGATCGACCTGACCTCGGCGGGGGCGCAGCGCATTTTCGGGCTGGTCGGCAAGGGCCGGATCGCCGCAGGTTACGATGCCGATTTCACGATCGTCGACCTCAAGAAGCGCTGGACGGTGACCGAGGACTGGCTGCAGTCGCGCTGCGGCTGGAGTCCGTTCACCGGCATGGAGCTGACCGGCAAGCCGATCGGCACGATCATTCGCGGGAACCGGGTGATGTGGGAGGACACGCTGGCCGACAGCGCGATCGGCGAGCCGGTGCGCTTCGAAGCGACGGAGTTCTAGAGCAGGGCTCTCGCACCTGCATCGTCATTCCCGCGAAAGCGGGAATCCCGCCTGCGCGGAGGTGACGGTCACTACCGGAGAGAGAGGCGCTATTCCGCCCCGGTGCTGAGCCCCAGATCCGGTATCCCGATCGACCTCCGCCCGCCGAAATCGGCGCGGACGACGATGACGCCCTGCTTTTCCATATATTCGATCAGCCGGCGGATGCGGCCCGGCGAGCCGGTGCCATAAGCGCGGCCCAATGCGGCATCATCGGGGCAGGGCTGGCCGTCCATCGCCGCGCGCGCGATCAACAGGAAGGGCGCGTACATTTCCTGCGGCAGGCGGCTCGCAGCCTCGAGCAGCGGCGCCCAGACCGGATCGGCCGGATCCATCACCCCGCCGCGCGCCAGCGCGAGCCGCTGGCGAAAGCCTTCGAGGTCGAGCGGCGGACGGATCAGCCGCTGCATCCGGCAGCGCACCGAGAAATCCTGATAGAGCAAAGCCTCGGTCTGTGTCGCGGTGCTGCCATCGGCCAGCATGTCGGCGAGCACCGCGACGACCACGGCCTCGGCATCGATCGCGTCAGCCGCGTCTTCGGCTTCCTTGCGCGCGGCGAACATTGCAGAATGTTCGGGCATCGGATGCGGCTGGGGGAGCGGCGCGGGCGCGATGGCGCTGATCAGCTCGTCGGCGGCGATCGGAACGGGGCGCGGTGCGGCCATCGGCACCGGAGTGTCGCTGGCTGCCGCTGCCAGCAGCATGTCGCGCAGGTCTTCGCCCTGCGCCTCGGGCATCGGCAGCAGCTTGTGCGTGCCGGTACGGCTGGTGGTGCGCGTGGCACCGATGCGGGTGGTGATGGGGCGGCGCGAAATCGCCGGGCCCAGCCCCAGAAAGCAGCCGCGCTCCAGGTCGCGGATGCGCTCGGCCTGTCGGCGTTCCATGCCCAGAAGATCGGCGGCGCGCGCCATGTCGATGTCGAGAAAGGTGCGCCCCATCAGGAAGTTGCTCGCCTCTGCCGCAACGTTCTTGGCCAGCTTGGCGAGGCGCTGCGTGGCGATGGCGCCGGCAAGCCCGCGCTTGCGGCCACGGCACATCAGGTTGGTCATCGCCGACAGGCTGGCGCGGCGCACCTGATCGGGCACATCGCCTGCGACCGATGGCGCGAACATCTGCGCTTCGTCGACCACCACCAGCGCCGGATACCAATGTTCGCGCGGGGCATCGAACATCGCGTTGAGGAAGGTCGCGGCGCAGGTCATCTGCGCTTCGAGCTCCAGCGATTCGAGGTTGAGGATGACCGAGGCGCGGTGTTCGCGGATGCGCGCGGCAATCCGCGCGATCTCGCGCTCGTTATAGTCGCCCGCGTCGATGACGATGTGCGAATAGGCGTCGGCCAGCGTGGCGAAATCGCCCTCGGGGTCGATGATCACCTGCTGGACGAGCCCGGCACTCTCTTCGAGCAGGCGGCGCAGCAGATGCGATTTGCCCGATCCGGAATTGCCCTGCACCAGAAGTCTGGTGGCCAGCAATTCCTCAATATCGATGCCGACAGGCTGCCCTGTCTCATCCAGACCTATGTCGATCGATGCGCCCACGCGTCCGGCCCTATCGCCTTGGCCGGGCGGTTGCAACGGGCGCGCGGCCAATTGCTGGGGGCAAATGAAAAGGCCCCGCCCGATGGGGGCGAGGCCTTGTTCATTCAGCGCGAAGCTGGAAGGATCAGCCGTTCAGCTTGTCCTTCACCGCCTTTGCGGGGGTGAAGCCGAGCTTCTTGGAGGCCTTGATGGTGATGGTGGCGCCGGTGCCCGGGTTGCGACCTTCGCGCTCCGGAGTTGCCTTGACCTTGAACTTGCCAAAGCCGTTGATCGAGATTTCTTCGCCAGCGGCAGCTGCATCGGCGATCGCAGCGAAAACGCCATCGACCAGCTTGCGGGCATCCGCCTTGGTCACGCCGTGATCGGCGGCAATTTTCTCTGCGAGTTCAGCGTTGTTCATGAGGAAACGTCCCTTCTGATTTGATTTCGGTGGCGGCGGTTTAACGGCAGTTTTCGGGTTCGTCACGGGGATTGCGGAAGTTTTCCCCCAAAATGGCGGCGATTGGCCGTAATTGAGAAACATTATCAATGACCGTGATCGATTTTGTCGATCATTCTGTTGAAGAAAATCACATGGAATGCCGCACGGCATGGCCGTAACCCTAGGTCATCAGGGTTTTGAATCACAAAAGAGGGATGACCATGGAACTCAAGGGATCGAAGACCGAGCAGTGCCTCAAGGATGCGTTTGCCGGTGAAAGCCAGGCCAACCGCCGCTATCTGTATTTCGCCCAGAAGGCGGATATCGAGGGCCATAACGACGTTGCCGCCGTGTTCCGTTCGACCGCAGAGGGCGAAACGGGCCATGCGCACGGCCATCTCGAATTCCTGGAAGAGTGCGGCGATCCTGCCACCGGCGAGCCGATCGGCACCACCGCCGACAATTTGAAGTCGGCGATCGCTGGCGAAACCCACGAATATACCGACATGTATCCGGGCATGGCCAAGACCGCCCGCGATGAAGGCTTTGACGAAATCGCCGACTGGTTCGAAACGCTCGCCAAGGCGGAAAAGAGCCATGCCGGCAAGTTCCAGAAGACGCTCGACGCGCTGCTGGCCGAAGCCTGATTTTCAGTTGAACGACAACTTGGCCTGCGTCTTCGTGCTCCGGCACGAGGCGCAGGCCATTTTTCTGCCGATTGCATGCCGTCCCTTGCCGGGGAGGCGTTCGATGGCTTGTGGCTGACAGGGGATCGTGATGGCAACCGAATACAAGGAAGGCAGCCTGGACGCGCCGACGCGGCATGTGCTGCCCTGGCGCGAGGAATCCTGGTATGACGAGGCGGCACTCGATGCCGAGCTGCGCCGCGTGTTCGATATCTGCCATGGGTGCCGCCGCTGCTTCAACCTGTGCGACAGCTTCCCCAAGCTGTTCGACATGATCGACGAGAGCCCCAACGAGGAGGTCGAGGACCTTTCTGCCGGGCAGATCAAGCAGGTCGTCGATGCCTGCACCCTGTGCGACATGTGCTTCATGGTGAAGTGCCCCTATGTCCCGCCGCATGAATTCAACCTGGATTTCCCGCATCTCATGCTGCGTTATCGCGCGGTCGAACATCGCAAGGGGATGACTTCCAGGGCCGACGAGCTGCTCGCCGCGACCGACCGCAATGGCAAGCTGGGCAGCGTGATGTCCGATGTCGCCAATTGGGCGACCGATGGCAGCAACGGCACGACGCGCGGGATCATGCAGTCGATGCTCGGCATCGACAGCCGGGCACATCTGCCCAAGTTCGCCGACATTCCATTGACCAACCGCGCCGCTGCGCTGGTGCCCGCGCCCAATGCCGATGCGCCCGGCTTCGGCCGCCGCGTCGCGCTGTATGCGAGCTGTTACGACCAGTTCAACGACCAGACCCCCGGCGAGGCCGCGGTCAAGGTGCTGGCGCATAACGGGGTCGAAGTGCGGATCGAGCATCCCGAATGCTGCGCGATGCCCCGGCTGGAAAATGGCGATATTCCCGCCGTTGCCAGCGCGGCGGCGCGCGTGGCCGCGCATTTCGCGCCGCTGATCGACCAGGGCTATGATGTCGTCGCGATCACCGCGAGCTGCGCGCTGATGATGAAGTTCGAATGGCCGCTGATCGAGCCGGACAATGAGGACATCAAGAAGCTCTCCGCCGCCACCCACGATATCAGCGAATATATCGTCAAGCTGTCGAAACAGGCGGGGCTGACCCCGGTCGAGGCGATGGATGCGAGCATCGGCGTGCACTTTGCCTGCCATTCGCGTGCGCAAAACATGGGCCCCAAGGCGATGGAGATGCTCAAGCTGATCCCCGAGGCCAAGCCGGTGCTGACCGAGCGCTGCTCGGGCCATGGCGGCAAATGGGGCATCTACAAGGACAATTTCGACACTGCGGTGAAGCTGGCGCGCCCGACCGTGCGCTCGCTCGAAAAGTCTGCGCCCGATTACATGGTCAGCGAATGCCCGCTGGCAGGCTCGCACCTCAAGCAGGTGATGGAGCAGGGCGGGACGGCAAAACTGCCCGAACGGATCGGCCATCCCGTCGAACTCATGGCAAAGGCTTATGGACTCTAATGGATATGGAAAAGACGATGCCCAGGGACCGCCGTTCCATCACCCGCGAGGACATCATGGACCTCGCCGATTATGAGCTGATCCGCAAGGACAAGCGCCAGGAAAGCATTCTCGCCAAGAAATTCTCGCGTCTTGCCATCGGCCCGCATGCGATGATCACCTTTGAAAGCTGGGACAGCATGTGGCTGCAGATCCAGGAGATGCTGCGCATCGAAAAGGGCGGCGAAGAGCAGCTGGCCGACGAGCTGGCGGCCTATAATCCGATGGTCCCCAATGGCCGCGAGCTGACCGCAACGCTGATGTTCGAGATCGAGAATCCCGAGCGGCGCGATGCCTTTCTGCGCACGATCGGCGGGGTCGAAGAGCATATCTTCCTGACGATCGGCAATATCCGTATTGCCGCCGTGCCCGAGCAGGATGTCGAGCGCACGAGTGCTGCGGGCAAGGCGAGCGCCGTGCATTTCCTCCACTTCCCGCTGGATGATGCGGCGATTGCGGCCTGGCATGATGCGGCTAATGTCGCGCTGGTGCAGATCACCCATCCGGCTTACGGCCATGCGGCACTCATCGGCGCCGAAACGCGCAGCTATCTCACCCGCGCCTGCCTATAGGCACTCCTGGCGCCTGGTCATCTGACCGTCCCGTTATTTGGGATCGGCCCGTTATTTGGGGATCGGAAAGTGGTGGGGCGTGTTCTTGGCCCGATACTGACGCCCGCCATTGCCGACCGCGCTGTCCGGATCGGTGACGATCGGCGCGGGCTCGGCAACGCTCTCCGCCATCGGCTTGGTGGACACCATCGGCGCGCCAAACTGGGTATCGCCGGTCTCGTCATCCTCTGCCGCAGGCGGCGGGGGAGCGGTCACGCGCTGGGCTGGCACCGGCATGACGACGGGCGGCGCGCCCGCAGGCGCGGCCGCGGGCGCAGCGGGGGCCCCTGCCGGAACCGGACCGGTGTTGATCGACGATGCAAAGATCGCGGCGGCCAGTAAAATGCCACCCGACCCCAGCATGACTTCCTTCAGCACTGTGCACTACCCTCATTTTGCGGCCATCGCTGCAAACCCTAGCAGCCACCTGTTAAGATTCCGTGCTGAAATGTAAATTCGGGCGTGACATCATGAAAATGCCGCCGAAAACCGAAGTTTCCGGCGGCATGTCTTTCCTCCCCAGGAAAGCTCGCATGATCTCGTGTTGCCGCTCTGGCCCTGCCCGGAAAGGCGGGGTGGCGGGATTGCCCCGCTCACCCTGATCCTCTCCTGCTAGCTCGTCGGGACAAGTCTTGAGCTTTTCCCTAGCTTGGCAGCGAGCAGGTTGCAGCACAAATTGACAAGAAATCAGCGTAGATCGCCACCAAATGGGCCAAAAGGCTTGTCAGCTTGTCACGAATATTACAAGTTGAGCGCATGGTCGAGACATCCCTTCACGCCGGTCCGGCGCTGCGCCGCCTGCGCCGCAATGCCGGTCTTACCCAGGCGGCCATGGCCGAAAAGCTCGACATCTCGCCGAGCTATCTCAACTTGCTGGAGCGCAATCTGCGCCCCGTCAGCGCGCGGCTGATGCTGACGCTTGCCGAGCGGTTCGATGTCGATCCGCGCGATCTGACCGGCGATGAGCCTGGCGGTGGTCTTGGCCCGATGCGCCGCCGCATGGGCGATCCGATCTTTGCCGATCTGGGGGTCGAGCCTGGCGAGATCGAGGACTGGCTGGCGGCGTCTCCCGGTACGGCTGCGGCCTTTGCCCGGCTTTATGACCGGGTGCAGGGCGGTGCGGGCAGTGCGGCTCCGGGCGTGGCCGCCGATGATCCGGTGGCGCGGGTGCGCGGCGAGATCGAACGCTGGCGCAATCATTTTGCCGATCTCGATCATGCCGCCGAGGAACTGGCCGATGCGCTGCGGCTGCAGAGCGGTGATCTCTATTCCGCCATTTCCGAACGGCTGCGCACCAAGCACCAGCTCTCGATCCGCATCCTGCCCGAAAACGTGATGCCCGGCCGGTTGCGGCGGCTCGATCTGCACGCGCGCCAGCTCCAGCTTTCGGAGATGCTCGACATGGCCTCGCGCACCTTCCAGGCCGCCTATCTGCTGGGCCAGCTCGAATATCGTGCCGATATCAACGCGCTGGTGGCGGGCGCGCAATTTGGCGATCGCACGGCCGAGCGGCTCTACCAGCGCCATATCTTCAGCTATTTCGCAGCGGCGGTGATGATGCCTTATGGCCGCTTCCTGCGCGCCTGCGAGCAATCGGGCTATGACATGCTGCTGCTCCAGCGGCGCTTCGGCGCGGGGTTCGAGCATGTTGCGCACCGGCTGACGACCCTGCAGCGGGTGGGGCAGCGGGGGCTGGGCTTTTTCATGATCCGCATCGACCGCGCCGGCCAGGTGTCCAAGCGCTTCGGCGGCGCGGCCCGCGCGCCGCTCGCCGATACCGAGGTGACCTGCCCGCTCTGGCACCTCCACCAGGCGTTCTCGCGCCCCAGCCAGGTGCAGGTGCAGGTCGTCGAGCTGGAAGATGCCAGCCGCTGGCTCACCCTCGCACGCAGCGTCCAAGGCGCAGGCTATGGCGCGGGCGGCACCACGGCGGAATTCGCCATCGGCCTAGGCGTCCCGGTCGATCAGGCCGCCACGCTGTGCTATGCGCGCGGCATGGATCTGAGCGCGACAGGAGCAACCCGGATCGGGCCGGGCTGTGCGATGTGCAAGCGCGGCGATTGCCCGCAGCGCTCCAAGCCGCCGCTGGGCATCCGGCTGAAGTTCGACGACCGGGAGAGGGGCGTGACGCCGTTCGATTTCGTCACCGACTGAGCGCCTCCCGTTCGTCCGGAACCAGCCGGGCGCGTGGCACGTATCCGCCCCAGATCAAAGATTTAGGGGACATGCCATGACAGAGCGCGAAACAACCACCACCGTGACCGAACGCCCGGTCGAACCCGTTCACACCCACACCACGGTCATCGAACGAAAGTCCGGTGGCGGATCGGGCATCATGATGGCGCTGTTGCTGCTGATCGTCGTGGTCGGGGGCTTTTTCGCCTGGCAGTTCCTCCAGCAGGGCGAGGTGCGTACCGACGCGGTGGCAGGTGCAGCCAATGAGGTCGGCGATGCCGCGCAGAAAGTGGGCGATGCAGCCCAGGACGCGGCGCAGAAGATTGGCGAGTAACCTGTCCGTCGCGCGCATCTTCAAGCGTAAAAAGCTTTGACACCGCGGCGGGATTTCCTGCCTCTCGCATCGATATGGTTGTAAAATTAACCGACACTTGACCATTGCCGGGCTATAAGCGGCCCCATGTTCAGGCTGTTCAAACATTATGTGCCGCACGCGGTGCTGCTGCTCGGCTTTTTTGACCTCGCGCTGCTGGGCCTTGCCGCCGAAATCGGCTGGGTCTGGCGTGCGCACGAGATCGGGATGGAAATCGAACCGCTGGGCCAGCGGCCATTGCCGATCATCACCTTCGCGCTGCTGGTGCATATGGCGATGATCGCGGTGGGGGTCTATGGCCCCGACTCGCTGCAATCGCTGCGCTTTGCCGCAGCGCGGTTGCTGGTCGCGATCTCGCTGGGCGTGATCTTCCTGTCGGTCACCTATTTCATTCTGCCGGGCACCACCTTGTGGCGATCGAACAGCCTGTACGCGATGGGGCTTTCCATCCTGTTCCTGATCGGCAACCGCATCCTGCTGGGCGGGCTGTTGGGGACAAGCGCGTTCAAGCGACGGCTGATGGTGCTGGGCGCTGGCAAGCGCGCGCAGCGGGTGCTCGCTCTGTCCGAGCGTGCCGATGCCGGTTTCGTGCTGGTCGGCTTTGTCGCGATGAACGATGGGCCGCTGGTCGTCGAGGAAGCGATCAACCGCGATGCGATCAAGAATCTCGCCAAGCATGTCGAGAATCTGAACGTGACCGAAGTGGTGCTGGCGCTGGAGGAACGGCGCAACGCGCTGCCGCTCAACGACCTGTTGCGGATCAAGACCACCGGCGTGCACGTCAACGACCTGTCGACCTTTCTGGAACGCGAGACGGGCCGCGTCGACCTGGATACCGTCAACCCGAGCTGGCTGATCTTTTCCGACGGATTTTCGGCGGGCCGCCGCATTTCGACCATCGCCAAAAGGCTGTTCGATCTGGTGGTCAGCTCGATCCTGCTGCTGTTCACCGCGCCTGTCATCCTGCTGTTTGCCTTGCTGGTGAAGCTCGACAGCAAGGGGCCTGCCTTTTTCAAGCAGGAACGCGTGGGGCTTTATGGCCAGCCGTTCGAGATCATCAAGCTGCGCTCGATGCGGATCGATGCCGAGGTCGATGGTGCGCAATGGGCGCAGAAGAACGATCCGCGCGTCACGCGGCTGGGCCGCTTCATCCGCAAGGTGCGCATCGACGAGCTGCCCCAGGCGTGGAGCGTGCTGAAGGGCGACATGAGCTTTGTCGGCCCGCGCCCCGAACGCCCCGAATTCGTCGCCGATCTGGAAACCAAGATGCGCTATTACAACGAGCGGCACATGGTGAAGCCGGGCATTACCGGCTGGGCGCAGATCAACTATCCCTATGGCGCGTCGGTCGAGGATTCGCGGCACAAGCTGGAATATGACCTGTATTATGCCAAGAACTACACGCCCTTTCTGGACCTGCTGATCATTCTGCAGACGCTGCGCGTCGTGCTGTGGCCCGACGGCGCCCGTTGAGGCCATGGCCAACTGGGCCGACATAAGCCTTTGGGCACATTCGGGCGCGGCGGCGCTGACCATGCTGGTGGCCGCGTGGCTGGTGCAACGCTGGGCCAGATTGCGCGGGAGCCGTCCGTCGCTGGGCGATGTTGCGCTGCTGCTGGCGCTGCTGTCGACCAGCCTCTGGGCCTTTTCTGCCGCCAGCCTGGGGCCGCAGCACCCGATTGCGGGGCTGGCCGAATCGCTGCGCAACCTGTCATGGCTGGCATTCCTGTTCCAGATGGTGCGATCGGCCCGGGCACAGCCGGGCACGGTGACGGCGGTCTATCTGGTGCTGACCCTGGTGCTGGTCGCGCAGCCGCTGGTCGACAACTGGCTGATGGTACTGGCCGCGCGCGACGGTCTGGGCACGCTCGCCTTCGATACCGCGATGCTGCTGCGCATGATCTTTGTGGTCGGCGCGCTGGTGCTCGCCAACAACCTGTACAGCGTCGCCGATGCAGAGACTCGCGCCAGCCTGCGCGTACCGCTGACCGCGCTGGCGGCGATGTGGCTCTACGATCTCAACCTCTACACGATGGGCTATCTGAGTGGCAGCCTGAGCGGCGACATGCTGGCGCTGCGCGGGGTGCTGATGATCTTCGCGGTGCCGTTCTTTGCGCTGGCGGCGAACCGTCCCGGCGGATGGAAGCTCACGCTGTCGCGCAAGATTGCCTATCGCTCGCTCTCGCTGTTTGCGATCCTGGGCTATCTGGTGACGATGATCGCGGTCGCGCAGCTGCTGCGCGCGGTGGGCGGCACGGTGGCCTCGGGCGCGCAGATGCTGCTGGTGCTCGGCATGTCGCTGGCGGCGCTGATCCTGCTGCCTTCGGACCGGTTCCGCGCCTGGTTCAAGGTCAAGGCGACCAAGCATTTCTTCCAGCACCGCTATGATTATCGCGCCGAATGGATCCGCTTTACCGAGACGATCGGGCGACCGGGCGACGGCACCGCGCCATTCCATGAACGCGTGATCAAGGCCGCCGCTGACATCAGCGACAGCCCCGCCGGGCTGCTGCTGGCGCCCGGCGACAATGGCCGCATGCAGCTGCAGGCGCGCTTCAACTGGCCCACCGCCGATGTGCCAGCCCAGGCGTGCACCGCGGCGACCATCGGCTATTTCCAGGCCACCGGGCGCATTGTCGAGCTTGATGCCCTGCGCCGGGGTCATGACCGGCACACCGATGCCCGCGCCATTCCCTATTGGGTGCTGGAAGAGACCAATGCCTGGGCGATCGTGCCGCTGGTGCATTTCGACCGGCTTGCCGGGCTTGTCGTGCTGGCGCGCCCGCTGGTGGAGCGGCGGCTCGATTGGGAGGATCTCGATCTGCTGCGCCTCGTCGGACGGCAGCTGGCCAGCTATCTCGCCGAAGCGCGCAGCCAGGAAGCGCTGCGCGAGGCGGACCAGTTCGATGAGTTCAACCGCCGCATGGCCTTCGTCATGCACGACATCAAGAACCTGGTCAGCCAGCTGAGCCTTGTCGCGCGCAATGCCGAACGCCATGCCGACAATCCCGAATTCCGCAAGGACATGATCGCGACGCTGCAGAACTCGGTCGGCAAGATGAACACGCTGATCCGCAGGCTCACCGGCTATGCCCGGTCGGCCGGCGAAGGCCTGCGCGCGATCGATGCCGAACGCGTGGTGCGCAGCGTTGTCGCGGACAAGGCGCATGCCCATCCGGTCCTCGCCAGCAGCGCGCACCGCATGATGCTGATGGCCGATCCCGCGCAGCTCGAACAGGTTCTCGGTCATCTGATCCAGAACGCCATCGATGCCAGCCAGCCCGGCAATCCCGTCTATGTCAGCATGGCGCGCGATGGCCTGAATGGCGTGATCGAGATTGTCGACCATGGTGCCGGCATGTCGGCGGAGTTCGTCCGCGCGCGCCTGTTCAAGCCCTTTATCTCGAGCAAGGCCGACGGCTTCGGCATCGGTGCCTATGAGGCGCGGCTGCTGGTCGAGGCGATGAACGGCCGGATCGAGGTCGAGAGCCGCGAGGGCGAGGGCAGCCGTTTTTCCATCCATCTTCCGCTCGCCACCCGGATCGAAAGCGATGATCCGGGCGTGCAGGCGCCGACACTTGCTGAAAAGGTATCCTGACCGATGACCGATCTGACCCCCAACCCCGCGATGAACGGCGGCGGCAAGGGCGCGAACCGGCTGCCCCGGCTTCTGGTGGTGGAGGATGATGCCGGGCTTCAGCGCCAGCTCAAATGGGCGTTCGACGATTTCGAGGTGCTGTGCGCCGGCGACCGCGCTAGCGCGATTGACCTGCTGCGCTACGAGGAGCCCGATGTCGTCACGCTCGACCTTGGCCTGCCGCCCGATCCCGACGGGGTAAGCGAAGGCTTTGCGACACTGGCGGAAATCCTGCGGCTGAAGCCCGATACCAAGGTGATCATCGCGTCGGGCCATGGCGAGCGGCAGAGCGCGCGCGATGCGATCGCGCAGGGGGCCTATGATTTCTATCGCAAGCCGGTGGAGATCGACGATCTGGCGCTGATCGTCCGCCGGGCGCTCAACGTCCAGCAGATCGAGCGCGAGAATGCGCGGCTCAGCCAGAAATCGGGTGAGGATCATACGGTGCTGGGCGGCATGATCACCGCCGATGCGCAGATGGTGAAGGCCGCCCGCACGATCGAGCGTGTCGCCAACACCAATGTCTCGGTAATGCTGCTGGGCGCGAGCGGGACCGGCAAGGAGCTGTTCGCGCGCGGGCTGCACGAAAAGAGCAACCGCCGCGGCGGCGCGTTCGTCGCGATCAATTGCGCGGCGATTCCGGAGAACCTGCTCGAATCCGAGCTGTTCGGGCATGAGAAAGGCGCGTTTACCGGGGCGATCAAGACCACCATCGGCAAGATCGAGCAGGCCGCCGGCGGCACGCTGTTCCTCGATGAGGTGGGCGATATTCCGCTGCCGCTGCAGGTCAAGCTGCTGCGCTTCCTGCAGGAGCGGGTGATCGAGCGCGTCGGCGGACGCAGCCCCATCCCGGTCGATACCCGGGTGGTCTGCGCCACCCACCAGAATCTGGAAAAGATGATCGCCGAAGAACGGTTCCGCGAGGACCTGTTCTACCGGCTGGCCGAGATCGTGGTGAACATCCCTTCGCTCGCCGAACGGCCGGGCGATGCGGTGCTGCTCGCCAAGCATTTCCTGTCGCGCTTTGCCGCCGAGATGAACCCGGCGGTCAAGGGCTTTGCCCCCGATGCGCTCAAGATGCTCGATGCTTGGGCGTGGCCGGGCAATGTCCGCGAGCTGGAAAACCGGGTGAAGCGCGCGGTGATCATGGCCGAAAGCCGGCTGGTGACCGCCGAGGATCTCGACCTGGAACGCGCCGAGCCCGAAACGCCGGAGTTCCTGAACCTGAAGGCGGTGCGCGAACTGGCCGACCGCAAGGCGATCCGCCACGCGCTGGCGCGGACCGAGGGCAATATCTCGGGCGCGGCCAAGCTGCTGGGGATCAGCCGCCCGACATTGTACGATCTGCTAAGGCAATATGACATCCAGAGCTGATCCTTTCCCTGGCAGACGGCTGCTGCTGGCGCTCGTCGCCGGGGCGCTGCTGCTCGCCAGCCAGAGCGGGCCGTTGCTCGCCGAGGATATGGCAACCGCGCGCGCGGCGATGGCGCGCGCGGCGGACTATCGCGCACGCGGCGACAACCGGGCGGCGCGGATCGAGCTGATGAACGCGATCAAGGCCGCGCCGCGCCTGGCCGACGCGCGCCTGGCGCAGGCACGCGTGTTCCTGGCGCTGTTCGATGCCGAAGGCGCCGAGGCCGAGCTGGATCGCGCGCTGGCCCTGGGCGCGGACCGGGCGCTGGTGCGGGCAGCGATGGCAGAGGCGATGGTGCTTCAGGGCCGGGCGGATGCCGCGATCCGCTGGCTTGGCGAGGGGCCGGTGCCCAAGGCCGATGCAGGCTATGCCGCGCGCACGCTGGGCCGGGCGCATCTGGCGCTGGGCAACTTCGACGAGGCGCGCACGGCGTTTGACCGGGCACTGCAATTCACCCCTGATGACAGCCTGTTGTGGACCGACATTGCCCGTTTCCGCACCGCCTCGGGCGATCAGGCGGGGGGGCTGCAGGCGGCGGATCACGCGGTGGAGCTGGACGCGAACAATGTCCGCGCGCTGCAGTTGCGCGGCGAGCTGACGCGCAGCCAGACGGGCCTGGCGGCGGCGCTCCCGTGGTTCGAACGCGCGCTCGGCATCGACCCCAATGATGTCAGCGTGCTCGGTGAATATGCCGCGACGTTGGGCGACATGGGCCGCATGCGCGACATGCTGAGGGCGGCGCGGCAGATCGTGGCGCTCGAACCCAACAACCCGCGCGGCTATTTCCTGCAGGCGGTGCTGGCCGCGCGCGCCGGGCAGTACCGGCTGGCGCGCACGCTGATCCAGAAGACCGGCGGCGCACTGGAGCGCGTACCCGCGATGATGCAGGTCGAAGGCGTGGTCGAGTTCGAGCTGGGCAACTATCGCCAGGCGATCGACCGCTTCGAAAGGCTGGCCGACGCCCAGCCCCACAACCGCCGTGCGGCCGAGCTGCTGGCGCGTGCGCTCTATGCCGAGGGCGAGCATGAGGCGCTGCTCGAGCGTTTCCGCCCCGTGGCGAACCGGGCGGGCACCAGCGCCTATCTGCTGACGCTGGTGGCGCGGTCGCTGGAGGCGATGGGCGAGGGCCAGGCGGCGCTGGAATATCTCGCGCGCGCGGCGACGCCCGATACCGCGCCGCTGCTCAGGCTCGATCAGGACGATGAACCCTGGCTGCTCGCCGATGCCGCGCGCAGCGCGCCCCGCGATGCGCGGGCGGTGATCCCCTATGTCCGCATGCTGGTGGCGCAGGGCGATTTCGCGACGGCGGCGGAATTTGCCAAGCCGCTTGCCGATGCCAATCCGGGCGTGCCCGATGCGCAGATGCTGCTGGGCGATGTGCATTACGCCTCGGGCAATGCCGCTGCCGCGCTGCCGCTTTATGATCGCGCTGCGCGCATCCGCCTGGCCGAGCCGGTGGTGCGCCGCCTGTCGCTGGTGCTGCGCGATCTGCGCCGCGCGGGCGAGGCAGACAGCCTGCTTCAGAGCTTTGTCGACATGAGCCCGGCCAATACCGGCGGGCTTCGGTTGCTGGCCAATGCGCGGATCGATCGCGGCGACTGGGCGGGCGCCGTGGCGGCGCTGACCGCGCTGCACGCGCAGCTGGGTAGCAGCCAGCCGATCCTGCTGACCGATCTCGCGCTGGCGCGGCTGCGCGCGGGCGATGCTGCGATGGCCGCGCACGATTCGCGGCTCGCCTATCGGGTGCAGCCTGCCAACCCGCTGGTCACGCATGTGCGCGGCATGGCGCTGATGGGCGCAGGCGATGCACCGATGCTGGCAGTGGAAATGCTCGAAAAGGCAGGCGCGCTCCAGCCGCGCAACCCCTGGCTGCGTTATCACCTGGCCCAGGCTTATGCGGCGGCAGGCAAGCCCTCGCGCGCGATGGGCGCGCTGCGCGCCTCGCTCTCGCTCGGACCGTTTCCCGAACGATCCCAGGCCGCCGCGATGCTGCGCGATCTCCAGGGGCAAAGCTGAGCCACCGCGACGTTTTTTGCCTGACCGCGCGGCATTTTGGGCTAAAGGGCGGGGATGACCGATATCGCCAACCCCCTGCTCGATACGCGCGCACTGCCGCGCTTTGCCGAAATCACCGCCGATCATATCGCGCCCGCGCTCGATGATGCCCTGGCCCGTCATGCAGCGACCATCGAGACGCTGGTCCGCGACAAGCCGGCCAGTTTTGCCGAGGCCTGGTTGCCGTTCGAACGCGCCGATGCGGAGCTCAGCGCCATTTGGGCTGCGGTATCGCACCTGCATTCGGTCGCGGACTCGCCCGAACTGCGCGTGGCCTATCAGGAAGGCGAGCAGCGCCTGGTCACCAACGGCATCATGGTCGGGCAGAACCGCGCGCTTTACGAGGTGTTCGAGGCGCTAGCCGCGACGCCCGAATTCGCCGCGCTGCCTCAGGCGGACCGGGTCGCGGTCGAGCATGCGTTGCGCGATTTCCGCCTGTCCGGCGTGGCGCTGGAAGAGGCCGCGCGCGAGCGTTTCAAGGCTGTCTCGGTCGAGCTGGCGACGCTCTCCAATGAATTCGGCAGCGCGGTGCTCGATGCGACCGATGCGTGGGAAGAGCTGATCACCGATGAGGCCGATCTCGCCGGCGTGTCCGACACCGACAAGGCAATGCTGGCCGCTGCTGCTGCGGCCAAGGGCCAGTCCGGCTGGCGGGTGACGCTGCAACAGCCCAGCGTCAACGCGATCCTGACCTTTGCAGAAAATCGCGATCTGCGCGCGCGCGTCTACCGCGCTTTCGGCACCCGCGCCTCCGACCAGGGACCGCAGGCCGGGCAGTTCGATAACTCGCAGCGCATCGCCCGCATCCTCGAATTGCGGCGCGAGGCAGCGCAGCTTTTGGGCTTTGCCGATCCCGTCCAATGGTCGCTGGCCACCAAGATGGCGAGCGACGGGGCTGCGGTGCTGAGCTTCCTGCGCGATCTGGCGGCCCGTGCCAAACCGGCGGCGCAGCGCGACCTGGATGAACTCAAGGCCTTTGCCGCCGAAACCTTGAGCATTGCCGATCTTCAGCCCTGGGATGTCGGCTTTGCCTCCAACCGCTTGCGCCAGGCGCTCTATGCCGTCGATGAAGCCGAGGTGCGCGGCTATTTCCCGGTCGAGAAGGTGATGCAGGGCTGGCAGATGCTGCTCGAACGGCTTTTCGGCATCCAGCTTGCGCAGCGGTCCGATGCCTCGCTCTATCACCCGGATGCCCGGTTCTACGATGTCGTCGATGAGAGCGGCACGGTGATCGCAGGCCTGTATCTCGACCTGTTCGCCCGGCCCGGCAAGCGCGGCGGCGCGTGGATGGGCGAGGCGCGCCCGCGCCGCCATGATGGCGATCATGTCCAGGTCCCGGTCGCCTATATGGTGTGCAATTTCTCCCCTGCCGGGCCCGATGCACCCTCGCTGCTCAGCCATTCGGATGTCGGCACGCTGCTGCACGAGACCGGCCATTGCCTCCACCTGCTGCTGACCGAGGTCAACCGCCCGAGCATTGCGGGTACCACCGGCTTCGAATGGGATGCGGTCGAGCTGCCCAGCCAGCTGATGGAGGATTTCGCCTGGGACCGGCAGGTGCTGACCGCCATGTCGGGCCATTACAAGACCGGCGCGCCGCTACCCGACGATCTGTTCGATCGCCTGCTGCGCGCGCGGCATTTCCAAGCGGGGCTGTTCCTGATCCGCCAGATCGAATTTGCGCTGTTCGACATGCTGCTGCACCTCGGCACCATGGGCAGCGACCCGGTCGAGGTGATCGAAGCGGTGCGCGACGAGGTGGCGGTGATCCGCCCGCCCGAATGGCACCGCTTCCCGCATGCCTTCGCGCATATCTTCGCCGGCGGCTATGCCTCGGGCTATTACAGCTATCTCTGGGCGGAACTGCTCGCCGCCGATGGCTTCATGGCCTTTGTCGAATCAGGCCTGCTTGATCGTGCGACCGGCGACCGCTTCCGTAGCGAGGTGCTGGCGCGCGGCGCGACCCGGCCCGCGGCGGAGAGCTTCCGCGCGTTCCGGGGGCGGGACCCCGATCCGCGCGCGATGCTGGTGCGGCACGGGCTCGAGGACGCCTGACGGTGAGCGATCTGTGCCCGCGCGGCTGGCTGAACGATGCGATCCGCCGGATCGAGGCGGACTATAATCGCTCCGCCGATACGCACCTGATCCGGCTGGATCTGCCGCGCTATCCCGGCATCACGCTGTATCTGAAGGATGAAAGCTCGCACCCCACCGGCAGCCTGAAGCACCGGCTGGCGCGCTCGCTTTTCCTCTATGCCTTGTGCAACGAATGGATCGGGCCAGACACTTGCGTGATCGAGGCCTCGTCCGGTTCGACGGCGGTCAGCGAGGCCTATTTCGCGCGGATGCTGGGCTTGCGCTTCATTGCGGTGGTGCCTGCAACGACCGCCCCCGCCAAGCTCGACGCCATCCGCTTCCAGGGCGGCGAAATCCACAAGGTCGATGATCCGCGCACCGTGTACGACGTCGCGCACCGGCTCGCGGCAGAGACGGGCGGCCATTATCTGGACCAGTTCACCTATGCCGAACGCGCGACCGACTGGCGCGGCAACAACAATATCGCCGAGAGCATCTTTGCGCAGATGAGCGAGGAGGAATATCCCGAACCCGAATGGATCGTCTGCGGCGCAGGCACCGGCGGTACATCGGCAACCATCGGGCGCTATCTGCGCTATCAGCGCTATGCCACCCGGCTGTGCGTCGCGGACCCTGAGCATTCGGTGTTCCACCGCCATTTCCATGATCGCAGCGCGGCTTCATTGCCCGAAGGCTGTGCCAGCCGGATCGAGGGCATCGGGCGACCGCGCGTCGAACCGAGCTTCATCCCCGGGGTGATCGACCGGATGATCGCGGTGGACGATGGCGACAGCATCGGCGCGATGCGCGCGCTGTCCGATCGGCTGGGCCGCCGCGTCGGCGGATCGACCGGGACGAACCTTGTTGCTTGCGCCGCGCTGATCGATGAGATGGCCGCAGCGGGAACCAGCGGCAGCGTGGTGACCCTGCTCTGCGATGGCGGCGACCGTTATGGCACCAGCTATTATGACGATGCCTGGCTTGGCCAGAGCGGCCTCGACTGGCAAGCGGCGGCAGACCGCATTGCCGCGCTGCTGGGGCCGGTGGGCAAGGGAGACGCGCGATGATGATCGGGATACTGGCGGCGGTATCGGCCGCGATAGCGGTGGCGGCAGGCGCGTTCGGCGCGCATGCCGCAGCGGGCGAGCAGCAGGCCGAATGGCTGCGCACGGGCGGCATGTATCAGCTGGTGCACGCGGTGGCCGCGCTGGCGATCATGGGACAGGCCAGAGGGCCGGCGCTCACGCTGCTGATCGGTTCTGCGATCTTTGCGGTGACGCTCTATGCCATGGCGCTGGGCGCGCCGCGCTGGCTTGGGGCGGTGACGCCCATCGGCGGCACGCTGCTGATCGGCGGATGGCTATGGGCAGCGTGGATCTACGCCAGGGGTTGAAGGCTTGAAAAAGGACCGTCACCACCCGCGCCGCAGCGCAGGTGGTGACGGCTGGGCCGGTCAAAACTTGTAGCCGACTTCCACCCCGATCCGGCGCAGACCGCCGGGCGAGATGAACGATCCGCCAAACTCGGCTGCGGTGATCACTTCGTTCAGGTAACGGCGGTTGAGCACATTGTCCGCAAACAGCGTCACGCGCCACTGCTCGCCTTCCAGCCCCGCGCGCACATCGAGCACGCCAAAGGCATCGCGCCGGGTCACCGAATAATCGGCATTGCCGACAAAGGCAGGCAGCGCCAGCGCCGACCCCGGCAGCAGGCCGCTGAAGATGGTCGGCACGGTGTCGTTCTGCAGCGTGTGGAACCAGGTCGGGCCGGTGATGCGGTAATCGGCGCGGGCGACCAGATCGAAGCTCTTGGCGATCGGCGCGACGATCTGCGTACCCAGATTGATGGTATAGTCGGCGGTCGAGGGCGACTTGTTGCCCACCGTCTGCGGACGCGAACGGTTCTGCTTGATCTCGCTTTCGGTGACGTTGAAGGCACCGAAGATCGTCCAGCCCGGGGTCACTTCCGCGTTCAGGTTCAGTTCCGCGCCGTACAGTTCGACCTTGTCGATGTTCGACACCACGCGCAGCAGACCGAAGCCGCCGACGAAGAATTCGAAGAACTGCATGTCCTTGACGTCGGTATAATAGCCGGCGAGGTCGAACGTCACCTTGCCGTCAAAGGCCGAACCCTTGAAGCCGCCTTCGAACGCGCTCGAGCGTTCCTTGCGATAGTCGTCGGTGATGGCGACCTGCGACCCGATGAACTGGTTGAACGATTGCTGGACGATCGCAGCCGATCCCGAATTATTGAAACCGCCCGCCTTGAAGCCGATTCCCCAATTGGCATAGACGTTGAAGTTGTCTGCCACCGACCAGCGGAAGGTCAGCTTGGGCTGAAGTTGCTTGTAGCTGTTCGACTTGTCGGGGATCGCGCCAGCGGCCTGGCCGGGGTTGATCGGTCCGCCGGTGAACGGATCGCGGACCAGCGGCACGCGGTTCGACACGCTGCGATCCTCGACGTCATAGCGCATGGCCAGGCCGATATTGACCCGGTCGTTCCAGTTATACTCGGCCGAACCAAAGGCCGCGTACACATCGGTGCTGAAGCTGTCGAAATACAGCTGCGTCGTCGGGTTGCTGGTACCCGGCGCGTTGTACAGCTGGCGGATGATGCCCTGGCCCAGGTCCGCGCCCAGGCTGACGCCGACATCGCGGCTGATGTTGAGATAATAGGCGCCGAGCTGCCAGTTGAACGGACCGTCGCCGTTCGAGGACAGACGGACTTCGCCCGAGAAATCCTCCTGCTGACGGATCTGGTATTGCGTGCCGTCGCAGGTTGTCGGGCTGTAGGGGCCGAAGGTCGATCCGGTGGCCGGCGCGAAGATGAACGGCACCGGCGTCGCGCCGATAAAGCCGGGCTGGTTGACCGGGAAGCCGGTGAGCTGCGCGGTGCTGCGGAAGCAGGCGTTGGACGCCGCGACCGAGGCCGGGGTCGCACCGGGGAAGGTGAAGCGGGCAAAGTCTGCCGAGGTACCATCGGCGGTCAGCGACTGGTCGACATCGCTGTACAGGCCCCACAGGGTCAGCTTGGCAAAGTCGAACTCATGCTCCAGCTTGATCGAGGCATCGAAGGTCGTCTGGTCGTTGGTGGGGCGGATGTTGTTGTAGAAGTTGAACGGGTGGCGGTTCACATCCTCGAAAAAGGCCGGGTTGGCACCGGCAAAATTGGGCAGGTGGAAGGCCGCGTTGAAGGCGATCGATGCGCCGGTCAGGTCCGAGTAACGCGCCTTGGCATCGATCTCGGTGCGATCGCCCAGCTGAGCGACAAACCGGCCATCGACTGACCATACTTCCTGATCGTCGATCGTCTTGGAATTGTTCAGGAAAATGTTGCGATAAAAGCCATCGGTCTTCAGGTAGCTGCCGGACAACACAAAACCGGCATTCTCGCCCAGCGGCACCGAGATAAAGGCGTTGCCGCGATAGGTCTGCTGTTCGGCGGCGCTCAGCTCGATGCCGGCCTCCAGCGTGTCGCCGGGCTTCATCGTCTGGATCACGATCGCGCCTGCCGCTGCGTTGCGGCCATAAAGCGCGCCCTGCGGCCCTTTCAGGATTTCGATCTGGCGCAGCGTGCCCTGGTTCTGGTTGAGCTGCGCGGTGTTGGTCTTGAGGATGCCGTCGACGACGAGGGCGACCGAGCTTTCGGCATCGCGCGCGCCGTTGATGCCGCGGATATTGATCTGCGTGTCGCCGGCCTCTGCCGTGCCGGTGACGATGGTGACACCGGGGGTGAGCTGGACGAACTGGTCGGCGGTTTCGACGCCGGTCTTCTGGATCGCATCGGCAGTCAGCACCGTCACCGATGCCGGAACCTCGGCCAGGCTTTCATTCTGACGGCGCGCGGTGACGATGATGACATTGTCGTCCGCCTCGGCCTCGGCCTGGTCGGTCGCTTGCGCGAATGCGGGTGCCGCCAGCGCACTGGCGAGAACGGTGGCCGATGCGGCGGCAAACAGACTGGATAAGCGCATGGTGTGAACTCCCTGAAATGCGTTGGTTCCCCCGAACCATCTTGGATTTGGCGGTTGTTATTATGGCCGGTCTTCAGACCAGCACGTTGGTTCCGCTCATATAGACATGGACTTCCTGGAACCTGCCATCGCGCAGGCGCCAGAAATTGGTGTTGGTAAGTGTCGTCACGCTGCCATCGGCGGCGGTCAGATCGGCGATGAAACTTGCCGCTATCCGCCCATTGGTCTCATCGACAGTGCAGGTGAAATCGCGGTGGACGATCGTTTCATACGCCCCGAAGAAATCGGTGAACATCCGCTCGATCTCGGCCTTGCCGGCATGGGTGGTGAAGCTGGTCTGGACCGTGAACAGCGCCTCGTCATGAAAGCAGGCGAGCGTGGCGGCCATGTCCTTGGCATCGACGCTGGCGAAATAGGTCTGCGTTGCAAACTGGATCAGTTCGTCGCGGCTCATCGTGGGTGCGTATTGCATCAGACGTCCCCCTCTTTCAGCAGATTGTCGCCGCTCATATAGACGAACACTTCCTGGAACAGCCGGTCCTTGAGATAGAAGCGGTTGCAGTTCTCGTAGCGGAGCTGATCGCCGCCATTGGGCGTGATCAGCACGGTGAACTGCGAGCAGACGGCGTTCGATTCCGGGTCAGCGACATGGACGAAATTGCCGTGCCAGATCTGCTCGAAATCGGCGAACAGCTTGACGAACATGGCGCGGATCGCCTCGCGGCCGTCATGCACGGTATTCGACGTCACCTCGGTGAGCCGCGCGTCGGGGGCGAAGCAGTTGAGCACCTGGTCCATGTTCTTGTTGTCGACGCCATCGAAATAGCGCTTGGTGACAATGTCGATGTAGAACGGATAAGGCAGCGGTGCTTGACCTGCGCTGCCGGGTGACCAGTCTGTCATCAGAACCAACCCTTTCTAATGTCTGCATCCTTGGGCACTTCCGGCATCGGAAAGGCCTTTTTGCTGTGCGTGAGGCCGCATTCGATCAGCCCTTCCAGGAACTTCCACGCCACCTGGCCGGGATTGATCACCGGGATGGGGAGGTTGGCGGCCAGGAACGCTGCCGACTGGTGCATGGTGGTGGAGCCGAGAACGATCGCGTCGGCGCCATCCTCTTCCATGGCCCGGGTTGCCTCGGCCTTCAGCTTGTCGAAGATCACCTCTTCCTTGCCCGCGAGCAGTTCGGTCACATCGGGCCGGGTGTTGATCGATCGCAGGGAAGCGACGCGGTCCCAGAAACCGTATTCGGTGAGCGTCTTCTGATAGAGCGGAAACCATTCGGGCCACATGGTGAGCACGGTGAACTTCTTGCCCAGCATCATCGCGGCGGCAAAGGCGGCTTCACCCGGTCCGATCACCGGGATCGACAGGCGCGATCGCAGCGCACGCAGACCCGAATCGCTGACCGTGTCGATCAGTACCCCGGCATAGCCTTCCTCTTCGGCGGTGACGCCGGTCTGGAACACCGTCCAGTCCATAAGCAGCATGTCGTGATAGCTGTCACCCAGCGCCGCACCCCAGGGAACGGCAACGAATTCGGGCGTGAATCCCGGGCGCACGAAGTCGGACGGGAGCTGCGCGGCACGGGCGGCAACGCCGGCCTCGTCCATGGGAATAGGAACTATCACCTTGATGCGGCGATCATCTGCCATGCGCTACCCCACCTTCATGGACCGTCTGCGCCGGTTGATCCGGCCGCGATCCATGGCTTGACGGTATTGTATACAAATGTCTATCGTCAATAGCGAAATTGGCTTGGCGCAAGATCGGCGCAATTTGGCGCGCACCTGGCATGGGACGCCGCAAGGGCGCGCAGCATTGGGACGGGATGAAACCGCATGGAAAAGGCAGCTTCGCCGCGGGCATCGGATATTGCCTATGACAAGATCCGTCAGTTCGTGCTGTCCGGGCGCGCAGAGCCGGGCCAGCAGCTGACCGAGGAGCAGCTCGCGCGCATTTCCGGCGTGTCGCGAACGCCGGTACGCGAGGCGGTGCGGCGGCTCGAGAACGAGCTGCTGATCGTTCGAAGCGATTCCAAGCGGCTGTTCGTGGCGGACTGGTCGGCCGACGATATCGACGAGATGTTCGTGCTGCGCGGCATGCTGGAAGGCCATGCCGCTAGCCGCGCTGCGCGCAACATCACCGGGCGTCAGATCGAGGAACTGGGCCGGATTTCCGACCTTCTCGACGCGGCGGTCCGATCAAGTCCGCCCGATGTCGCCGCGTTTCTCGCGCAGAACCGGAATTTTCACGAGGTCATTCTCGAGGCGGCACGCTCGCCCCGATTGAGCGCGATGCTGCCGATGCTGGTCGAGCAGCCGGTCGTCCGCCGCACCGCCGCGCAGTACAAGACGGACGAGCTGCTGCAATCGGCGCGCGAGCATCGCGAACTGATCGCCGCCTTTGTCGCGCGCGATTCGCATTGGGCGCGTGCGGTGATGACCAGCCATATCCGCCGCGCCTTCCACGTCTTCAGCAGCACCGCCAAGCGGCACAAGGAGCAGCGCCAGGCCAATGATTGAGGCAATTTTCTCCGGCGCTGGACGCGCATGTCTGAAATGTATACAAACATTGCCATGACCCGCATCCAGATTGTCGAAGTCGGCCCGCGTGACGGCCTGCAGAACGAACCGGACATCGTCTCCACCGCTGACAAGCTGGAGATGATCGGTCGCATGATCGATGCAGGCGCGCGCAGGTTGGAGGTGGCAAGCTTCGTCCATCCGCAGCGCGTGCCGCAAATGGCCGATGCGGAAAGCGTGATCGCCGGGCTGCCCGATCGCGAAGACGTGTCCTATATCGGCCTCACGCTGAACAAGCGCGGCGTGCTGCGCGCGCTGGCGACGAAGGAGGGCGGCAAGCGCGGGGTCGACGAAATCGGTTGCGTCATCGTCGCCACCGATACCTTCGGGCAGAAGAACCAGGGCCAGACCGTCGCCGAAGGCATTGCCGAAGCGAGCGAGATGATTCGCTTCGCCAAGGAAAACGGCCTGATCGCGCAGGTCACCATTTCAGCGGCGTTCGGCTGTCCGTTCGAGGGCGATGTGCCGCCGCAGCGGATCGTCGATATCGCCAGGGCGGTGCTGGAGGCAGGGCCTTCCGAGATCGCGCTGGCGGACACGATCGGTGTCGGCGTGCCTGCGCAGGTGAGCGACCTTTACGGACGTCTGCGCGAATTCGTGCCGATGGAGATTCCGCTGCGCGCGCATTTTCACAACACGCGCGGCACCGGTATCGCCAATGCCTGGGCCGCGATCCAGGCCGGCGTCACCGTGCTCGACGCAAGCCTGGGCGGGCTGGGCGGCTGCCCGTTCGCGCCCAGGGCCACCGGAAATATCGCCACCGAAGAGCTGATCTATCTCGCAGAGCGGTCAGGCATCGACCACGGCATGGATTTGGACGCCGCCATCGCGGCCAATCGCTGGATGGCCGGGATCCTCGGCCGGGAGCTGCCCTCCCTGGTTGCCCGCGCGGCAGCCTGACGGGAAGGCCAACACATCAATCGTGTCGGCGGCCATGTCGGCAAGTGAAGGGGTGAATGAATGAGTTACAGGCTGGGTGTCGATGTGGGCGGCACATTTACCGATCTGCTGCTGTTCGACGAACAATCCGGCGCCTTTTGGCGTCACAAGACCCCGTCCACGCCGCATGACAGCTCGGAAGGCATTCTGACCGGCGTGCAGGCGATCTGCGGCAGCGCGGGCATCACGCCTGCCGATGTCGAGATCTTCCTGCACGGCACGACGGTCGCCACCAATGCGGTGCTGGAGGGCAAGGGCGCACGCGTCGGCCTGATCGTCACCGAAGGCTATCGCCAGGTGATGCAGATCGCGCGCAGCTTCGTCCCCGGCGGGCTTGCCGGCTGGATCGTCTGGCCCAAGCCGACGCCGCTCGCCGCACTGGAGGACACGTTCGAGGTCAAGGGGCGCATGTCCGCGCAGGGCGAGGAAATTCGTGCGGTGGACGATGCCGATATCCGCGCCGTGCTGGAACGGCTGAAGGCGCAAGGCGTCGAGGCGCTGACGGTCAGCCTGATGAACGCATATCTCAACGGCGCGCACGAAAAGCGGGTGGCGGAACTGGCCGCCGAGATCCTGCCTGATGTGCCGATTTCGCTGAGCCATATCGTGCTGCCCGAGATGCAGGAATATGAGCGGACGCTGACCACCGTCGCCAACGCCGCAGTGCGCCCGGTGGTCGGCCGTTATGTCCGCAACCTGCGCAGCCGCCTGCGCGACGCGGGCATGGCGGGCAAGCTCGCCCTGCTGCGCTCGGACGGCGGGCTGATGTCCTCCGAAAAGTCCGAAGAGCATCCCGTCTCGCTGCTGATGTCGGGGCCTGCAGGCGGCGTCACCGGTGCGATCTGGGTCGGCAAGAACGCCGGTATCCGCAATATTCTGACGCTCGACGTCGGCGGCACCTCGACCGACGTGGCGCTGATCGAGAATCTGGAGGCGCGCCGCGTGCGCACCACCGAGGTCGGGCACCTGTCGGTCCGCGCTTCGGCGCTCGACGTGAAGACGGTCGGCGCTGGCGGCGGATCGATCGCCTATGTGCCTGAACTGACGGGAGCCCTTCGCGTCGGCCCGCAATCGGCGGGCGCGGTGCCCGGCCCGGTGGCCTATGGGAAGGGCGGCGAGCTGCCCACCGTGACCGATGCCAATGTCGTGCTCGGTTATCTGCCCGAGGCACTGCTCGGCGGCACCTTCAAGCTCGACCGCGAGGGCGCGAAAAAGGCGGTCCAAACCATCGCCGATGCGCTGAAGATCGACCTCTACGCCGCCGCGCGCGGCATCATCGATATCGTCAACGAGAACATGTTCGGCGCGCTGCGCATGATCTCGGTGCAGCAGGGCTATGACCCGCGCGACTTTGCGCTGATGGGCTTTGGCGGCGCAGGCCCGCTGCACGTCAATGCGGTCGCCCGGCTGATGGGCAGCTGGCCCGCAATCTCTCCGGTCTCGCCCGGCGTGCTGTGCGCGCTCGGCGATGCGACGACGCGGATGCGCACCGAAACCGCGCGCAGCTTCTCGCGGCTCGCAAGCGCCACCACGCTGGAGGAATTGGGCGGCATTCTCGACGAGATGGCCACCCAGATCGGCGACGAGCTGGTCGCTGAGGGCGTCGCGAAGGACGATATCACGATCACCTTCGAGGTCGATGTCCGCTATGCGGGCCAGGCGTTCGAGGTGCCGATGGCGGTGACCCGCGACGACCTGCACAGCCATGGCATCGAATGGCTGACCGGACGCTTTGACGAGGAGCACCACCGGCTGTTCACCTTCAACATGGATTCGGAGCACGAGATCGTGAACCTGCGCGCCGTCGCGATGGGCCAGGCGCTCGACCTGCCCGCCGCCACGCTGCCGCAGGGCAACGGCGATCCGTCGGCGGCGAAGCTGCGCGATCATGAGCTGTGGATGGACGGGGCGATGATGCCTGCGGTCATCTACGATCGCTCCAAGCTGCTTGCCGGAGACGTGATCCCCGGCCCGGCCATCGTCATCGAAATGGATTCCACCACGCTGATCGAAGCGGATTGCACCGGCACCGTCGATGCCGTCGGCAACATCCTGATCACGCTGAAGACGGGGAACTGAACCCATGCCCGCCACCATCATCCAGACCAACAACACCCCGTTCGAGAAGCAGACCATCGATCCGGTCAGTCTCGACATCATCGAAAACGCGCTGCGCAACGCGCGCATCGAAATGGACGCGACGCTCGTCCGCACCGCCATGTCGCCCGGCATCCGCGAGCAGGGTGATGCCTTTCCGCTGATCGCCGACCATCTCGGCCGGATGATCGTCGGTCAGTTCGGCAGCTTTATCGGCGGCTTTCTCGAGGGCTATGACGGCACGCTCGAGGATGGCGACATGATCTTTCTGTCCGATCCCTATTCGGTCGGCGGCGCGATCAGCCATTGCAACGACTGGCTCGTTCTTCTCCCCGTGTTCAAGGATGGCCGCCTGCTCGCCTATACCGCGATGTTCGGCCATCAGAGCGACATTGGCGGCAAGGTGCCCGGATCGATGCCGATCGATGCGACCAACATCTTCCAGGAAGGCGTGCGCATTCCGCCGGTGAAGATTTACAAGCAGGGCGTGTACAACGAGGATCTGGTCAAGCTGGTGCTGCACCAGAGCCGCACGCCGGCCTGGTGCGCGGCAGACCTCAACGCCCTGATCGCCTCGTGCCGCGTCGCGGCGCGCCGGGTGATCGAGATGAGCGAGCGCTTTGGCGTCGACACCTATGTCTCGGCGACGCAGGAGCTGCTCGCGCGCAACCACCGCGCGATGAAGACCCTGCTCGCCCAGGCGATCAGCGAAGACCCGGTAAGCTTCGAGGATTATATCTGCGACGACGGCATGGGCTATGGCCCGTACAAGCTGAAGTGCACGATGTGGCGCGACGGCGACAAGGTCATCCTCGATTTCGACGGCACCGATCCGCAGAGCCAAGCCTCGATCAACTTCCTGCTCAACGAGAACATGTTCAAGATGTTCTTTGGCATCTACATGATCATGGTCTTCGATCCGCAGATCCTGTTCAACGACGGGTTCTATGACCTGATCGAGGTGCGCATTCCCGATGGCTCGCTGCTCAAGCCGCGCTATCCCGCCGCTCTGTCGGGTCGTACCCACGCGCTGGGCCGCATCTTCGACATCCTCGGCGGGCTGCTCGGCCAGAAGACGCCCGAGTTCCTCAACGCCGCCGGATTCTCGTCGTCGCCGCACCTGTTCTATGCGGGCACCGACAAGAAGGGCGAGTGGTTCCAGCTGTTCCAGATCGGCTTTGGCGGCATTCCGGGACGACCGATGGGCGACGGGCCCGATGGCCATTCGCTCTGGCCGGGCTTTACCAACGTGCCCAACGAGTTTCTGGAACGCTATTTCCCGCTGGTCATCGAGCGCTACGAGACCGTGCCCGATAGCGGCGGCGCAGGGCTGCATCGCGGCGGCAACGGCATCATCATGACCTATCGCTTCCTGGAGCCCGGCGTCATCGCGATCCATGACGACCGCTGGTTCGTGCCGCCCTGGGGCGTCAATGGCGGCAAGCCGGGCGCACGCGCGCGCAAGATCCTGGAAAAGCCCGATGGCACGCAGACCATTGTCGGCAACAAGGTGGAAGATGTCGCCATCGAGGCGGGTGACGTGCTGCACTTCATCACCTGGGGCGGCGGCGGCTGGGGCGACCCGCTGGAGCGCGATCCCGAGCTCGTCGGCAAGGAAATCCGCCAGGGGCTGGTCACGCCAGCTGGCGCCAGGGCCTATGGCGTGGTCGCCGATGCCGATGGCGTGGTCGACACGGCCGCGACCGAGGCCTTGCGGGCCGAGATTCTGGCCGAGCGCGGCGATCTTCCGCTGTTCGATTACGGCCCGGGCATCGAGCAATTGCGCGCCAATTGCCTTGAGGAAACCGGGCTGCCCGCGCCGATCCAGCCGCGCTGGGCCAATTACGCCATTGCTGCAGAATAAGGGAAGGATGAGATGAGCCAGGACAACCGGGGGGCATTGGCCGGCATTCGTGTCGTCGAACTGGGGCAGTTGATCGCAGGTCCGTTCTGCGGCCAGCTGCTCGGCGACATGGGAGCCGAAGTGATCAAGGTCGAGCCCCCGGCTGTCGACGGCAAGGGTGGCGGCGACCCGATGCGCAACTGGGGCCATGGCGAGCACAAATTGTGGTGGGAGGTCGTGGCCCGCAACAAGAAGTCGGTCAGCGCCAATCTGCGCATCGCCGAAGGGCAGGAGATCGTGCGCAAGCTTGCCGCGCATGCCGATATCCTGATCGAGAATTTCAAGCCCGGCACGATCGAGAAATGGGGGCTGGGCCCCGATGCGCTGCACGCCATCAACCCCCGGCTCATCATCGTGCGCGTCTCTGGCTATGGCCAGACCGGCCCCTATTCGTCGCGCGCGGGCTTTGGAGGCATTGGCGAGGCGATGGGCGGCTGGCGCGCGATCGTCGGCGATCCTGACCGCCCGCCCAGCCGCATGGGCGTATCGATCGGCGACAGCCTGGCGGCGACCTATGGCTGCATGGGCGCACTGGCCGCGCTGCACGCCCGCGAGCGTACCGGCAAGGGCCAGGTGGTCGACAGCGCGCTCTATGAGGCGGTGCTGCAGGTGATGGAAAGCCTGGTGCCCGAATATATGGTCAGCGGCCATGTGCGGCGGCGCACCGGGTCGATCCTGGAAGGTATTGCGCCGAGCAACGTCTATCAGTGCAGCGATGGCGAATATCTGATCGGCGCAAACCAGGACGCGGTGTTTGGCAGGCTATGCCAGGCGATGGGGCGTCCCGAACTCGCGACCGACCCGCGCTATGTCAGCCATGTCGCGCGCGGCCAGAACCAGAAGGAACTCGATGACCTGATCGAGGCCTGGACATCCAGGCTGACCGTTGCTGAGGTCGAGGCGCTGATGATCGAATACAGCGTGCCTGCCGGCAAGATTTATGGTGCGGCCGACATGCTGGAGGACGAGCATTTCAAGGCGCGCGAGGCGCTGGTCGAGGTCGACAGCCCGCGCTGGGGCAAGTTCGCCATGCAGAACAGCTTCCCCAAGCTGTCGGGCACGCCAAGCGCGATCCGGACGCTCGCCCCGCAGAGCATCGGCGAGCATAATGACGAGATCTATGGCAAGCTGCTGGGCATGGACCAGCAGACGATCGACAATCTGAAGGATGCTGGGGCGATCTGATTGTTCGTTCTCCGGCGAAAGCCGGAGCCCAGCGGCGGTGTCGCACTATCTGACTCCTGGGCTCCGGCTTTCGCCGGAGAACAGGTTGAGTGGCTCAGCCCTTTAGCCCGGCAAGATAGTCGAGCGCCTCGCCCTCGCGCACGACATCGGCGTACTTGGCGTTCATGTCGAACAGGTTCGCCTCGTGCGGGGCCTGGTGCCGGTCGCCACAGGCATCGGCGATGACGATCGGGATGAAGCCGTGGCTGGATGTGTCGACACAGGTCGCGCGCACGCAGCCGCTCGTCGAGAGCCCGGTGAGCAGCACCGTATCGACACCCATCGCGGTCAGCGTCGCGGCGAGCGAGGTGCCGAAAAAGGCGCTGGGATATTGCTTGGAAATCACGATCTCGTCGGCGCTCGGCTCAAGCCCTTGCGGCCATGCCCCCATCGGCGATCCGGCAACGAACACCTCGAGCAGCGGCGTCTTCTGCATGAAGCGGCCGCCATCGACCAGGCTGGGGTGATAGACGACATTGGTGTAGATGATCGGGATGCCCGCATCGCGCGCTGCATCGCGGACGCGGATGGCGCTGGCCAGTGCATCCTCGACCCCTGCAAACAGCACGCAATCGGGGTCGAAATAGGCCTGGACGAAATCGATCAGCAGCAGGGCAGGGCGCTGGCCAAAGCCGATGCGGTTGCCGAACACGCCCGCATAGTTCGATGCCGCTTCCGATTCTGTCATCGCTCACACCCCTTCTCGCCCACATTGCCCGAACGATTCGCGGGCGTGGCGTCATCGGGCTTAAGCTCAACAGGCTGGCGCGGCGGAATGCAAGCGGGCGGCTCCGACATGCGGATGAATTTGCCCGCGAAAGCCATCGAACTGCGCCGCGATCACGCGGGCATAGGGTTCGGATCCCTTGGCCAGCACCAGATCGTCACCCTCCCAAAAAAGCAGCCCGCGCCGTTCGAACTCGGTCAGCACGGCGCGGGCAGTAGGGAGGAACTCGGAATTGAGGGACGCGCGGCCCCGGCACAGCAGCGCATTGATGATGTCGCTGCGCTTCATGTCATCGGCGTTGAGCGCCACGCCGCGTGTCGGCGTCAGGCGACCTTCGCTCACCAGCTTGCGATAGGGCCCGGCATTCTTCTCGTTCTGCACGATCAGTCCGGGCAGGATGCTGATCGCGCTGGCGCCGAAGCCGAGCAGCGTGGACGCGCCATCGTGCGTGAAGCCCTGGAAATTGCGGTTCACCCGGTTCTCGCGCGCGGCAATCGCGAGCGGATCGCCGGGCAGCGCGAAATGATCGAACCCCACCGGAACATAGCCCGCCTGGGTCAGCGTCAGATAGCCATAGGCGGCCTGCTCGAAGCGCTCGCGGTCATCGGGCAGGTCGGCTGCGTCGATCCGCTTCTGCCGCGGGATCATGTCGGGCAGATGGGCATAGCCGAACAAGGCGATGCGGCTGGGCGCCAGGCGAATGGTCTGTTGCAGCGTCGCGTCCAGATCATCGAGATGCTGACCGGGCAGGCCGTACATCAGATCGAAATTGATCGCTTCGATGCCGCGCATGCGAAGCGACGTCATCGCGGTTTCGATATGGTCGAGCGGCTGGATGCGGCCGATCGCCGCCTGGATATGCGGCGCGAAGGTCTGCACGCCCATGCTTACCCGGCTGACCCGCGACGAGGCGAGCACGAGCGCCCATTCCGACGTGAAATTGCGCGGATCGATCTCGATCGAGATTTCGGGACGCGAACAATCGAACACCGTCATGATCCGATCGAGCAGCCGCACGAATTCGACCGGCGCGATCGCATTGGGGCTGCCGCCGCCAAAGGCGATATGCTGCACGCGGCCCCGCCCGCCCAGGCGCTTGGCGACCTGGGCGATCTCGGCGCGCAGCGCGGTGAGATAGTCGGTCAACCGATGCTTGCGATTGGCCGCGCCCGTGTTGCAGCCGCAATACCAGCAGATCTGCTCGCAATAGGGAATGTGGACATAGAGCGAGAGCGGCGCTCCCGATTCCACCGCATCGAGCGCGCGCATATAGTCGCCAGCCCCCACATCCTCGCCGAAATCGGCAGCGGTGGGGTAGCTCGTATAGCGCGGCACGGGGCGGCTGAGCAGATCGGGGTGATATGTCCACATGCCTGCAGATTATGCCGGGCCATGCTGCGCAACATTGATGGAGGTCAAAGTTTGCGCGAAAGCTTGGAGAAAGCTTCGCCCCTTTCGCTAGAAGCTCGACCAGCTTTCGTCGTCCGGATCAACCTTCAGCGCCAGATTGCCCGATATGGCGGCACGGCGCGGCATGACCTTTGCTCCGCGCGGGCCGGGTGCCGGGCGGCGCTCGCCGGTATCGAAAGTCTCGACCAGACGGGACAGGTCGGTGGCCTCGTCGGCCAGGCTGCGCGCTGCGGCGTTCGACTGTTCGACCATCGCGGCGTTCTGCTGGGTCATCTTGTCCATGTCGCTGACCGCCTGGTTGACCTGATGCAGGCGCTGGGCCTGGGTCTGGGCGGAGTCGGCGATATCGGCAACCCGGCTGTTGATCGCAGCGATGCTCTCGCCGATCCGCTCCAGCACCGCGCCGGTCTGATCGACCAGCGAGACGCCTTCGGCAACCGATGCATGCGATGCACCGATCAGCGCCTTGATGTCGTTGGCGGCATCGGCCGAACGTTGAGCAAGCGCGCGCACCTCGTTGGCGACCACGGCAAAGCCCTTGCCCGATTCGCCCGCGCGCGCCGCCTCCACCCCGGCATTCAGCGCGAGCAGATTGGTCTGGAAGGCGATGCCGTCGATCACGTCGATGATGCTGGTAATCTCGTTCGCCGATTTCTGGATCTGCCCCATGGCATCAACCGCACGGTGGACGACCGCCCCGCCCTCGGTGGCGGTGCCATGCGCCTCGGACACCTGCCGTCCCACCTCCAGCGCATTGGCTGCGGACTGCTGGACCATGCCGGTCACCTCGCGCATGGCAGCGGCGCTTTCCTCGATATTCGCCGCCTGCTGCTCGGTCCGCTGTGCCAGATCGCCCGATGCCGAGCGGATTTCGGCCGAGCCGTTGAGCACATTGCCTGCCGCCGATGCGGTCTGTTTCAGCACCTCGCACAGCGCATCGGTGGCGGTGTTGAAGCTCACACGCAGTGGCTCGAACTCGGGCGGGAACGCGGTGGTGATGCGATAGGACAGGTTCTTGGCAGCGAGGCTCTCCAGCCCCGTCGTCAGCTCGCGCACGATCAGCGCCTGCCGGTCCGCCTCCAGACAGGCAAGCGAGGATTTGCGGAACACCTCGATCGCCGACATCATGTCGCCGATTTCGTCCATCTTGGTCTCGACCCTGGCCTCGGCCTTGAGGTCGCCCTCGGCCATCTTCCACATCACCCTCGATACAGACTTGAGCGGATTGACCAGATGGCGGCGGAGCAGGACATTGGCCCCCGCCAGCACCAGCAGCAGGATCAGCCCCGCAACTGCCATCGCGATCATCGCCATGGTGATATAGCTCTCGCCGGTCTCGCGCGTTTCCGCCTGATAGGCGGCGGTCTGCTCGACCAGCGCGTCGATCTCGCGCCGGTGCCGCGCATAGGCTGCACCCAGCCGCTGGATGCTCTGCGATGCCGTGGTGCTGTCACCTTGCTTGAGGCTGGGCAGGAACCGCGTTTCCAGCTCGGCGAAAAAGGCGCGGGCAGGAGTGTCGACCCGCCGGAGCTGCGCCTTGAGCGGATCGGGCAGGGTGGATGCGGCCCAGTGCTTCTGCCGCGTGTCGAATTCTTCATGCAGCTTGGCGAGCCGCGCCGCATGATGGTCCAGCCGCTGCGGCTCGGCCATGGCGAGGCGGGCTTCGAGATAGGATTCGAGGATATAGACCGGGGGCGGCAGGATATCGGCGACCAGATCGGACGCCTGCTGATTGTCGTTGGAAATCGGGCCGCCCACACTGATCGTGCCGATCGCGCTGCCGACGAACAAGGCCGCCGCCAGAACCGTTGCAAAAATGACGCCTGAGCCAGCCAGCGTGGCCTTCTTGATCTCCATAAATCTCGCCCTCCCCCGCCTGCCGACCGCCATGGCCAGGCTTCAACAAGAAGCGCAGCGTAGCTTTGAAACGTCCCTGAATATCGGCAAAAAATAGCGGGCAAGCGTGAGCCTTGCGCAAAGCACTGAATTTAGAGTTAACGCCAAGTTATGGATGAATAGAGCTGGCCCTATTTCAATATGTCATTCGGGATTCTGCAAACGTTGTGCAAAGCGGTCCCAAGTCCCTTTTTCCAGTATCTATTCCCGTCATGGCCGAGCCCAATCGCGCTCAGTTGATTTGCGATCACGCTTAGAACTTTCAGCGGTTTATCAGGCCGCGCCAAAGTGTTCAGTTACCCAGAATCAGGCAGCCGACCTGTCTCCATCTCGGCAACACGCCCGGTGTGCGCACCGGGCAAGATCAGGGTCTGGTTCTTCCTGACGCAAAAGGCAGTCGCGTGCCGGCTGCAACCTGCAGCCGACACGCGATTCTGGCGTCTTGGGGGGTGAATAGGGATGCAGCGCGGCGGCGCGGCGCGTGCCTGGTCACCGTGCCTTGCCGGGGACGTCAGAAGCTCGACCAGTCCTCCGCAGCGGGCACGGGTTTCAGCGCCAGATTGCCTGCAATCTGCGGCGTGCGCACCGAAGGCCGCGCCAGGGCAGCGCGGACTGGCATGCCTGCCATGGCGGCGTGGCTGCCGCCCGTGTCGAACGTCTGGACCAGGCGGGCCAGTTCGCTTGCCTCATCGGCCAGGCTGCGCGCTGCCGCATTGGACTCCTCGACCATGGCGGCGTTCTGCTGGGTCATCTTGTCCATGTCGCCCACGGCATGGTTGACCTGTTGCAGGCGCAGCGCCTGGCTCTGGGCGGAATCGGCGATATCGGAAATGCGGCTGTTGATTGCGGCAATCCGTTCACCGATCTGCAGCAGGACCGATCCGGTTTCATCGACCAGCGCCACGCCCTCCGCCACCGAAGCATGCGAGGTGGTGATCAGTTTCTTGATATCATTTGCGGCATCGGCCGAACGCTGCGCGAGCGCGCGGACCTCATTGGCGACCACGGCAAAGCCCTTGCCCGCTTCGCCGGCGCGCGCGGCCTCCACCCCGGCATTGAGCGCGAGAAGGTTGGTCTGGAAGGCGATACCGTCGATCACGTCGATGATGCTGGTGATCTCGGCGGCGGATTTCTGGATAGTGCCCATTGCTTCGACGGCGCGCTGGACGACCTTTCCGCCGCTGGCAGCGCCGATATGCGCTTCGGAGACCTGTTCGCCCACCGTGGCGGCATTGTTGGCGGTCTGCTGCACCAATTCGGTCACCTCGCGCATTGCCGCAGCGCTCTCTTCCAGATTGGCCGCCTGCTGTTCGGTGCGCTGGGCAAGATCGTTCGATGCCGATCGGATTTCCGATGCGCCGTTCAGAACATTGCCCGCTGATTCCACCGTATGGGTCAGCACATCGCACAGCTCGGCGGTGGTGGTGTTGAAGCTGATCCGCAGCGCCTCGTAATCGGCGGGGAAGCTGGTATCGATGCGATAGGTCAGCTGCTTGCGGGCGAGCGCATCAAGCCCCGCGGTCAGTTCGCGGACAATGAACGCCTGCTTTTCCTCGGCAGCGAGGCGCGCCCTGGACGCATCGCGGAAAACCTCGATTGCGGATATCATGTCGCCAATCTCTTGCACCGGCTTTTCCACATCGGCCCGGGCATTCAGATCGCCGCCAGCCATCCGCCGCATCGCATCTGCGACCGACTTGAGCGGGGTGATTGCGTAGCGCGACAGCAGCACATTGGCGGCGGCGAGCATGATGGCCAGGGCAAGCCCTGCCAGCGCCATGCTCCAGAAGGCAAAGCTGGCCTGGCTTTCACCGCTCGCGCGTCGTTCTGCCTGATAGGCCGTGGTCTGGGTGACGAGCTGGTCGATTGCGCGGCGGTGCGCGGTATAGGCGGCGGCCAGGCGCTCGATGCTGGCAGCGGCACCGGCCTGGTCTGCACGCTTCAGGCTGGGCAGCAGATGGGCATTGAGCTCGCCATAAAAGCCCTTGGCAGGAGCATCGACCTTTTCGAGCTGCGACTTGAGCGATGGCGGCAGCGTCGAGCCGCGCCAATGCTCCTGGCGCGCCAGATATTCGGCGTGCAGCTTTTCCAGCCGCTCGATATGGGTTGCCAGCTTGCGCGGCTCGACAATGGCCAGCCGCGCCTCCAGATAGGATTCGAGGATATAGACCGGCGGCGGCAGGATATCGGCGACCAGATCGGATGCCTGCTGGTTGTCGGCGACAACCGGACCGCCAACACTGATCGTGCGGATGGTGAAGCCGACATAAAGGGCGGCGGCAGCGACTGCGGCAAAAATGATGCCCGACCCGGTAAGCGTTGCCTTTTTGAGTTCCATTTTACCGCCCCTCTGATGTGCCATCGATTGCGTGCCATCCGACAATCGATTGCGACCGTGGTTTGTAACCGTGATTAACTCCCCCTATTTTGGGGGTAACGCCGTGTAGTTTGCCTCCCTTCAAGCAAAGGTTAACGTGGCGCGATATTCCCTTCATTTTGACGACAATACCCCCCTGATTTTCGGGGTAGGAGCGCGTTGCCCAGCCACAAGCCGGGCATGTTGCCGGCGGCTTTTCGTCAACTTGTTACACGTCACAAATGCGCGGACAGCGCCGCAAAATCGACAAAAAGCCTATTGTTTTCGCTACTTTAAGCATGAGGCGCTGATCCTGACGCGGGCGGCTTTCGGCATGGTGCAGTGGTTAAGGGAAATGGTTAACAAACTGGCTTAAGGGCCATTGCGCTCACCCCGATCGACCAAATTGTAAAAAGTGACGGATTATAGCGGCTTTCGCGCCGCTTCCGGCTGTTTCGCGAGCCGCTGGCCGCGAATCGCGCAGTGGCGACCCCGGCAAAGCACGCACGGAACGCTCGGCACGGCTGCCTCGTAACCCCTTTGTCGGGATGGGAGACACAGGGGACAGCCTATGCATGTCAGCCTTGTATCGGCCATGGTGTCGACGAGCATGAGGCGCGCTTACAGCAGAAACGCATGACCCGGGGCGGCATCTTCGCCGCGGTCGATGCGGATTGCGCCGATGCCAACCCGGCCCCTGTGCGGGATATCCTGTTTGCTTCGGGCGGATACAGCTCCAACCAGGCGGAGAGCGATACCCACGCCTGATTTCTTGGGGCTGCCCGCTCCCCTGCACCGACAGGGGGTGCGGGCGGACGCTTATGGCGAACCGGTCAGCAGTGCGCGCCGCCGGGCTTGCCCAGGCCCTTGCTGCGCCGGTCGGTCATTGCATGGCAGGCCTTGGCGCAATCATTGTTCTTTTTCGGCAGCCCATCGTCCTCCTCGGGAATGATGACCAGCGTCGTGCCGCCATTGCAGTTGCTCATTTCGATCACGCGCCCGCTGGCCCGCGCGAGCGGCGCGTTGACCATGGCGAGCGCCACCAGCAGCGCACATATTGCCCCGAAGCCGCCCGGCTGACGAAGGGCGTTCATGGCCGCACCTTGATCTGGTCAGCCTCATCCTCGACCAGGATGCGCAGCGCTGCGCCATCCATATCGTCGAACTGGCCGCCCCTGACCGACCAGAAGAACGCCCCCAGACCCAGCAGGCCCAGCGACAGGGCAATGGGGATCAGCACCAGCAACCCGTTCATTTCAGCGCTCCTTTGAGTCTCAGCGCATTGCCGACAACAATCAGCGACGATCCCGACATGGCGATCGCAGCGACCAGCGGCGTCACCAGCCCGGCAAAGGCCAGCGGCACCGCGATCGCGTTATAGGCGATGGCCAGCGCGAAATTCTGCCGGACGATCGCCTGTGTGCGCCGCGCCATGCGGATCGTGTCGACCACCGGCATCAGCCGGTCGCCCATGAAGATGCAGTCCGATGCATTCTTGCCGACATCGCTGGCCGAGCCCGGGGCCATCGAGGCATGACCCGCCGCCAGCGCGGGGCCGTCGTTCAGGCCATCGCCGATCATCAGCACCTTATGGTCTGCAGCGCTGTTGCGGGCGATGGCCGCAAGCTTGTCCTGCGGGCTGAGCCCGGTCATCGCTGTGAGGCCCAGCGCGCGCGCCACCGGGGCGACGGCGGCGGTGCGGTCGCCCGACAGGATCATCGCATCCACGCGTTGCGCCCTCAGCGCGGCAATCGCCTCCACCGCATCGGGGCGCAGCACATCGGCAAAGCGGATGAGCGCGACGGGCTGGCCTGCGATGCTGAGCTCGCTCGCCAGTTCGCTGCCCGCTGCGGGGCCCTCGGGCCTGCCCAGCGTCACCGGCTGACCCTGCCACCGGGCGGCAACGCCAAAGCCCGGCGTTTCCTGGACCTCGTCGATCTGCGCGGCGTGGATGCCTTGCGCTGCGAGATCGCGGGTCAGCGCCGCGCTCAGCGGATGACGGCTCATCTGCGCCAGCGCGAGCAGGATCGGCTTGTGCTGCGGCGCTATCTCGGCAAGGTTGCCCGCGACCGGGCGACCCAGTGTCAGCGTGCCGGTCTTGTCGATCAGCGCGCGGTCGATCTCGGCCATGCGTTCGAGCGCGGAGCCATCCTTGATCAGCACCCCGCGCTTCATCAGTGCGCCTGCTGCGACGATCTGCGCAGCGGGCACGGCCAGGCCCAGCGCGCAGGGGCAGGTGATGATCAGCACCGCCACCGCGATCAGAAGCGCCTCGTGCCAGCCTGCGCCAGCGAGCATCCAGCCCGCAAAGGCGGTGAGCGCGAGGCCATGGACGGCAGGCGCATATAGCCGGGCAGCGCGATCGGCGATGCGGACATAGCGCGACTTGCCCTGCGAGGCTTCGCCCATCAGCCGGGCGATGTCGGCAATCGCGGTATCGGTCCCGGCGGCGGTCACGCGCACGCGCACCGGCGCGTCGATATTGAGCGTGCCGGCATGCACGATGTCGTCCATTGCGGCCTGTTGCGGCGCGCTTTCTCCGGTCAGCAGCGACAGGTCGATGCGGGTGCTGCCCTGCACGATCACGCCATCGGCGGCGAGGCGTTCGCCCGCCGCAACCAGCATCACCATGCCGGGCTGGAGCGCGGTCGCATCGGTCCAGTGGGTGTTGCCGTCGGGTCCGACAACCATCGCACCGGTGCCCATGTTGCGCAGCAAGGCGGTGACGCCGCCACGCGCGCGGTCGCGCATCACGCTGTCGAGCCAGCGGCCGCACAGCAGGAAGAACAGCAGCATCACGGCGCTGTCGAAATAGGCGTGGGCTCCATGGGTCGCGGTTTCATACAGGCTGAGCGCGGTGGCCAGCGTCACGCCGATGCTGATCGGCACATCCATATTGGTATGGCCATGCCGGACCGCGCGCCAGGCCGAGCGGAAAAAGGGGCGTCCGGCATAGGCAATCGTTGGAAGTGCGATCAGCGCCGAGAGCCAGTGGAACAGATCGCGCGTCACGCCCGCCGCGCCCGACCAGACCGAGACCGAAAGCAGCATGATGTTCATCATCGCAAAGCCCGAGACCGCGACGGCGCGCACCAGTTCCTTGCTGCCCGCCGCCTCGCCATCGACATCCTTCGGGCCTTCGCCGATCGGATGCGCCTCAAAGCCAAGCGAGGTGAACGCGCCCAGCAGGTCGGGCATCTCGGCATCGGCGGTATGGGCCAGGTGCACGCGCTTTTCGGTGAAGTTGACGCGCGCCGTCCTGATCCGGACATCGCGCACCAGCCCCTGTTCCAGCTTGGATATGCATCCGGCACAGCGAATGTCGGGCACGGCGAAATCGCGCTCGATCAGCGCTGCATCGGCAGAAAGGCGGGTCATCACGTTCATTTCAGGTCCCTCCGGTAGCGCGCCTGATCGCCGGCATGGTTCACCGCCAGCTCGATCCGCCAGCGGCCCTGCGGGAGCATCCTGGTGGAAATCATGCCGCCCTGGCCGTCGCCCACCATCACCAGCACCTGCGAGGGCAGACGTCCGAGCGGGTGGTGGATCGTCGCATCGGCGCTATTGATCGCCAGCCTTGCGTCCTGATGCGCCAGCGTGACGCGGACATGGCGGGTGCGGTCGAGCCACACTTGCGGCTGCCAGCCCAGCCGGTCCTGCGCCTCGGCCTTGGCCAGCAGCTCGTTATAATGCTGGCTGGCGACATAGCTGTTATCGACCACCGTTCCGCCGAAGCTCGACAGCGCGAGCCGGGCCATGGTGAAGTTGACCGCCATCACGATGACGAAAAAGCCGACCAGGATCGCTGTCATGTGCCAGCCGGTGAACGGGCGAGGGGCGGTGCGTGCGGTCATTACTGTGCCTCCGGACGGTCGAACTGGATAGTATCGCTATCGCCGCGCGGGTCGCCGTCACGGCCTTGCGTTGCGATGGTGAAGTCCTGGCGCGCCGGGCCATCAGATGGCGCGGCGACGAACAGGCGGACGCGGGTGACGCTGTCGGGCGAGATGGTCATCTCTACCCTTTGCGCGGCGTTGGCGCGGCTTCCTGCCTCGGTCCACAGCTGCGCGCCGGGCAGGCCGCTGACGGTGATCGCCACCTTGCGCGGCCGCGCCTCCATGTTGCGCAGCTTGAGCGTGTAATTGTTGCGGATCATCCCGTCGGACAGCTGCACATAGAGCGGGCTGCGCTCGTGCTGCACGGCCAGGTCCAGCCGGGTGCGCTGGCCCAGCGTGAACAGCATGGCGAGGCCGATCGCGCACCAGATGGTGAGATAGATCATCAGCCGCGGGCGCAGCAGCGTCTTCAGCACCGGTTGCGCGGTGCCGCCGGCGCGCTCCACCGCGACATCGTCGAGTGCGCAATAGTCGATCAGCCCGCGCGGGCGGCCGACCTGCGCCATCACGTTGTCGCACGCATCGATGCACAAGGCGCAGGTGATGCAGCCGATCTGCGGTCCGGTGCGGATGTCGATGCCGGTCGGGCAGACCGCGACGCACTGGTTGCAATCGACACAGTCGCCGACGCTGCCGGGATGCGCGAGCGCCGACTTGAGGCTGCCGCGCGGTTCGCCGCGCCAGTCCTTGTAGGTCACCAGCAGCGACTTTTCGTCCATCATCGCGGTCTGGATGCGCGGCCAGGGGCACATGTAGATGCACACCTGTTCGCGCATGAAACCGCCGAGCACGAAGGTCGTCGCAGTCAGCACGCCGACCGTGCCATAGGCGACAACCGCCGCCTCGCCCGTCCAGAATGCGCGCGTCAGCCTGGGGGCATCGGCAAAATACATGATCCACGCGCCGCCGGTCCAGAAGGCGATGGCGAGATACAGGCCGTATTTGAGTGCGCGCTTGCCGATCTTTTCGGCCGTCCAGCGGCCATTGGCGAGGCGGATCTGCGCGTTGCGGTCGCCATCGATCAGCCGGTCGACATGCTGGAACAGGTCGGTCCAGACCGTTTGCGGACAGGCATAGCCGCACCAGGCCCGGCCCACTGCGCTGGTCACCAGGAACAGCCCGATGCCCGCCATGATCAGCAGGCCTGCGACATAATAGAATTCATGCGGCCAGATTTCGATCTGGAACATGTAGAAGCGGCGGTTGGCAAGATCGACCAGCACCGCCTGATCGGGGGCATAGGGCCCCCGGTCCCAGCGGATCCACGGCGTGCCGTAATAGATCGCCAGGGTAACGGCCATGATCAGCCATTTCAGGCGGCGAAAGTTGCCGTCCACCTTTTTGGGGTAGACGCCCTTGCGTGCGACGTAGAGCGGGCCTTCGGCACCCGCAAGGGCGTCAGGGTTAGCCATTATCGGCTCCCCCCTCGGGCTGAGCGGTGAGGACAGGAGCGGGAGCGTCCTCACCACCGCCCAAAGAATGGACGTAAGCGCTGAGCATCTTGATGGTCACGGCGTCGAGCTTGTCGTTCCAGCGCGGCATGACGCCATTGCGCGGGGCATAGATCGTCCGGGCGATGGCCTCGCGGCTGCCGCCATAAAGCCAGACGGCGTCGGTCAGCCTGGGACCGCCAAGCTCGCGAATGCCCTCGCCGCTGGCGCCATGGCAGGCGACGCAGTTCGCTTCGAACAGCGCAGCGCCGCGGGCCGAGGAGGCGCTGGCGCGCTCCTGACGGCTGATGACGCGGACATGGCTCACCAGGTCGTTGATCGCGGCGCTGTCAAGGATGCCGTCCTTGCCGAAGGCGGGCATCATGTTCATCCGCGTCGCATCATGGTCCGGGTTGCGGATGCCGTGCGTCAGCGTCGTCTCGATCGCGGCCAGATCGCCGCCCCACAACCAGTCGTCATCGGTCAGGCTGGGATAGGCCCCGACCACGCCGGCCCCGCCCGCGCCATGGCATTGTACGCAATGCACCTTGAACGCGGCGCTACCGCCCTGGATCGCAGCTTCCATCAGTTCGTGCCTGGCCGGCAGGTCGGTGATCGCGGTTGCGGCGATCGCCCTGGCGATCGGAGCGCGCCGGGCCTGCTGGGCGGCCAGCTCCTGCTGCAGGTCGCCCCGGCTGGACCAGCCCAGCACGCCGCGCGTGGCGCTGTTGACCATCGGCCAGGCCGGGTACAGCACGACATAGACCAGGGCCCAGGCGATGGTCGCGTAAAAGGTCCACAGCCACCAGCGCGGCAGCGGGGTGTTCAGCTCCTCTATCCCGTCCCATTCATGGCCGACGGTGGAGGTGCCGGTGGGTTCGTCGATGCGGCTCTTGTCAGACATTGTCGTCTTCCCTGAAGATCATGTTGGCGGCGTCTTCGTGCAGCTGGCGCGCGCCCTTGCGGAATGGCCAGCCGATCAGGCCGATGAACAGCACGGTCATGGCCAGCAGGCCCCAGCTGTCGGCAAAGTGGCGCAGGTCCTCATAGCTCATGGCGTGGCTCCCTTCGGGGCAACCACCGGAACCTTGGCAGCGGCGGGCGCATCGCCCTGATCCTGCGGCGCGGCTTTTTCCACATCGACCAGCGTGCCCAGCATCTGGAGGTACGCGATCAGCGCATCCATCTCGGTGATCCGGCCAGGGTCGCCATCAAAGTCGCGCACCTGCGCCTTGGGGTAGCGCGCCTGCAATTCGGCGGCGCCTTCGGCATTGGGGTCGGCCTGGGCCTTGAGGTCGGCATTGGCAGCGGCGATCGCGGCCTTGCTGTAGGGCACGCCCACCCGCGACAGGGCGGTGAGATCATCGCTCATGTCGCCGACGTTCAGCTCGCGCTCGGCGAGGAACGCATAAGGCGGCATGATCGATTCAGGGACGACGCTGCGCGGGTCGGCCAGATGCGCACGGTGCCATTCGTCCGAATAGCGCTTGCCGACGCGCGCCAGGTCAGGCCCGGTGCGCTTCGATCCCCATTGGAACGGATGGTCGTACATGCTCTCGGCCGCCAGGCTGTAATGGCCATAGCGTTCGACCTCGTCGCGGAACGGACGGACCATCTGGCTGTGGCAGGTATAGCAGCCCTCGCGCATGTAGATGTTGCGTCCGGACAGCTCCAGCGGGGTATAGGGGCGCATCCCGTCCACCTTCTCGATCGTGTTGTCGATCCAGAACAGCGGCGCGATTTCCACAATGCCCCCGACCACGACGGCGGCAAGTGCGCCCAGGCCCAGCAGTGTGATGTTGCGTTCCAGCTTCTTGTGGCTGAAGCGCGGTTCGGTGACGTGTTCGGCCATGTGTCGGCTCCTTATTCTGCGGGGACCGCGGTGGCCGCGATGGGGGCCGGGCGATCGGCTGCGGCATTGTGCGGCGTTTCGGTCATCGGCTTTTCGACCCGGACCTTGCCGGCCAGCGTTGCCCAGACATTGACGATCATGACGATGAAGCCGGCGAGGTAGAGCAGACCGCCAAAGGCGCGCATCAGGTACATCGGGTGCATCGCGGCGACGGTCTCGACGAAGCTGTAGACCAGATATCCGTCGGCGCCGTATTCCCGCCACATCAGGCCCTGCATGATTCCGGCGACCCACATCGAGGCGGCGTAGAAGACGATGCCGGTGCTCGCGAGCCAGAAGTGCCAGTTGACCATCCGCAGGCTGTACAGCCGCTCGCGACTCCAGAGCCGCGGGACCAGATAGTACATGCAGGCAAAGGTGATCATGCCGTTCCAGCCGAGCGCGCCGCTATGGACGTGGCCGATGGTCCAGTCGGTATAATGCGACAGGCTGTTGACCCATTTGATCGACATCATCGGGCCTTCGAAGGTGCTCATGCCGTAAAAGGCGAGCGCCATGACCATCATGCGGATGATGGGATCGGTGCGGATCTTGTCCCATGCGCCGTTGAGCGTCATCAGGCCGTTGATCATGCCGCCCCAGCTGGGCATCCACAGCATGATCGAGAACACCATGCCCAGCGTCTGCGCCCAGTCGGGCAGCGCGGTGTAATGGAGGTGGTGCGGGCCTGCCCAGATGTACAGGAAGATCAGCGACCAGAAGTGGATGATCGACAGACGATAGCTGTAGACCGGGCGCTCGGCCTGTTTGGGCACGAAGTAATACATCATCGCCAGGAAGCCGGCGGTCAGGAAGAAACCGACGGCGTTATGGCCGTACCACCATTGGGTCAGCGCATCCTGCACGCCTGCGAACGCGGCATAGCTTTTCGATCCGAAGATGGTGGCGGGCAGCGACAGGTTGTTCACCACGTGCAGCATGGCAATGGTGATGATGAAGCTCAGATAGAACCAGTTGGCGACATAGATATGCGGTTCGCGCCGCTTGACGATCGTGCCGACGAACACGGCCAGATAGGCGAGCCACACGATGGTCAGCCACAGATCGACATACCATTCGGGCTCGGCATATTCCTTCGCCTCGGTCACGCCCATCAGATAGCCGGTCGCGGCGAGCACGATGAACAGCTGATAGCCCCAGAAGACGAAGCGGGCCATGGACGGGAAGGCCAGCCGCGCGCGACAGGTGCGCTGCACGACATAGAAGCTGGTCGCGATCAGCGCATTGCCGCCGAACGCAAAGATCACCGCAGAGGTATGCAGCGGCCGCAGCCGTCCGAAGGTGGTGAACTCCAGGTTGAAGTTCAGCGCCGGAAAGGCGAGCTGCAGCGCGATGAACAGTCCCGCTGCCAGGCCCGCGGTGCCCCAGAACAAGGTGGCGATGACACCCCAGCGGACGGGATCATCATCATATTCGCCTTCATTGGCGGGTGCCTTCAACAGGCCGCGCGCCATCGCGCCATAATCGGCTCTGCTTATCGTGAACCACAAGGCGGCCAGACACGCGATCATCACGATCGTCATGTGCACCGCATAGGGCCCGTCGACGGCCATAACCGCCATTGCCAGCGCCAGCAGGGCCAGCCCCAGCCAGCCCCCGGCCTTCAATACCAAACCATCCATGACTTTAGTCCCCGTGCACGCGGGTTCACATCAGAATCCGCGCTTCCTCCGCATGGCTGTGCCCCGATTGGCGGGCCAAGACATTGATCCGGGTCAAAGAAATTTTTGCGCCGCATCAATGCGACGAACCGGGCACCGGTGCAGGGATGCGCTCACTCAAGGAGGAGTGATCATCATGAACAACAAGATTATCCCGCTGGCCGTGATGGCCGCCGCGCTCGCCATTCCGGGCCAGGCCATGGCGCAGGCGGGCGAGGTGCATTTCAAGGTTCTGGGGACGCTGGTTGCGCCCGATGGCAAGATCAAGGACGTCAAGATCGACCGGATCGGCCTGCCTGCCGGGTCGCAGACCAAGGCGAACGACAATTTCATCCCCACGGTCGCGATCGAATATTTCCTGGCCGACTCGATTTCGGTGGAAACGATCGCCGGGGTGACAGAGCATGATGTCGATGGTCGCGGCGCACTCGCCGGGGCCGGGCTGGTTTCCAACGCCAAGATCGTGCCTGCGACCGTCACGCTGAAATATCATTTCGGCAAGGCCGGCGGTATCCGCCCGTATATCGGCGCGGGGCCCAGCTATTTCATCTTCATCAACGAGAAGCCTGGCGCGACGACGCGCGCGCTAGGCGCGACCAGCCAGAAGATCAACGACACCGTCGGCGCCGCGCTGCAGGCTGGTATCGACATTCCGGTCAACGACAAGGGGCTGTTCGTCTCGGCGGACGTGAAGCGCTATTTCCTGCGGCCGCTGGCCAGCTGGCGCGCCAATGGGGTGGAGGTGCTGCGTACCCGGCACGAGCTCGACCCCTGGGTGATCAGCGCAGGCATCGGCTTCCGCTTCTGACGAAGCGGCGCCGGATCAGCCCGCCATATCTTCCATCGCGGCGCGGTTTCGGATCACGATCTCGCGTCGCGATGGCAGGGCGAGCAGCCCGTCGCTTTTCATCCGGGTGAGCTGGCGGCTGGTCGTCTCGATCGTCAGGCCCAGAATGTCGGCAATCTGCTGACGCCCGAACGGCAGCTCGAAGCCGTTCAACGATCCGTCGGCATTGCAGCCCTGGCCCGAGAGCCGATCGGACATTTCGAGCAGGAACGAGGCCACCTTTTCGGTCGCCGACTTGCGCCCCAGCAGCATCATCCAGTGGCGGGCGCGGTCGAGTTCGTCGAGCGTGCGGCGGAGAAGCTTCTGCTGCAGGTCGGGATGCTCGCTGGCGAAATCGTCGAAGGCGTTGCGGTTGAAGATGCACACTTCGGCATCGGTCATCGCGGTGACGCTGTACGGGCTTTCCTTGCCGAACGGGCGACCGATGAAATCGGACGGGAAGACGATGCCGACAATCTGCTCTCGCCCGTCGGACGCGGCGACCACCAGCTTCAGCACGCCCTCCAGCACATTGGCGACGACCGGCGCGTCATCGCCTTCCCAAAGCAGGGTGTGCCCCGCCTTGACCTTCTGGCGACGACCCATCTTGCCAAGGATAGCCAGCTCGTCCGGCGTCAGGCTTGAACAGATCGCGCGGTTCCGCACGATGCAGGAAGAACAGTCGTTCATGGTCCATCCCTAACCGTGAAGCTGTAACATTGACATAACATTCTTATGGCCGGGGCGGCAGCCCGGCAAATGTAATCGCGCTTTCCGCTCCATTTTCGGCCACCGCCGCAACCCCGGCGAAATGATCGTCGACGATCACGCCGGGCAGTGTCAGCTTTGTATCGGTGGTTTCCTGCGACTGTTCCCAGTCGCGCGCATCGGCCCTGCGCCAATAGACCTTGTAGCGCGCAGCGCCCGGGACTTCGGCCCAGCTCACCTGCGTATCGCTGCTCAGCGCGCCGCCCAGCACGGCACTGACAGGCGCAGGCGGGGCGCTGCCCAGCTCGCGGATTAGCGCGATGTTGAGCGCGGTGACGCGGGCGAGATAGGGAAAGTCCATCTCGTCGATGGTGTCGCCGAACTTGCGGCCATTTTCCTCGCGGATATCCTGATGCTGGTGGTCGTAATTCTCGACGCCGACGGTGAAACGGATCGCGGGATAGCCAAGCTCGAGCGCGGGCAGATGGTCGCCGCCTCGGCTGAACCGGTCAGGGCGGCGCACACCGAACACCTCCAGCCCCAGATCGCCGCGTGCCTTGCCGACGCGCTGCGCGGCGCGCATCAGGCCGCGTGAAGGGCCGTCATCCTCCGCCCCGCTGCCGCGCCGGGCCATCGCCTCGATCAGCGTTTCCGATGCGCGGATGCCTTCGCTGAACACGCGCACCCGGTCGGTGACGCGGCGGCCGTCCTGGCCCTCGGTATTGCCGACAATGTCGTTGTTGAGCAGCGCACGCACCTGCCATCCGCGCGCCCGTGCGGTCTCGGCGATCAGGCGTCCGCCCCACAGCCCCTGTTCCTCGCCCGAGAGCACGGCGTAGATGATCGTAGGCGCGAACTTTTCCTTGCTCAGAATGCGCGCGGCTTCGAGCACCAGCGCGACGCCGGACGCATCGTCATTCGCGCCCGGTGCGTCGCTGGTGAAATCGGCGACATCGGAGACCCGGCTGTCGATATGCGCGGATATGATGATCACGTCATCGGGGTTGCCGCTGCCCTGCTGCACGCCGAGCACGTTGACGACATTCACGCCATTGGGCGCGCGGGGGCCGGTGAAGCGCCGGTCGATCTGCTCGACTGTGATGCAGCCGCCGCACGCCTTGCCGATCCTGGCGAATTCCGCTGCCGCCCAGCGCCGCGCTGCGCCGATGCCGCGCGTGGGGTGGTCGGGCGAGGACAAGGTGTGGCGCGTGCCGAAGCTCACCAGCTTCTCGACATCGGTGCGCAGGCGCGTAGCGTCGGCCTCTGGTGCGGCGAGCGCAGGGGTGACGGAAAGGGAAAGCGCGGCGACCAGCGAGGCAATTTTGAGCATGCGCTCAAGCTGACGCAATTCCCTTGGCAGTGCAAGGGTTTGGGTGCGCGTCAGGTGCCGGTCTTCAGATACCAGCGATCCCGGCCTTCAAGGCACAGCGCGGTCAGCATGCCGCTCATATAAGCGCCCGTATCGATGCCGATGCGGTTGGAGCATTCCTCGACATCATCGGTGATGGTGTGGCCGTGCACGATCAGCTTGTCATGCGGGGTCTCGTCGGTGAGGAAATCCTCGCGGATCCAGCGCAGGTCCTTGGACCGCTGTTCCTCAATGCTCTTGCCGGGGCGCACGCCCGCATGGACAAAGGCATAGTCGCCCATCACGATGCGGTCCTTGAACGAGCGCACGAAATCGAGATGGCGCTTGGGCAGCAGCGTCATGAGCCGTTCGGTCAGCTCTTCCATGCTCAGTTCATTGTACTGCTGCGGCGTGATGTCATAGCTCAGGATCGTCTCGCGCCCGCCGATCTTGCAGAAGAAGCGCACCAGCTTCTCATCGCCTTCGGCAGCGGCAAGATAGACTTCCTCGTGATTGCCCATCAGGAAATGCGCATTGCTGCCCAGCGTTTCGGACAGTTCGATCGCGCGGTCGATCACGCCTGCGCTGTCCGGGCCGCGATCCATCAGGTCACCCAGGAACACGATGTGCGTGTCCGCCGCGCCGCGCGCATGGTCATCGGCGATGATCTGGTCGAGCAGCTGGTCGAGCAGGTCGCGCCGTCCGTGAATGTCGCCGATCGCATAGAGGCGCATGCCATCGGGCAGGGTCGCGGTGTCGATGGGCGCTGCCGGTTTGGGTTTTCTGCGCAACAAGGCCTTCAGCATGATGCTTTCGCTTCTTCTATTGTCGTTATCGTGCGTTGCCCCAAGCGGCTGCTATATGCTCCAATTCTGGAAAAGTGCAATGCATGTTTGTTCGCAGGTGCAGCAAGCGCGGCGAGCCTGCCGCGATGCACCGATCCGCTCCCCCGCCGGACCGGGCAGGGGAGCGGCAGGATTCATTCGGCGGCGAAGCTGAGCCCGGCCTTGGCCACCAACCGCTTGACCAGATGTTCGCCCAGCACCGCGCCCGGCGTGGTGATCCCACCTGCGCCTTCGGGCACATCCTCGATCAGGCACAGTGCACTTTCGGCGATCATCTTGCTGGTCGAGCCGTATCCGGGGTCCTTGTCGCCCTTGACCCCATAGAGCTGCACCTGGCCGTCGGCCGTTTCGGCGACGAACAGCACGTCGTAAAAGCCGTTCTCGCGCTCTTCCTTGCTGGGACCTTCGCCGGGCTTGGGGCCGCCATCGCCGCCCATCATGTCGGTATTGGCGAGGTGCTTGGCGATCGCCTCGCCCTTTTCACCGGGGCCAGTCAGCATCATCTCGTCATAGACGAAATCCTGCCCATAGGGATGGCCGAGCAGTGCATTGGTGCGGTGGACATTCTTGGTGTTGATCGGCGCCATGATGAAAGGCGCGGCCCAGCTGCCCAGTGCCTCGTCATGCTCGGGCTTGTTGCCCTTGGGCTGGGCAGGGCCTTCAAAGCCGCCCGCCAGGCTGAACGGGTTGGTGAGATAGCCGAGCAGCGCCGGATCGCGCGCGACCGACGCCATGGTCGCCTTGAGCGAGGCCGCAGTGCCGCCCGAGAATGTGCCCTGCATCGCGCGCACCCGGCCCTTGATGCGCGGCGCGGGCTTGCCGAAACGGCTGACGCATTCCTTTTGCAGCATCAGCACGCCCAGATCGAACGGGATCGAATCGAAGCCGGTCGAAAACACGATGCGCGCGCCGCTTTCCTTGGCGGCGGCATCATATTTGTCGATCATCTGGCGCATCCAGGCGGGCTCTCCGCACAGGTCGACATAGTCGGTGCCATGCGCCGCGCAAGCAGCGACCAGCGGCTCGCCATAAAGCTGGTACGGCCCGACCGTGGTCAGCACGACCTTGGTGCGGGCGGCCATCGCAGCAATGGTTTCCGGCTCATCGGCATTGGCGACGACGATCGGGGTATCGGCCGGCAGGCCCATTTCGGCGAGAACCGAAGCCATCTTGTCCGCCGAGCGCGCTGCCACTGCCCATTTGAGGGCATTGCCGCCCTGGCCATAGGTATTCTGCAGATATTCGGCGACCAGACGCCCGGTAAAGCCACTGGCACCATAGACGATGACGTCGAACTCGCGCGAATCCCGTGCGGACATAAGGCTCTCTCCTGCTTGATGTTATGGTGGGAAATTGTGGGTCAAAGGCGCGGCAATGTCACGCCGCGCTGGCCCATATATTTGCCCGCGCGGTCGGCATAGCTGGTCTCGCACGGCTCGTTGCCCTTGAGGAACAGGAACTGGCACGCGCCTTCATTGGCATAGATCTTGGCGGGCAGCGGCGTGGTGTTGCTGAATTCCAGCGTCACATGCCCCTCCCAGCCCGGCTCCAGCGGGGTCACGTTGACGATGATGCCGCAGCGCGCATAGGTCGATTTGCCGAGGCAGATGACCAGCACGTCGCGCGGAACGCGGAAATATTCGACCGTGCGCGCCAACGCAAAGCTGTTCGGCGGGATGATGCAGACATCGGTCTTGCGGTCGACAAAGCTGTTGGGGTCGAACGCCTTGGGATCGACGACCGAGGAATTGACATTGGTGAAGATCTTGAACTCGTCCGCCACCCGCGCGTCATAGCCATAGGAGGACAGGCCGTAGGAGATGCAGCCATCGCGCCGCTGCGCCTCGACGAACGGCTCGATCATGCCGTTCTCCTGCGCCTGCGTACGGATCCATTTGTCGGAAAGTATGGACATGGGCGAAGTGTCTCCATCACCTGCCCAAGCGGGCGGGTGGGTCAGGGTTATTCCAGATTGGCCGGACCGAAGGCGGCTGGCAAGAGCACCGAGAGCCGGTGTTCGATGGCGCCTGTGGCATGGCCCGAATAGACGATCGGGTCGGTCCCGCCGAGCTGTGCCAGTTCGTTCATCACCTGACGGCAGCGACCGCAGGGCGTCACCGCATGCGGTCCAGGGGCAAGCTGGCCGTCGCTGCCCAGTGGTCCGCCCATGATCGCGACTTCGACCAGCCCGGTGCGGCGGCCCTGCAGATTGGCGGCAATCGCGGCGCTGGTCTCGGCGCAGATGGCCAGGCCATAGCTGGCATTCTCGAAATTGCTGCCGGTGACGATGGTGCCATCGGCAAAGCGGAAGGCTGCACCGACATGAAAGCCCGAATAGGGGGCATAGGCAGTCAGCGCCGCTTTGCGCGCGGCCTCCAGCAATTCGGTCTTGCCTGTATCGTCACTCATGGTCGCACCACATTCCAGCGCACGCCCTCGGGCGCGCCATTGATCCGGTAGAAACTGCTCGACTGCCACATCACCCAGCGCTTGGCGGCATAATCCGGCGGCACGAAATCGCCGATCAGCCACACCGTCCGCGCGAGCCCTTCGCTGACCTGATAGGCGTCCTCGAAATCGCGTCCGATGCGCAGCAGCGCGGGCTTGCCGCTGTGATTTTCGATCTGGTTCAGGAAGGTGTTGAGCTCGCCCAGCAGCATCGCGCGGTCGGGGCGTGTCTTGCACTTTTCGTCCAGCTCCAGGCTGACCACCGGGGGCAGCATGTCGGGATCGCGCGGCACCGTGGTGATGAACTGTTCGGCCTGCGATGCCTCGTCCGCGCAAAGGCTGAATTCGTGCACCGCGCCATAGCGCATGCCCGCGGCGCGCGCGCCCTTGATATTGGCGGCAAAGCGCGGATCGCGCAGGCGGCCGCCAGCGCTGGCCCGCACATAGGCAAAATCCGCGCCCATGGTGGCCAGTGTCGGCCAGGCCAGGTCGCCATCTGTAGTGCTGACATACAGGCCCTGGACCGGATAGTCCTTGCGCGAAGGCGCCCAGCCGGTGATGCCGCCCCAGATCAGCCCGCCCAGCACCGCGACCAGCAGCGCCAGCAGCACAAGGCCAATGGTCCAGCGTTTCAGGGTGGAGGTGCGCATGATGGCTCTGGTCAGCCCTTGATGTGCAGCACGCAGATCAGCGTGAAAAGACGGCGTGCTGTCGGGAAATCGATCTCGATCTTGTCTTGCAGCCGCTCGACCAGCAGCTCGGCTGCGTCGTTATGGACACCGCGACGGGCCATGTCGATCGTCTCGATCTCTTGCGCGGTCGCCTTGCGGATGGCCTGATAATAGCTGTCACAGATCGCGAAATATTCGCGGATCGGGCGGCGGAATCGGCCCAGCGCCAGCACCAGCGTTTCCAGATGGCTGCCATCCTCGCGCGAGATGGTGATCGCCAGCCGGCCTTCGAACACCGCCAGATGCAGCCGGAAGGGGCCGGCATAGCCATCGGGATAGTCTTTCAGCGGCTTGAAGAAATTGTCCTCGATCAGGTCGAAAATGGCGATGCGCCGTTCCTGCTCGATATCCGCATTGCGCCACAGAATCGTCTGCTCGTCGAGCTCGACATGGATGATGCGCGGATTGGACATGACACCCCCGTCTTTCCCTATGCTTTGCATCGGGGCAAGCGGAAAAACCGGAGGCGCAGACTGTCCCCGGCCTTGTCCACACGATTATTGATGTCAGTGCCTTGCGCGCCACAGCGCCAGCGGCGATTATGGCCGGATGCCCGAAGATACGCTGATCCATCCCGGCCACCCGGCCGCCCTGTCGCCCGCCCAGTCGCCCGGGCTGCCGCCGCAGATTGCCGCGTCGATGGCCGGGGAAGCGCGGCTGCCGCGCAATATCGAGGCGGAGGCTGCGTTTCTGGGTGCGCTGCTGATCGACAACCGCATCGCCGAGGAAGTCGGCGCGCGGCTGAAGGCGGAGCATTTCTTCGAAAGCGTCCACCAGCGCCTGTACACGCAGATCATGAAGCTGATCGACAAGAACGTCACCGTCACCCCGGTGACGCTCAAGCCGTTCTTCGAGAATGACCCCGGCCTCGGCGAACTGGGCGGCATGCGCTATCTGGCGCGGCTGACCGGCGATGCCGCCGGCCTGATCGGCGCGCGCGACTTCGCCGACCAGATCTATAACCTCGCGCTGCTGCGCGAACTGATCCAGGTCGGCCGTTCGCTGGTCGAAAAGGCGATGGATACCAGCGAAGCGGTCGATCCGCTGGGCCAGATCGAGCTTGCCGAAGCGGCCTTGTACAATGTTGCGCAGGGCGAAGGCGATACCAGCGGCGCCGTGCAGTTCAACGTCGCCACCCGCACCGCGCTGTCGATGGTCGAAAAGGCGCTGAACAGCGGAGGCCATGTTTCGGGCGTCACCACAGGCCTCACCGACCTCAACGCCAAGATCGGCGGTCTGCATCCGTCCGACCTGCTGATCCTCGCCGGACGTCCCGGCATGGGCAAGACCTCGCTCGCCACCAATATCGCCTTCAACGCGGCGGCGCGCTGGCGGCTCGACAAGGCGGCGGGCATCGCCGACGACAAGAATGTCGGTGCGAAGACCGCCTTTTTCAGCCTCGAAATGTCGGCGGACCAGCTGGCGACGCGTATTCTGGCCGAACAGTCGCGGATCAGTTCTGAAAAGCTGCGCATGGGGCAGATTGCGCGCAACGAGTTCCAGCGGCTGGTCGCAGCCTCGCAGGAACTGGAAGACCTGCCGCTGTTCATCGATGACACACCGGGCCTGACCATCGCCGCGCTGCGTGCCCGCGCCCGCCGCCTCAAGCGCAAGCACGATATCGGCTTCATCGTCGTCGACTATCTTCAGCTGCTGCAGGGCACGGGCCGCAACGAAGGCCGCGTCAACGAAATTTCGGAAATCAGCCGCGGCCTCAAGACGCTCGCCAAGGAGCTTCAACTGCCGGTGATGGCGCTGTCACAGCTCAGCCGTGCGGTCGAAAGCCGCGAGGACAAGCGCCCGCAGCTGTCCGACTTGCGCGAATCCGGATCGATCGAGCAGGACGCGGATATCGTGCTCTTCATCTATCGCGACGAATATTATCATCAGGCGCTGCAGCCCTCGGTGCCTGACGAGAACAGCACGCCCGAAGAGGCCGAAAAATACGGCATCTGGATGGAAAAACACCTCAAGGTGCAAGGCAAGGCCACCGTCGTCGTCGCCAAGCAGCGCCACGGTTCGACCGGCAACGTCCAGCTGCGCTTCGAAAGCGAATATACCAAGTTCAGCGACCTGGCCCGCGACGAATATATGGAAGGCGGGTTTGAGGAATAGGCAGGGGCTGCATGACGCGTATCGGCAAGTTGCGCAAAAATTACTGCGAGGCAGCGCACTCAGCTTCGGCGAATTTGAACGTCTCTTGATGGCTTATGGTTTCGTGCTGGATCGCGTCAAAGGCAGTCACCATATTTACAAGCACCAAAGCATCGGAGACCGGATCAACGCTCAACCAGATGGCAAATCGGCCAAGCCCTATCAGGTGCGGCAGTTTCTTGTTATTGTCGAGGCCCACGGACTCCAGTTGGATGACAAGGCATGACGCCGCATTACCATATCAATCTGTTCTGGTCAGCTGAGGACGAAAGCTGGATCGCGGATGTGCCCGATCTGAAGCATTGCAGCGCGCATGGCGCCACGCCTGAACAGGCGGCCGCCGAAATTGCCATTGCCATCGAAGCCTTTGTCGAAAGCCTGGAAGCCGACGGGCTGCCCGTTCCGGAGCCGCGCTATCGCCCTGCCTATCAGAGCGTCAGAGCCGCCTAACCGCGCACCACCGTCATCAGATAATTGAGCGCCAGGTTGTCGCTGAGGTGCAGGCCCTTGATCGGGTCCCAGGCGATGCCGCGCGTGTCGATCACGGTGAGGCCCGCATCTGTCAGCAGCGCGGTCAGCTCGTCGGGGGTCAGGAACTTGTGCCAGTCGTGCGTGCCGCGCGGAACCTGGCCAAGCCGTTCAGCCGCCTCGACCAGCATGATGCGCGATAGCGGCGTGCGGTTGGGCGTGGAAAGCAGCATCAGCCCGCCAGGGGCCAGCGCCCGCTCCAGCGCGGCGACAAAGGCAGCGGGGTCGGTGACATGCTCGATCACCTCCATCGAGGTGACGAGGTCGAACGTCTCGCCTTCAAGCGTCTCGATATCAACATTGCGATAATCGACGGTCAGCCCGACCGCCTCTGCGTGTGCCTGCGCCGCCGCGACATTTTCCGCCGCCGCATCGAGCCCGGTGACGCGCGCGCCCAGCCGGGAGAGCGGTTCGGCGAGCAGACCTGCACCGCAGCCGACATCGATCGCGGACCTGTCCGCCAGCGGCTTGCGCGCCGCGCCTGCCTCTGGCCAATGCCGGTCGATCGCATCGCGGATATAGGCGAGACGCACCGGGTTCAGCCGGTGCAACATGGCCGATTCGCCCTTTGGATCCCACCACTCGGCTGCCAGCCGCCCGAAATGCGCTGCCTCTTTCGGGTCGATGGTGCCGCTACGTGTTTCGACAGTTCCGGTGCTTGCGTTCATGATGGGGCCTCTCTATGGCAGCGCCCGGTTATAGGGGCGAACTTCGCATAAGGGAAAGTACGAACGGGCAATGGCACGGATCGTCATGAAATTCGGCGGCACATCGATGGCCGGAACCGAGCGCATCCGCCGGGTGGCGCGCATCGTCAAGCGCCAGCAGGATGCGGGGCACGAGGTCGCGGTGGTCGTTTCCGCCATGGCGGGCGAGACCGACCGGCTGGTCAATTTCTGCCGCGAGGCGAACCCGCTGTACGATCCGGCGGAATATGACGTCGTCGTCGCCAGCGGTGAGCAGGTGACCAGCGGGCTTCTGGCGATTGCGCTGCAGGCGCTCGGTGCCAATGCGCGCAGCTGGCTTGGCTGGCAGCTGCCGATCCGCACGGTCGAAGCGCATGCCAAGGCGCGCGTCGAGAGCATCGATGCCGATGCCCTGATCGCCGAAATGCAGAAGGGCGTCATCGCCGTCATCCCCGGTTTCCAGGGTCTGAGCGACGATAACCGCATCACCACGCTGGGCCGGGGCGGTTCGGATACCTCGGCCGTGGCGGTGGCGGCGGCGGTCAAGGCCGATCGCTGCGACATCTATACCGATGTCGATGGCGTCTACACCACCGATCCGCGCATCGTTGCCAAGGCGCGCAAGCTTGCCAATGTGACCTATGAGGAAATGCTCGAACTGGCGAGCGTCGGCGCCAAGGTGCTGCAGACCCGCTCGGTCGGTCTGGCGATGAAGGAGGGCGTGCGCGTGCAGGTGCTCTCCTCGTTCATCGACGATGATGCCCCTGCGGCGGACACGATCCCCGGAACGATGATCGTCAGCGACGAAGAACTGGAAGGAATGGACATGGAACGCCAGCTGATTACCGGCATCGCGCATGACAAGAACGAAGCGAAGATCACGCTGACCCGCGTGCCCGACAAGCCGGGTGCGGTCGCCAATATCTTCGGCCCGCTCGCCGAAGCCGCGATCAATGTCGACATGATCATCCAGAATGTCGGCCGCGACAAGGGCGAGACTGACGTGACCTTCACCGTGCCCGCCGCAGACCTGGCGCGGTCGATGGACCTGCTGGAAAACGCCAAGGAAGCCATCGGCTTCAACCGCATCATCCCCGACACCAATGTCGCCAAGATTTCGGTCGTCGGCGTGGGCATGAAGAGCCATGCGGGCGTCGCCTCCACCATGTTCCGCGCACTGGCCGATCGCGGGGTCAACATCCAGGCGATCTCGACCAGCGAGATCAAGGTCAGCGTGCTTATCGAAGAGGACTATACCGAGCTCGCCGTGCGCGTGCTCCACACCGCCTACGGGCTGGACGCGGTCGAGGCTTGAGCATGAACCACCCGCTCACCTCCGCAGCCATGGCGCGCGGTACGGCCTTTCTGGGCAGCGAGACCGCGATCCTGTGCGGAGCGATGAGCTGGGTGTCTGAGCGGAACCTGGTGTCCGCCATATCCAATGCCGGCGGCTTTGGCGTGATCGCCTGCGGCGCGATGACGCCCGAATTGCTCGATACCGAGATCGCGGCGACCAAGGCACTCGCGACGAAACCCTTCGGCGTCAATCTCATCACCATGCACCCGCAGTTGATGGATCTGATCGCGGTCTGCGCGAAGCACCAGGTTGGCCATGTCGTGCTGGCTGGCGGCCTGCCGCCCAAGGGCAGCATCGAGGCGATCAAGGCCATGGACGCAAAGGTCGTGTGCTTTGCGCCCGCGCTCGCGCTGGCCAGGAAGTTCATCCGTTCGGGCGTCGATGCGCTGGTGATCGAGGGCATGGAGGCGGGCGGCCATATCGGCCCGGTATCCACCAGCGTGCTCGCGCAGGAAATCCTGCCCGAAGTTGCGCATGAAGTGCCGGTCTTCGTGGCCGGCGGCATCGGCCGGGGCAGTGCGATCGCCGCCTATCTCGAAATGGGTGCGGCGGGCGTTCAGCTCGGCACGCGCTTTGTCTGCGCGCATGAATCGATCGCCCATCCGGCGTTCAAGAAGGCGTTCCTGCGCGGCAATGCCCGTGATGCGATTGCCAGTGTCCAGGTCGATCCGCGCCTGCCGGTGATCCCGGTGCGCGCGCTCAAGAACAAGGGCACCGAGGAATTCACCGCCAAGCAGCGCGAAGTCGCAGCCCTGCTCGATTCAGGCGGGATCGACATGGGCGAGGCCCAGCTGCAGATCGAGCATTTCTGGGCTGGCGCGCTGCGCCGCGCGGTGATCGATGGCGACATCGAGAACGGCTCGCTGATGGCGGGCCAGTCGGTCGGCATGGTCACGCGCGAAGAAAGCGCCGCCGAGATCATCGCCACCTTGATGGACGAGACCGAAGCGGCGCTTGCACGCTAGGCCAACGCGGGCCTGGTTCAGTTCTGCGGGGCTGCCGGGGCCGTATCGGTGCCAGCAGGTGCCAGCGCCGGATCGGACACCGCTTCTGCCGGATTGGGTTCGGGATTGTCGGGCGCGTTCGCAGCACCGGTAATCCAGATGATGCTGAGCGCTATGATCGCCAGGCCCAGCGATACCATCAGCACATAGCGCACGATGTTGCGCTTCTGACCTCCGCTCGCCTCTTGGCCGGTCATTTCGACCTCTTCTCCGTGTCGGATCATGGCTCGCTTCCTTGTCTGCTGTACGTCCTGCGGCAGATTACGGAGCGTGGGGGCGATGGTTCCCGTCAGGTTGTTGGCAGGTCAGTGGCCAGCAGGAACCAGATCGCGATTCCCGCCAGACCGATGGCCAGACCATGCCGGGTCCGCTCCATTCGCCCCGGCTGGCTGAGCAGCGGATGCATCTGCGCCGCCAGCATCACGATGGCGAGGTGCACTGCGGTGGCCACGAACACGCTGATCCCCGTCATCACCAGCCCATCGGCCAGGGTCGCGCCCTGCTTCGGCAGGAAGCGCGGGACGATGGCGACGTAGAACAGCGCCGCCTTGGGGTTGAGGATATTGGTGATCAGCCCCCGGCTGAAATAGCGCAGGGTCGAATCGTCAAAGGCGCGCGTCTGCGCTGGCGAAGTCTCCGCCTCGCCCCGCCATGTCTCCCAGGCCAGGTACAGCATGTACAACCCGCCCGCCCAGCGCAGCGCGTTCCAGATCATCGGGCTTGCCGCCACCAGCGCAGCGAGGCCGGCGGCCGCAGCGACGCCGATCAGCGCCAGGCCCAGCGCCACGCCCGCCAGCGCGGCCAGCCCCGCCTTGCGCCCCGCACCCAGCGTGAGCGCCGCCAGATAGGCCATATTGGGGCCGGGCGTCAGCTCGATCAGCAGCACGGTGGCAAGATAGCTTGTCAACATCGCCCGGCAGCCTAGTCTAACGCTGAAGAAGCGCAATCAGCGCAGCGAGGAGAAGCGGATGCTGAAACGCGAGGAAGAGCATGTCTTTGCCCAGGCCGTGGAGACCGTCGTCGCCAGCTGGACCGATGAGGCGTTTCTGGCCGCGATGATGGAGCGGCAGGGATCGCGCGATGTGGTCGTCACGGTCGATCGGCCCGGGCCCGGCGAAATCCATGTCGCGATCACCCGCCAGGTTCCGGTCGATGCGCCCGCAATGATCCGCGCGGTGATCGGGTCGTGGCTCAACCTGACCCAGCGCGATGTCTGGACGCAAGCGGCCGATGGCAGCTGGAGCGCGGTGCGCGATGCCAAGCCCAAGGGTCTTTCGGCAGAAGGCCAGTGCCTGCTGGCGCTGACCCCGCGCGAGGACGGCACCACCCATTGTGCAGCCAGCGTGTCGGTGCAATCGCGCGCGCCGATGGTCGCCGCCATGGTCGAGACATTGATGCTGGAAGACAGCACGCGCATGCTGCGGCAGGAATTTGCTGCTATCGACGCAGGATAACCGACAAAAGGGGAGAGAGGAATGACGACGACCGGAGGATGCCTGTGCGGGGCGGTTCGCTATGAGATCGAGGGCGATCCGCTGATGACTGCAGTGTGCCATTGCCGCAATTGCCAGAAACAGGCGGGCACCGCGATGTCGGTGCTGATCGGGGTCGCTGACGCGCAGCTCGCGATCACCGGCGAGCTCAAGACCTATGAGGACAAGGGCGAAAGCGGCGACCCGGTCTGGCGGCGTTTCTGCGGCAATTGCGGATCGCCGATCCTGTCTGATCTGCCCAGCCAGCAAGGGCTGCATTTCGTCAAGGCGGGTACGCTCGACGATGTGAGCGGGCTGGCCCCCAAGATGCACTTCTGGACGGTCAGCGCCCAGCCCTGGGTCCGCTATGCCGATGATGCGGTGAAGTTCGACAAGACGCCGGGGTGATCCGGTCGACCGTTCAACCCGGCTCCCAGCCCGGTTCGGCCAGCACGAAGCCGCTGAACTCGAACCCCGGCGAGACCATGCAGCTGACCAGCGCCCAGCCCTGATCGGCGCGCGCCGCCTGCCAGTGGCGCGGCGGAATGACGACCTGTGCCGTTTCTCCACCCAGGATGTCCGCGCCCAGTCGGTGCCAGGAAACCGGCCCCGCATCGCCTGGCGCATGGCCCAGCGCGATCGGGTGACCTGCATGCCAGCACCAGATCTCGGTCGCATCGACGGTGTGCCAGTGTGATCGCTGGCCATTGTCGAGCAGGAAATAGATCAGCGTCTCGCTCGCCCGGCCATCGGGGCCTGCGCCGCCGCGCCAGGTTTCGCGATACCAGCCGCCCTCGGGATGCGGTGTCAGCCCCAGCGTCTCGATCAGCGCGCGCGCCTCGTCGCTCATCCGGCCAGCTCCTCGTCGCGCTTTGCCGCCATCTGGCCACCCATCGCGGCGAGCGTCTCGAACAGCTTGAGCGGATCGTTCATCCGCAGCTTGGCGATCATGTCCTCAATTCCCTCGGCCACCAGGATTTCGGGTTCGCCCGCATCGATCGCCGCCAGGATTCGCGCGGCGCACTCGGCCGGGTCCATGCCGTTGGCGATGGCGCTGTCGGTGCGTCCGAAGGCACTGCCATCGCCAGCCAGCGCATTGGCGGACACCGCCGTGCGGATCGATCCGGGCAGCACAGTGTGCACCTTCAGCCCGTAATGCGCCTCCGTCTCTGATCGCAGCGCGTCGAGATAGCCGATCAGCCCGTGCTTGGCGGCGCAATAGGCGGTACGCAGCGGTACGCCGGCGCGGCCCGCGACCGAAGAGATGCCGATGATCATCCCCGATTTGCGGGCGGTCATGTGCGGCAGCAGCAACTGCGTCAGCCAGATCGGTGCAAGCAGATCGACCGCGATGATGCGGTCATAGACCTCGAGCGCGCTGTCCACCGCGAGCGCGCGCTGGCTGATCCCGGCATTGTTGACCAGGCCATCGACATGGCCCTGCCATGCAATTGCCTGTTCGACGATGGCAGGCAGCGCGTCCTTGTCGGTGGTCTCGAAGGGCAGCACCAGGCTTGCCGTCGGCAGCCGGTCGGCGACGGCCTGTAACGCATCGGTACGGCGGCCCGAAAGGATGATCGCAGCCCCTCGTGCAGCAAAGGCCTCTGCCAGCGCCTCGCCAATGCCCGATGATGCCCCGGTGATCCAGATGACCTTGCCCGAAAAATCCATGCGTCCTGCTCCTTGGTTGTTGGGTGTCATCAAAGAGCGGCAAGCGGCAAACCGCAAGCGGGAAAAGATCCCCCGCTATCGTCGGGCCGGATGCCGTCGCGGCCCTTGCCAAGGCCGTGTTGCAGCAGTAAGACGCCCACCCGCTCCAGCTATAGTGCAGGACCCTACGGATTCATGACTTCCGCTTATACCAATGCCCGCCCGGTCATCTCGGCCACCGGTCTGTTCACCCCCGCCGACAGCATCAGCAACGAAGAGCTGGTGGATAGTTTCAACGCTTATGTTGCGCAGCATAATGCGCAGCACGCCGCAGCAATCGCGGCGGGCGAAATGGCCGCGCTGCAGCCGAGCTCGGTCGAGTTCATCGAAAAGGCGAGCGGGATCAAGGCGCGAAAGGTGCTGTCCAAGGCGTCGATACTCGACGTTGATGTGATGTGCCCGCGCTTCGAGGAACGCCCCAACGAACAGATTTCGGTGCTGGCGGAGATCGGCGTCGCTGCCGCGCGCGATGCGCTGGAACGCGCGGGTCGCGACGCGAAGGACGTGGACGCTGTGCTGGTCGCCTGCTCGAATCTGCAGCGCGCCTATCCCGCCATCGCGATCGAGGTGCAGGACGCGCTGGGCATCGAGGGCTTCGGCTTCGACATGAACGTCGCCTGCTCGTCGGCCACGTTCGGCATCCAGACGGCGGCCGATTTCATCCGCGCCGGCAACGCGCGGTCGGTGCTGGTGGTCAGCCCTGAAATCTGCTCGGGCCATCTCAACTGGCGCGACCGCGACAGCCATTTCATCTTCGGCGATGTTGCCACCGCCGTGCTGGTTGAAGCCGCCGATTTCGCGCCTGCGGGCCATTGGGACATTCTGGGGACGCAACTCAAGACGCGCTTTTCGAACAACATCCGCAACAATTTCGGGTTCCTCAACCGCACCGCGCCCGACAGCCGCGATGCGGCGGACAAGCTGTTCGTCCAGGAGGGCCGCAAGGTGTTCAAGGAAGTCGTACCGATGGTGGGTGATCTGATCACCGATCATATCGCGCGGCTGGGGCTGGCACCCGAGCAGTTGCGCCGCCTGTGGCTGCATCAGGCCAATGCCGGGATGAATCGGCTGATCGCACAGCGCGTGCTGGGGCATGAGGCGAGCGAGGACGAAAGCCCGACCGTGCTCGACAGCTATGCCAATACCTCGTCCGCCGGATCGATCATCGCCTTCCATCTCAACAGCGAAGACCTGAAGCCCGGCGACACCGGCATCATCTGCTCGTTCGGTGCGGGCTATTCGGCCGGATCGGTGGTCATCCGCAAGGCGGCGTGAACACACGGCGGCAAGGGCTGACATCAAGCTTGTGACCTTCTCATGTTCCGGTTATGTTCGAATACTCACCGGTAGAGGAGGATGCAAATGATCGGCTATGTTACTCTGGGGACTAACGATATCGCGCGGTCGGCGCGCTTCTATGACGCAATTGCCGCCGAAATGGGTGTGGGTCGCATGATGGAATTTGATACCTACATCGCCTTTGGCGTACCCGGCGGCGCGCCCGGGGTGGCGGTCATCAAGCCGTTCGATGGCAACCCGGCCAGCGTCGGCAACGGCGTCATGGTGGCGCTCGAAGCGAGCGATCGGGACCAGGTGGACCGGATTCACAGCATCGCGCTGGCCCATGGCGGCAGCGATGAAGGCCTGCCCGGTCCGCGCGGCGATCAGGGCTTTTACGCCTGCTATTTCCGCGACCCGGACGGCAACAAGCTCAACGCGTTTGTCATGGGCTGAGGCGGCAGTCTGTCACCCCCCTACGCACGCATTGATATCTCCCGTCATTCCCGCGAACGCGGGAATCCCGCTTGTGCATCAGGCATGAAGCAGGCAGCGGGACCCCCGCCTTCGCGGGGGTGACGGCAAAGGCTGTTGCTATTTCCGCCCCTTATTTCGGCAGCTTCACCTTCGGCTTGGTGGCGAACGGCTTAATGCCGAATTCGGGATAGACCTCGCTCGGATAATAGAACACGCCATCCTTGGCGACCATGCGGATCGCCTTGATCGCCTTGAGGTCCTTGACCGGATCGCCCTGGATCAGGAAGAAGTCGGCAAGCTTGCCCTTCTCGATGCTGCCCAGCGACTGGTCCTGCTTGAGATACTGCGCCATGTCATAGGTGGCGCGGCGCAGGATCTGGGCGGGGGTCATCCCGGCCTTCTGGTACAGTTCCAGCTCGCGGTGGAAGGTGAAGCTGCCGCCCATGTCGGTGCCCGGGATCAGGAAGATGCCGGCTTCGTGCATCTTGCGGATGGTCGCGGCGATCTGGTCGAAGGCACCGCGATAGGCCTTGTCGTCGGCCGGGCTGGCAATCTTGGCCCAGGCCTGCTTGGCACTGCGCTGCACGCCCACCGGCATATGGTCGACATAATCGGTCATGCCGGGGTTGATGGTGCCGTTGCGCGACAGCAGCAGCGATTCATGGATGGCGAAGGTCGGATCGATCGTCACCTTGTTGTCGACCATCGCGCGGATGGTGGCGTTGACGCGGCCGCTGTTGAGGTCGAGCGACGGCAGCCGCTGCAGCGCGGTCAGGCGCAGCAGCGTGCGGGTATCCTCGCCCGGCTCCAGCACCCAGCCCAGCATTACCTGGTTGATATGCGTCATCTCGTCATAGCCCGCCGCGATCATCGCATCGGCGTTGGTAAAGGCGGGGACATGGCCCATCACATGCAGGCCCAGCGCCTTGGCTTCCTTGACCAGTGCCGGGATCCATTCGGGGTTCATGCTATTGTAGATCTTGATCGCCTGATAATCGCGCGCGGCATAGAAGCGCGCGGCGTCGATCGCCTCCTGCTGGCTGCTCACCAGCTTGCCGTTGTTCGAACTGAACGGGCTCTTGCCTTCGATAAAGCCCGATTTGGTGACGCGCGGCCCGGCGAGCACGCCGCTTTCGATCCGCTCCACCAGCCCGTCGAGCACGTCGATCTCGTTGCCCATGTCGCGCACCGAGGTGATGCCCGCCAGGATGTTGAGCATCGCGTCTTCCTGGCCGATATGCCCGTGCATCTCGTAAAAGCCGGGGACCAGCGTGCCGCCATCGCCATCGATGGTCACTTCGCCGGGCGTGGCGGGGCTGTTGGCCGGAAGAACGGCAGCGATATGGCGACCGCGCACCACGACGCTCCGGGGTTCGGTCAGCGTCATCGAGACCGGATCGAACACGCGCACATTGGTGATGCGCACGGGCGCCTTGTAATTGTTCGCCGCCTTGGCCTGCATCTTGACGAAGCGTTCGGTCGAATATTTGACCGCCAGGTCGCGCAGCTTGATGTCCTCGCCCTCGAAACCGCGGCGCACGAACACCGCGCGCGGGCTGATGGCGGCAAACAGAGCGCCCTTGTCGTCGAGCAGGAAATAGCCCGGATCAAGATCGGTGCCCGACAGCGCATAAGCCGTGACGGTCATCGCGCCGCCGGTCCCTGTCACCTGTACCTTTTCGAGTTCGGCCAGGCTGAGCGCTCCGCCGGGAAGGGCGGGGATAGTGCGGTCGTCATCGGCGAGCAGGGCGCGGGCATAAAGCCCTGCCGACCAGGGGCTGCCTTCCTGCGCGACATAGATCGCCTGGCCCTTGGGCTTGGCGGTGCCGCTGCCGGTCGAATCGGTCCAGCGCGCGGTACCGCGCTGCATCGTGAAGCTTTCGTTGATCGCATTGCCGAAGGTCGAGTTGCCGGTAATCTTCCAGGCGACCGGCATGCCCTTGGCATCCAGCTTCAGCTCTTCCTTCATGGTCGGGCCGCGGCCGTTGTTCTTGTAATCGTAATCGATCTTCACCGTGTCGCCGCTGCGCACGACATCGAGATGCCCGACCTTGGTGCCGCCGATGATGACGGTAAAATTCTCGGTTGCATCCTGCGCCAGTGCGGGCGTGCACAGGGGGGCGATCGCCAAAGCGAGAGCAATCGAACCGAATTTGAGTGAGCGAGCGGCCACGGCCTGTCCTTCCCTGCGAAGATTTTTATCTGCGCAGACAATGGGCTAGCGGGCGCGGGATGGCAAGCTTGGCGCGGTCCAAAATCCTCCCCCGGCCTGGCCGGGGGAGGATTGGAAAGCTCAGCCTGCGGGCGTGCCGGTGGCGATGCTGAGTTCCGCCATCAGCGCGTTGCGGTCTTCAGCGGCGACGGCGAGCACGTGATCGCGCACCTCATCCGCGCGGCGTGCCAGCGTGTTGCTGACCTGCTCCTTGCCCTGCGCGCAGCGGCCATTGGTGGAACCTTCGATCAGCTTGGCGGGGACCAGCGTGCGCACGACATGGCTGCCCTGGCCTGTCGGAGCCTGGAGATGCCGCTCGACCGAGATTTCGGCTTTCCACATGCAGCGCGCGGTGCTGGGCCGGTTGGGGGTCATGTTGCCGACCTGGCGATAGCTGACCATGGTCCTGGGCTGATAGACGGCAGTGATCTCGCGTTCGCCATGCGGGACATTCACCTGATGGCGAATGTCCTGGAATTCGGAAGCGCTGGCGGGGAGAGCAAGTCCTGCGACTGACAGAGCCGCGATGGTTGCGGCCTTTATGTTTTTCATTTGCTTGTCCTTTCCAATGGATGGTGCATTGGTCGGGATACGCGGGGTAGTTTGATCGATTGACCGGGCCGAAAGCCCGGGATGGTGCGCATCCCGTAGCAGTCCGACATCACGCAGCATTTTCATCATGCTGCGCCAGAGGGGCCCGGCCTGCTAAGCTTAAAATGGGATGAACATCATGGCCTGTCAACCGCCTGGCAAGAGAGGTTCATGCTGCGCAGCAATAGACGCAGTCTATGCCCTTCATAGCTGGCGGGCAAAGGCCTGCAGTTCCGCCTTCAGATTGGGGTGTGCTGCGGCAGACAAAGCGCAGATGTCTTCGTAGAGATCGGCACTGCTGCTCTGCGATCCGTCGCGGAAGGCCATCGACCATGCGCCAAATTCGCGCCGTTCCACCCGTTTGCGGCTCAGCACAACCTGCGCCCGGTGGCGGGGATCGCGCCGGATACGCTCAAAGGTCTGCTCGACTGCATCTGCGGGGCCTTCCAGAACCTGCAGAAAGCGCTTGCCGTTGAACATCAGCAGGCCGGTAATCCCCTGACGCGTATTATTGCGCCGAGCTGATGCCAGAATTGACGACAGCTCCACAGTCTCCCTTGGAGAAAGCGTGCTGATGTACAGAATCTGCTCAAGGGCGGGTTCAGCGGACATGCCCCATGACTGCAGGGTCAGGGTTAAAAAGCCCTGAACATTAGGATGAATACTCCAAACGCATGTACTGTTTATTGATGCGGCTCAGAATACGGGGTCGTTTGCACCATCATCACTGTCGAGGCCCGGCAGCGGCGTCACTTCGCTGTGGATGCCGCATTCGGTCTTGTCCCAGCCCTTCCAGCGGCCGGAACGCGGGTCCTCGCCCGGTGCCACCTTGCTGGTGCACGGCGCGCAGCCGATCGAGGGATAGCCCTGCGATTCGAGCGGATGGCGCGGCAGGTCGTGCTCGGCGAAATATCCGTCGAGCATCTCCTTGGTCCAGCTGGCGAGCGGATTGATCTTGAAGCGGCCCTGCGCGTCGCTGGTGTCGATCTCGAATCGCGGCAGGCCCTGGCGGGTCGCGGACTGGAAGCCCTTGCGACCGGTGATCGAACCGTCATAGCCCAGCAGCGCCTTGGCGAGCGGGCGCACCTTGCGGATCTCGCAGCAGCCATCGGGGTCATAGGACCAGCGCAGGCCGTTTGCGTCCTGTCCGGCCAGTTCCTGCTCGTCGGGCGCCAGCAGGATCAGGTTGGTCAGCCCCAGCCGTTCGACCAGAGTGTCGCGATAGGCCAGGGTTTCGGGGAAATGCTTGCCGGTATCCAGGAACAGCACCGGCAGCGCCGGGTCCACCACCGCGATCATGTGCAGCAGCACCGCGCTTTCCGCGCCGAAGGACGAGACAATGGCGAGATCGCCGACCAGACCGTCCCGGATGACGGTGCGCATCATTTCGGCGGTGTCGGTACCCCGGAACATGTGGTTGAGCCGGATCGCATCGCTTTCGGTGAAGCGCGGCTTCGGGTCGATGCGGTCGCGCTGGCGCGGCGCGGCGGCGGTGACGGGCGGCTGCGGGTTGATCTCGGTCTGCTTCATGATGCCACCTGATGACGCTTGGCCCAGATCGCGGCGACGCCGTCGCTGGTCTTCTGGTAGAATTCGGGGAAGAAGCCCTCGGCCGCCTTCACATCGTCCGGGTTGAGCGGCCGGTTCGGGGCAAAGCTGTCAAAGCCGCAGCGGCGCAGGAACACGAACTGGTCGACCAGCACGTCGCCGACCGCGCGCAGCTCGCCCGCATAGCCCGCCTCGCGCAGGATCTGTGCGCTGGAAAACCCGCGGCCATCGCCAAAGCTGGGAAAGTTCACCTCGACGAGCCGTAGCTGATCGAGATGCGGCAGCAAGGCGCGCACGTCCTCGCCCGGCTCGATGCGGACGGCGGCCGAGTTGGTCCCGGCGGCGAAATCGGCCAGCGCGACGGCGGCGTCGGAGACAGCGGGCTCGCCGCGATAGATGATCTGTACCTCAGCCATAAAGCGCCTCCTTGAACGGCTCCATGCCGATGCGGCGATAGGTGTCGACAAAGCGCTCGCCCTGTTCGCGCGCGCCAAGATAGACATCAGTCACGGTTTCGACCGCCTTGACGATGCCGTCCTCGTCAAAGCCGGGGCCGACGATCTTGGCGATCGACACGTCCTCCGCAGCTGATCCGCCGAGCAGCAGCTGATAGTTTTCCACGCCCTTCTTATCGACGCCCAATATGCCGATATGCCCGGCATGGTGATGGCCGCAGGCGTTGATGCAGCCGGAAATCTTGAGCTTCAGCTCGCCAAGGTCCCGCTGCTTGCCGGTATCGGCAAAGCGCTCGGATATCTTCTGCGCCACCGGGATCGAGCGGGCATTGGCGAGGCTGCAATAATCCAGGCCGGGGCAGGCTATCATGTCGCCGATCAGGTCGAGATTGGCGGTGGCCAGGCCTGCTGCATCCAGCTTCTGCCAGATGGCGTGGAGATCGGCCTTGCGGACATGCGCCAGCACGATGTTCTGGGCATGCGTCACGCGCAGCTCGTCAAAGGCATAATCGCGCGCCAGCTCGGCCATCAGGTCGATCTGCTCGGCAGTCGCATCACCGGGAATGCCGCCGGTGGGCTTCAGGCTGATCGTCAGCGACGCATAGCCGGGCACGCGGTGCGGATGCGTGTTCTGATCGACCCAGACGGCGAAGTCGGGGTCCGAACGGTCGATCGTGTCGCTGAGGCCCTGGTCGAAGGCAGGGTCGGCGAAATAGGCGCTGATGCGCTCCAGCTCGGCGACCGGGGGATTGAGCCCCAGCGTCTTCATGTGCGCGAATTCTTCCTCGACCTGACGGATATATTCCGCAGCGCCCAGTTCATGCACCAGGATCTTGATGCGCGCCTTGTACTTGTTGTCCCGGCGACCATGGCGATTGTAGACGCGCAGGCACGCCTCGGCATAGCTGATCAGCTCTTCGATCGGCACGAATTCGCGGATCATCGGCGCGATCATCGGGGTGCGGCCCATGCCGCCGCCTGCGAAGAATTTCGCGCCGAGCACGCCATCTGCGTTCTTCACCAGCTCGATACCGATATCGTGCAGCCGCATGGCCGCCCGGTCGCTGGGCGAGGCGATCACCGCGATCTTGAACTTGCGCGGCAGCAGCTGGAATTCCGGGTGGAAGGTCGACCACTGGCGCAGCAGTTCGGCCCAGGGGCGCGGATCGGCAATCTCGTCGGCCGCAGCGCCTGCAAACTGGTCCGAGCTGATGTTGCGGATGCAGTTGCCGCTGGTCTGGATCGCGTGCATTTCCACGGTTGCCAGCTCGGCGAGAATGTCGGGTGCGTCCTCCAGCTTGATCCAGTTATACTGGATGTTCTGCCGCGTGGTGAAATGGCCATAGCCCTTGTCGTACTTGCGCGCGATATGCGCGAGCATGTGCATCTGCCGCGACGACAGGGTGCCATAGGGAATGGCGACTCGCAGCATATAGGCGTGCAGCTGCAGATAGAGGCCGTTCTTCAGCCGGAGGTGACGAAACTCCTCCTCGGGCAGGCTGCCATCAAGCCGGCGGCGCACCTGGTCGCGAAACTCCGCGACGCGCGCATCGACCATTGCCTGGTCATATTGGTCGTACTGATACATCTCGTATCCTTCTCAAAAATTCAAACCTGTGCGGCAAAGCCGCGCACAGCCACGACGTCCAGCCGCTGGCTGCCGACGATCCGGCCCAGCTGTGCCAGTCCCTGGCCATCGATCAGCACCGTCTTGTGGCCCGTGCGGATCGCTTCGAAGCCCTTGGCCGTGGCCGGGTCTTCAAAGCCCGTCGCGGTCGGATAGCCCACCGACATGGCATAATCCCATGGCTCGAAACCGGTCTCGGCGCGGGCCAGCCAGAAGCCGGTGAACAGCCCCTGGTCGAGCGCTTGCTGGTCCATCACCAGCCAATTGGCGGCGAGGAACTGGCCCAGAGCGTCGCCCTTGCCGGGAAGCGCCTTGAGCAACGTCTGTTCGACCACCACCGTGGTGCGTGGGGGCGCTGCGACCGCCGGAACGCCCACCAGGCCGCCACCCAGCGCGGCGATGCCGGCAAGGCTGGTGGTCAGGGTCTGGCGACGTGAAAGCATCGGGATCAAACCTTCACGATCGGGATGCTGGTGTTGATGGCGAGGTCCGGGCGCACGGTCGGGCCAAAGGCGCGGACGCGTTCCTTGATGTGCAGCGGCATCGGGCCCTGCTCGGTCTGGCGGCCGTCGACGACATAGGGCACGTTGACGCGGCGCGCGGCTTCCTCGCGCTTGAGGATCGCCTCGGCCTCGTCGCCTGCATCGACACTTTCCGCCAGATGGCGCGACCAGCGGGTATCGCCCGCCCACCAGATGACGTCTCCGGTCTTCAGGTCGTTACCGGTCAGGATTTTCATGCAATCGGCTCCAGATGCTGGGCAAACAAGGTCGGAAGGCAATCGGTGGCGCGCGCGCGGGTGACGACATCGCCGATGACGATCAGCGCCGGGCTGACCACAGCTTCGCGCGCGATCATCGGGCCAAGATCGGTCAGCAGCGTGCGCAAGGTGCGCATATCGGCGCGGGTGCCCTTTTCGAGCACCGCCACCGGGGTGTCGGGCGACAGGCCATCGGCGATCAGCTTTTCGGCAATCGCATCGCCGGTGGCAACGCCCATATAGATGACCAGCGTGCGGCCCTTGCCTGCCAGGCCCGACCAGTCCTGTTCGGTCAGTCCCTTGCACTGGCCCGCAACAAAGGTGACGGCGCTGGCCAGATCGCGATGGGTCAGCGGCAGCTGCGCGGCGGCTGCGGCACCATTGGCGGCGCTGATGCCGGGGATGACTTCGACCGCGACACCGGCGGCGCGGCAATCGTCCACCTCTTCGCCACCACGGCCGAAGATGAACGGATCGCCGCCCTTCAGCCGCACGACATCATGGCCCGCACGGGCCTGTTCGATCAGCAGTGCGTTGATATCCTGCTGCGGCAGCGTATGGCGCGCGCGCTGCTTGGCGACCGAGATCAGCTGCGCATCGGGCCGCGCCAGGGCGAGGATCGCATCATCGACCAGGCCATCATGCACGATCAGCCGCGCGCGCGAAATGATCCGTGCCGCCTTGACGGTGAGCAGATCGGGATCGCCGGGGCCTGCGCCGACCAGCCAGACGGTGCCGGACGGGCGATTGGGGGATGCGTGCGGGTGCGTCATGCCGTTGGTCCTTTCCAACGGTGCATCTGGTCCGTGCGCGGTGCAGTTGCAAAGCAGAACCCCTTTTGCGGGGGTTAGATTTGCTTTTGTGACGGAGGTGGAACCCGCTCTGGCTCAGTCCGATTTCAGCCCGATGCCGATGGTGGCGCGCGGCTGTTCCATCTCGTTCGACACCACCGGATAGGCGCAATAGTCGGCGGCATAATAGGCGCTGGGCCGGTGATTGCCGGACAGGCCGACGCCGCCGAACGGGGCCTTGGACGACGCGCCGTTGGTGGGCCGGTTCCAGTTGACGATGCCCGCCCTGATGTTCGCCCAGAACTGCTTGTAATGCTGCGGGCTGCCGCCCACCAGCGCTGCGGACAGCCCGAAGCGGGTGTTGTTGGCCTCTGCCACCGCTTCCTCGAACGTGCTCACCTTGATCACCTGCAACAGCGGTCCAAACAGCTCGACATCGGGGCGGTCCCTGACGTTGGTGACATCGATGATCGCGGGCGACAGGAAGGGCAGCTTGTCGTCGAGCCGCACCAGATGCTTGATCACCCGGCCGCCATTGCTGAGGAAATAGAGGAAGCTCTCGGTCAGCCCGTCGGCGGTGGGATTGTCGATGACCGGGCCCATGAACGGCTGCGGATCGTCGAACGGCTTGCCCACGACCAGCCGGTCGGCGAGCTTCTTGGTTTCCGCAATCACCGCGTCGTAAAGGGTATCGCGCACGATCAGCCGGCTTGCGGCGGAACAGCGCTGTCCCGCCGAGGTAAAGGCAGACTGGATGATCAGCGCGGCGGCATCGGCAATGCACGGCGTGTCCCAGATGACCATCGGGTTGTTGCCGCCCATTTCGAGCGCGACGATCTTGTCCGGGCGCGCAGCCAGCGTGCGGTTGATCGCGATGCCCGTGGTGGCAGAGCCGGTGAACAGCACGCCATCGA